>PWXV01000057.1 GCA_003568415.1 Ignavibacteriales bacterium
CTTACTTCAGTACCATCCTCAGTCCAGTTAACGAATGAATATCCGGTTTCCGGTGATGCGGTAACGGTGATCTCTTCGCCATGCTCGAATGTTCCACCCCCACCGACCGTGCCGCCCTCACCCGGGTTTGCTTCAACAGTTATAACATAGGTATTTAGTAGTGTTTCAAATTCCCACGTTTCTGACCAATCGCTCTCACCGTCGTCATTGCTTGCCCTGACACGCCAATAGTATCTGGTATTATTGTTCAAGTTGTCGAGGATTAAAGAGGTGTCAGGTATTCCACTCTGATTAAAAATAATATGGCCGCCGGGAAAATTCCAATGGGTTGCCACCTGTAAAGTGTATGTCTCGGCACTGGTTGCATGTTGCCAAATAAAGTTGACGGACGTAGGAAGGCCTGTTTCACCATCATCAGGATATAGTAACTCGGGCGCGTCTGGTACCTGTCCTAACAATGTGCCTGTTAAGAAACAAACCAACGCTAATAAATATGCATTTATTTTAAAGAACCTAAGCACAGTAAGTCCCGAATCAAAATAGAGTCAAGTTTTTCCTGTTGGTGAGCCATAATTATTTTCATGTAACATCTGGAAGCCGTCGACACGAGAGTATCATCCTGCTCAGTAACTCCTCCTTCAATGGCTGCACCTTTTTACAATGTCTGTCGAACCTGCATTCAAAGAATATCTGAACAATACTTCGTGGTTCGCTTTTTATTTATGTGACAATTAGTGAAGAAACTTTAGTGACTCAATTAATATGTATGAAATAATTAACATTTAGTCAAGTCAAAGGAGGCAAAGGGATGTGTAATACCAATTTAAGAATGGGGGGGATACTGTTAAATTAAAAATAGTATTGTTATACACAAACTACTTCTGAAGAAATACATTTATTTTTGCAAATTTCCGGGGTAAATTCTATCAAATACCTGTTTTAGGCGGATCCAGTGGAATCCGCAATTTATACTTCTGTAAGGTATCTTCGGTAACGGTAGAACCGTATAATGGATGCTCCCTAAGGGTAATATTGTATTGGTGTTCCCCCGAAAAATCGGACACGATATCAAGGTAGTATGATTTGTTTATGTGTAACTGGACCTACTCGTTGTTCAAACTCATACGGTGTCATGTACCCGATAGAAGAATGTAATCTCTGACGGTTATAAAACACCTCAAGGTAATTAAACACCATCATACTTGCAATTCTCCTTGTCGATAATTCTTGTTGATAGACAAGTTCCGTTTTGAACGTGCGAAAAAATGATTCTGTAACAGCATTGTCGTAACAGTTACTCTTGCCACTCATACTTCCCAGTATTTTATACTGGTTGAGCATACGCTGAACATCATCGCTCGCATATTGGCTTCCACGATCAGAATGGAAAATCAAACCAGGAGCAGGTTGAAGGATGTCTACAGCATTTTTCAGTGCTGTAACCACCAACTGCTTTTGTAATGTTGTATACAAGCTCCAACCAACAACCATGCGAGAGTATATATCAAGTATAACTGCTAAATACAGCCAACCTTCTCTCGTCCACAAATAAGTGATATCAGAGGTCCACAATTGATTGGGACGCTCTGCCTCAAACCGTTGCTGAACTATATTCGCATACACAGGCTTATTGTGATTCGAATCGGTCGTGACCTTGTATTTCTTCTTGCCTACCCCAATAATTCCTTCTATGCGCATTATACGAGCAATACGATTCTCTCCACAACGCACACCATCCTTCCACAGTGCTTCGGTTATACGAGGACTGCCATAAATACCTCGACTTCCCTCGTGCTTTTTTTTTATCAGCCCTGTTAATCGCTCATTCTCACATGCTCGTTTGCTTCTCTCATTCATCCGCCACGAATAGTAACCGCTCCGGGATACTCCTATTACTTGGCACATCTTCTCCACCCGGAAGGTGAAGCGATGATCTTCTATGAACTGGTATTTTACCTGGGTTTATTTGAGAAGATGGCCAAGGCCTTTTTTAGGATATCGCGCTCCTCTCTAAGATCGTGATTTTCTCGCTTCAATCGACGCATCTCTTCATCCTGTGGTCTTAAATAACCTTTGCCGGGGAACGCCCCCGCGCCAGCCACCCGCTGCTCACGTTTCCATTGGTGAAGCATATTCTCTTCTATCCCTAAATCTCGTGCAACATCACTGACCTTTCGTCCACCCTCAACGACCAGCCGCACCGCATCTTCTTTAAAATCCTTTGTAAATTTTCTTCTCGTTTGTTTCTCCGTCATTTCGGACTCCTTTCTATGTGTAGTGGTACTGATATACTATCTTTTCTCTACGTCCGAAAGAACGGGGGAGCTTCAGCTTTTCATTCATCACCTTGGTAATCCAAGCTCTACTTACTCCAAGATGACGGGCAAGATCGGCCTGGTTCTTAACGTACCCCTGGTCGATTAATTCACGATATCGAATGGCGAGAGAATGCCGATCTATCCGTGCATGTATCCTAAGGGATACCAAATCCTCTGGGATCTCGAAGAATTTTGTTAACCGTCGTTCGGCATCAAAAGATAACTCTATTTTTTTGTATCCTATTCTCCTGTCAATACCCCAGACGACCTCCCTATGCGCCCTATTTCGCATAAATACAGGAATTTCTATTCTGAAAGGTTTAGAGTTTTCGTCCGTGTCGGGGAGCTAAAGATAAGCCGGATAAATTATCCGGCTTTTTTTTGGGAGAGAAAGCGTGACACACTATGTTTACATCCTGAAATCCCTCATCGCTGATAAATACTACATCGGCAGAACAACTAATCCTGACAGACGACTCCACTTCGAAAACACCATCGAAAAAGGATTTACCGCACGATACCGACCCTTGGAACGAGTATGGTTGCATAAATGCAAATCCTAAGACGAAGCTCAAAAAGTGGAAAAGAAAATTAAAGCATGGAAAAGTAAAAAGATGATCGTACGTCTTATCAATGGAGAAATTAAAGTATAAAGCCTCGCTTTGCGGGTTTATTTGCAATGAACCCGCGTAGCGGGTTTCTGAATTTGGCAGTTAATTCCCCCGATAAAAAGCATCGGGGTCATTGATTATAAAACAATTGCTCAAGCTTCGCTTTCGCAAGCCAAATTCGAACAAGCGGCTGTTATCCCGATCCCGATGTTGTTTTACGGGAGCCTGTTTACCCACCGAAGTCCGTGAAACGGACGTAGGTGGGTCTGTGGAGCCATATAGGACGAAAACTCGAACCTGGGTCGGGTTGGTTAACAATTTCGGTCCAGGTTCTTTTATATTCCCGTCAGACCTGATAAATACCTCAATCACACCGTCATCTTTCCCTCTTTATTAGGTGTGATTTTATCTCAGCCAGGAGGAGATGATTCAATCTTCGTTTTTCTACAGGTTCAAAACCGTTGTAAAGGTTACTAAAATCTGTAAATATTTTTTCCATCTCCCGCTTACCGAATTTCTTTTGGTTCTCTCTCTTGATGCACTTTTCCATCGAGCACATAGTTAACTGACGTCTAAGTCACCAATAAGTATTTACAAATACTTGATCCGTCCCGTGAGAGAGGCCTTGAACAGTTAAAGGGAAGGTGACTAACGCGATACTATTTATTAAAGAAATAATCGAAGGTATTCGGGAGGTTTGCCGTGATATAAAAAATCACAGAAAGAAATAGCTCTGTGGTTTTATTTAGTGTTTGGTCGCCGAATAGGAGGAGTTTTTACCCAAAATATTTTCAGGAAAACGACTCTCGGTCCTGGATAGTACCGTCCCTTTCGAGTCTCATTCGCCCTTTAGTTCGATATATATTGAATCTTTTTAAAGGTAACGGGACTTACAATGGGACATGTTTAAAAACTCCGGTTTGTGTGGCCGGGATGGTTGAGAACAATTTTCTCATATTTTCCGTGCCTACGCATATTCTCTCAAAATAGTCAAATGGACAAATAGTCAATTATTCATCCCTGAGGCAACGAACAGAATAACCAGACCGCTTATCATAAGAGGACCTGGATACCCACCTATGATTGAAATACATGGCACGGTACCAGGCATCGTTATCACTGAACTCCGTAGAACTCCACCAGTTTCCATCCCTGCCAATGTTTCTGAAATGACCATAGTGTTGGCGTATCCCGCCCGGAAGTCCTGAAAATCCACTTTCGTCCGTGGCCTCTACATAGCTGTATTCCCACGGTTTGTCCCATCTCGGATGTGGATCGGGTTCGGTGCGGATAGATTTCATTTTATCTCCCTCATCGGTCCCTCTCGAATGACTGATTTTATCAGATTCTTCCTGCAACATGCCTAAATACATTTCGAGTTGTTTCCATGCTTCATCACCCGGGACATGCCAGCCAGCCGGACATAAACCGCGCTCATCATCAACCGTGTACCAATTATACAGTTTTCCATATGTTTCATCGTGGTAAGAATCATTATTGTAATTTGACCAGGCACCTGTAGATAAACTTCTCCACTCTATAAAATTATCTATATCTGGTATATCATCGCCGTTCCGGTATTTTGAAACCTTCAAATTTTCCGCCATCCACCATTGATCGCCAATTTTCACTGTTTGGTACTCATTGCCGTCAATGTCGGTGACCGTTCCGGTTTCATGGTCCCATCCGGCTGTTCTGAAACTAACCTGATTACCATACCCGGTCCCGTGCCTATTGATGGCATAGGATCGGACGTAATAAATTTTGTTCGGTTGTAAGCCCGTAAGGTTACTTCTAAATGTACCTGCACCTCTACCATCCATTGTTTTACTATCTAAAATTATGGGATTCTCGGATCTACTCCAGGTTACACCCCGGGCTGTAATTTCTGCACCGCCATCATCGATTACTTCACCTCCGCTTACGGCAGAGTCCTTTGTTATATCGAGAATTTCAGCCGTAGTAACTGTCGGTTGGCTTACTTTTGATGAAGCAATTTCATCTTTATTACATGCAGTTATCAAATTCGCAACAGCTACGATAATTATTAATTTGAATACTATACTATTTCGCATGAGTCCCTCCACATTTATCGGAGATTTATTAAATAATGTCTATAGCGCAATTACAATTTACTTTAGAAAATGCATAGTATGTGTTGAAATATGAAAATCATTTTGATTCAATGCTTCAACGGGTGTCGCCGTAACCCTATACATATATTGACCGCTTGCAACCCTCCTTCCACGATCATTAGTTCCGTTCCATACCGCCGAGTAAAATCCTGCCTCGTGTGCTGAATCAACCAGGTCGGTTATTTCCCTTCCCATAATATCATAGATAGTTATACGAACGTGAGATGAAACCGTGACATCATAATATATTGTTGTATTTGGGTTAAATGGATTTGGAAAATTCTGATGTACAATAAATTGTTCCGGTATATCGGGAACGAAAACGGAAATTGAAGCAGCCGATGTATAATCAAATCTATCGGTAACCTCAGCTATAACGGTAAACGGATGCTTATTTTTCATCTTGACAGACAGCGATGTTCCTAAATCCTCCTTGGTTTCGTTCTGATCTAATTTATACCACCGATATCTGTAGGGTGGATATCCGCCACTTGCATCAGATATATACCATTCACCTTTATTACCGGGACGTAGTTCATCCGGTCCGTTGATGTAAACACTAAGTGGTGTTAATTCATTAAAATTTGCGACCACATCAGCTCTTTCACGGAGTACCCTGGCGTTGTTTTCCCAATCTTCCGTTCCCGTAGGAACTCCTTCATAATATATATCCGGATTGGACCAATGATTAATTTTCCTGTTGGGACGGGGATATGCCATGATTGTCCTCCAACTTTCGGGATAATAACGATACCCATGTCCGTATTGATATATCCAATTTATATCCGTTTCGATATCGTGATGGGCCCCGAAATTATGACCTATCTCATGGGCAAATGTATAATTTGCGGCAGAACACGAGGTACGAACTACCGAAAGAGCAGATTCTGGAATTGAATTTATCCACGCTCTGCCACAATATGTTCCCGTGGCAACAAGCATGACGGTAAGATCTGCTCCATATTTTCTTCTTAGATCTCCGATAAAACTGGAGTATGTCATCCATTGTAATTCTTCACGTAAATTCCCGCCCCTTTCATTAAAGGCTATTATATCAGCACTTACCAACCGTAGCTCAATCGGTATATCACTATTCCCGAAGGATTCATTTGTAAGTTCTATAGAAAGATCGATAAGTCCCATAATGTCACCCACTGCGTCCCGGGCATCATGGGTATACACGACAAGTACGTCTACAATCACCGGTTCATGTACCTGATGCATATTACTATTATATCCGGTTTCACTTTCAGGTTCATTTTCAAAAATTAGCGGCTTACACTCACCAGAAAACTTTGACTGATCGATCGAAGCAATTGCATGTAATCCATATCCGAGTGGTTCGATTGTATACATAGCATCTTCAACCTGCACCAATCCCGTAACATTCTTATCCCTTGACAGCAAGGTAACCGTTCCATGGATGTCTCTCATTTTACCGGTCAGTATAATACCTTCAGTTCCTCTTGTTTTAATAGTAAGCTGATCGACAAGGATACGCTCTCCATCGGGTAGTTCAAGCAGGATAGATCTATCATTCAATTTACTATCATCATCGGTAAATCTAATAAGGGATACTTTCTCTACTTCTTCCCGGTGCTCAATTTTCCTGAGCATTTCGTGCTGCGCCATTGTGTAGATGCTCAACGGTTCGGATTCGTACATAAAGAGTAATGGCTCCTCTGCCGATAGATTGACAATAGAAAGCAAAGAAACCAAGAAGATTACGAATCCGCTGTTCAAAACAGTTATCAAATTTTTCATGTCGACTCTCAGCGAGTTGAAGGAATTAGTTTATGACTATATTTATTACCCTCTCAAGGATTTACGAATTCTAATAGAAAACGAAGGGTTGTCTTCATAATGCTTCACAACCCTGCGCTATACACCTCCTCCTCATCTATAGAGTTATTTATCGAACCCATTTTCCGGCGTTATCCCATCCCAATCTCCTTCTACATCGGTTACGTCCGTTGTGTAGGAGCCATCCGGTGCATTGTTGAAGGTGAAGCTAACCGCACCATCACTTCCGGTGGTTCCGGTTCTGCTTTCATAATGATTACCGTCATGATGAAGCTCGATCGAGATTGATACATTGGCTGCCGGACTACCGTTATCATCTACCAACGATACCCTGACACTCAGATGGTTGTTCTTTTCTCTCCCACCATGTGTCGAATATTCTATTGCAGCGACTGTGATAGCTCCTTCGGGGTCACCCGGCTCCTCAGGGTCAGTCGGTTCTTCGCCCGGTTTCCAGAGCAC
>PWXV01000331.1 GCA_003568415.1 Ignavibacteriales bacterium
GGAAGTTTCGTAACTTATAGGTCTGAATATTTCGGGGCGTAGTCCCGCCAGAAAGCGGCGGGATAAACTCCGTCCGGTTAGCGCGTGGCGCTTTTGGCACCAAGGTCGCCAGTTCTATTGGAATAAAAATACAGCTTCTGTTATCGACAAAAAGTATGAATCAAAAATTAAAACTCGGGGCGTAGCGTAGTCCGGTTAGCGCGCCTGGTTTGGGACCAGGAGGTCGCCAGTTCAAATCTGGCCGCCCCGACGAGCAGGAAACTCGACAAATTACAATCACGTTCATTAGAAGCAATTCCCTCCAAACCTTCACGCCAGATTCATCAGCCGCGGCTGATAAATCTGGCCGCCCCGACAAGCAGCAGATAAACCAATCATTCATCCAATCAATCATTCATTTATTCCCTCCCGTATTCACTTCTTTACTTTTCCATTATAACAATGGAACGATTTATATTTCAATTGTTGTTATTCAACAAAGAAATTATTTCAAATTTAAAGGAAAATTTATGCAGCTAAAAGGAATTCATCATTTGACGGCAATAACTGCCGATGTCAGGGGAAATTTCCGGTTTTATACAAAGGTTTTAGGTATGCGGTTGGTAAAGCGGAGTGTGAATCAGGATGATGTCAGCGCGTATCATTTATTTTATGCCGATGCAATCGGAAATCCGGGAACCGACCTGACATTTTTTGATTGGGATATGCCGCGTGAGAAGCGCGGAACTCACAGCATTATACGTACCTACCTGCGTGTAGAGGGTGAAACAGCATTGAACTATTGGAAAAAGCGTCTCGAAGAACATGATATCACAACCTCAGAAATACACAAAAGGGATGGCCGCCTTACAATCGATTTTGAAGATCCTGAAGGTCAGCGACTAACATTAATCGACGATGGAGGTCAGGGAGATGATCCGGAGCCCTGGGATGAGAGCCCGGTGCCGGCAGAATATCAGATACGCGGACTCGGTCCGATTATGTTGAGCGTGCCGAATCTCGAAGCCACCGATGCCATACTACAGAAATTAATGGGGATGCATCATGTTCGGGAGTACACGCGAACGGATGCTGATGAGACGAAGATTCATGTTTATGAGATGGCAGACGGTGGTCCCCATGCGGAACTGCATGTTGCCGTGGAACCTGATTTAGAGAGTGCACGGCAGGGTGCGGGAGGTGTGCATCACGTCGCATTCCGTACACCGGATGAAAACGAATATAATGCGTGGGCGAACAGGTTAAACTCGATCGGTATTCCTAACAGTGGTAAGGTCGACCGGTATTATTTTAAGAGTCTTTATTTCCGTGAACCGAATGGTATTCTGTTCGAGATCGCAACCGACGGTCCCGGCTTCGATGTCGACGAAGACCGCGAGACTTTGGGTGAATCGATAGTGTTGCCGCCGTTTCTTGAACCACGTCGGGATGAAATAGTAAAGAATTTGAAACCGATTGAGTGATTTCACATTCATATCACCATCCGGACAACTTCGCTTGTGCTGAATTGAAAATTTTCGTACCCTTATAATAAATTCCGAATCTGGGGTTACACCGCTCACCGGAATTATTACATTTTATCGTGTATTGAATTATACCTTCCATCTTTCTCAAAACCAATACAAGAGGATCAAATGGAATCAAACAGGATTTATGCATGCCGGGTATTTTTTCTGGCCCTTTTAATGATCTCGATATTATTATTATCCGCCGCAGAAGAACCGGAAGAAATAGTACATCCCGAACACAATGCTATGGCACCCGTTGCCGGCAATCTGGCGCTTCAATTCCAGATAACTGATTTTATCAGATTAAGTAATTTTCAGGGACTTATGCTTTCGGGTAAATATCATTTTTCCAACAGGTCTGCCGTACGAACCGGTGTTAATCTTTCGTTCTCAGATATGAATATGGAGGATGAACGGCTTCAATATTCTCCCATTGAAAATGATATGGTAAGAAATTTTCTCGATATAAAGCGAAGAACAACATCGGTGACCATATATACACAGTATGTCTATTATTCATCAGCTTCATCGAGATTGCATGTATATTACGGTGCAGGGCCATTTTATGAGCTGACTTATCAAACTGAAGACCGTGAGACTGTATCGCAGAGTGTCATAACGGTAACGAGTACCTCGGACCAAAGTTCATGGGCTGTCGGTGCAAACGGGGTGCTCGGGGTAGAATGGTTCTTTACTTCGGGCATGAGTTTGCTCGGTGAATACAGCAATGCGATTAGCTATAGTGATGTAAATAATGAGACCATCGAAAAAGACGGGGAGGGTGTGGTACGTGTGGAGCGGAATATTACCTCGAATAATGTCGTATTTAGGGCAAACAATGTCAGATTCGGACTGTCGGTTTACTTTTAGTGTTTGACCCGGATATCAATTATCATTCATGTATAAATGACCGCTTGATCGGGTGATAAAGCACAACAAAAACCTTGCTATTCACGTATCTATTTATATATTTAACTTCATCATTAGTAACCAACTAAAGGATACGTCATGAAAGGTCAAATCTTAGACTACTCCTCACAGACCAACACCGGTACCATCTCTGCTTCCGATGGTAAGCGGTATTATTTCAGCGGTCCGGAATGGAAAGCCAACACATATCCAACGCGGGGACTCCACGTTGATTTTGAAGCTAACGGTGATCAGGCTATGGGTGTGTATCTTGATGTTACTACTCCGGCAACACGATCGAAAGATAAAATCGCCGCGGGGTTACTTGCTATCTTTCTTGGTGGTTGGGGAATACATAAGTTTTATCTCGGTTTTACCGGTCCCGGACTTGTGTTTCTGCTGACCAATACAATCGGCTTTGCCGTAACGTGGATTGTACTGTTTATACCGAATTTAGTGCTCGGCGTTATAGCCATTGTTGAGGGGATCATATATCTCACCAGATCAGATCAGGAGTTCGAGCAGGAGTATGTGATACATAAAAAGCAGTGGTTTTAACCCCGTGTAACTATCCTGTTAACGATCCTACAATCAACTTTCAAATGAGGAGATAACAATGTATCGGTTATTCTTCACACCTATCGTTTGTTTATTTCTGCTATTGCATAGTAGTTATACGACACCATTTGGGCTTAACGATATAATGAGTGCGCCGTTTACCTCTGAACTTGTTGCCGCTCCCGACGGTAACCGTATTGCATATGTTTTAAATATCGAAGGTAAGCGAAACATTTGGATCGCTGACGGCCCGGATTATACTCCCCGGAAGATCACCTCATATGACAAGGATGATGGAAAACCGGTTTCCAATCTTACCTTCAGTCCCGACGGCTCAAAAATCGTTTATACGCACGGCAGTCAGTTTAATCCGTTGAGCGATCCGCGTGGACCTGCACAGGCAATATGGGTAATTGGTGTAGATAATGAAGTACCCGAGCGTTTAGCCGAGGGCACAAACCCCATTATTTCACCTGACGGGCGGAAAGTACTTTTCACGCGAGCGGGTGAAATTTTTATCATCCCCCTCGATGGCGATGGGCAGCCTGACATTTTATTCCTGGCACGGGGTAATAATCACTCATTACAATGGTCACCCGACGGTACGCGTGTTTTATTTGTAAGCTTCCGGCAAACACATAGTTTTATCGGAATATACAACATAGAGGATGATAGTATCCAATGGTTATTACCCGATGTATACAGAGATGTCTCTCCAGTATGGTCACCTGACGGTAAGTCGGTGGCCTTCATTCGTACCCCACCGGGTAAACATCGTGAACTTCCGCCATGGCGACGGGCCGATGTACCATTCTCTCTTTATGTTGTTGATGTTGAGACGGGTGAAGGAGAGAGGGTCTGGGAAACCTCAACCGGAGGCGGGTTTGCCCAAACATATCCCGTTCAACCACTAATGTGGGCAGGAGACGATCGTCTGATATTTTATTCGGAACAGAGCGGTTGGATGCATATATATTCTGTATCCGTCGAAACCGGGGATGCAGTTGCTCTGACAACGGGTGAATACGAGGTTGAACACATAACATTAACTCCTGATAAGCAGACTGTTATTTTCAGTTCAAATAAGGATGATATCGACAGACGTCATCTATGGAAAGTACCGGTAACAGGAGGTAACCCCGAGTTACTCACACCGGGGAGCGGTATAGAGTGGAGTCCCGTTGTTTCAACCGGAGGCGATAAACTATACTTTGTGCAATCCACCGCACGGATACCGGGACTGCCTGCTGTCATGGATCTGCAAGAACGTGAAGTGCGTGTACCGGCAAAGGAGTTAATACCTGATGCCTTTCCGGTCGAACAACAAGTTATACCGGAACAGATACTATTTCAAGCAGCCGACGGAGTAACAGTTCATGCTCAACTTTTTTTACCTGATACCATACAAGAGGGAGAGCGAGTACCCGCAGTAATTTATATGCATGGCGGACCGATACGTCAGATGTATCTCGGCTGGCACGACCGCGGTTATTATCATTATAACTATGCATGTAATCAGTATCTTGTGGCACGAGGATATGCTGTGCTTTCGGTTAACTTTCGGTCCGGTATAGGATATGGTGCGGAGTTTCGTACCGCTGAAAATCAGGGACCGCGCGGTGCATCGGAATATCAGGATATTCTCGCTGCTGCCTATTATCTGAAAAGTCGTCCGGATATCGATCCCGGCCGGATTGGATTATGGGGAGGATCATATGGCGGTTATCTTACGGCGCTTGGATTGGCCCGCAACTCGGATATCTTTGCGGCCGGTGTCGATCTGCATGGTGTGCACGATTGGACGCTTCGTGGAGAACGACGAAATGGTGGAGGGTGGGGAATATTTGAAAACGAAAAACAACTTGCATATGAAGCTTCACCCGTTGCCGATGTTGATAGCTGGACTTCTCCCGTTCTCTTTATTCATGCAGACGATGACCGGAACGTAGATTTCATCCAGACCACAGATCTTGTCCGCCGGCTCGAGTCGCTCGGAATAGCACACGTTGAAACTCTTATATTCCCGGACGATGTGCATAGTTTTCTGCTGCACGAAAACTGGATGCGGTCATTCGAAGCGGCAGTAGATTTCTTTGAAAGGTTTTTGAGATAATGAAAACCCAAAGAATGTATAATGAACTTGCGGGTTACTATGATCTTATTTACAGCTGGAAAGAATACGAAAAAGAAGCGGCTATTATTCATAAACTGATACGGAAGTATAAAAAATCTCCGGGTAATGAACTGCTCGATGTTGCATGCGGTACCGGAAATCATCTGCGGTATCTGAAAAAACATTACAAAGTCAGCGGTCTGGATTTAAGCGGTGAGAAGTTGAAAATCGCAAAAAGAAAATTACCGCAGGTACCGTTTTACCTTGCGAATATGATGTCCTTCGATCTGCAGCGAAGGTTCGATAGTATCACGTGTTTGTTCAGCTCCATTGCATATGTAAAGACTCTCACCAATTTTAAAAAAACACTCGACACGTTCTCGCGTCATCTGAAACCCGGTGGTGTGGTAATTATAGAACCCTTCCTTCCTCCTCATAAATTCTACTCGGGAAAACCGTTTGCCGATCTGGTTGATGAACCGGATATAAAGATATGCCGCATGAACGTCAGTAAACGGCGTGGTAACACCGCAATCCTCGATTTTCACTTTCTGATTGCCACAAAACAGGGTGTCCGGAAAGTGCGCGATATGCACGAACTTGGGTTATTTGATCGGCAGAAAGTGCTTACGATATTTAAAAAGTACGATTTTAAGGCAAAATTCATCAAACAGGGATTTACCAACGAGAGGGGATTATTTGTTGCAGTAAAAAATTATTAAAAATGTGTTATACCTATTCTGTCTATTTACCATTTGAATATATTTTTGTACTTTCAGGGAACAGACAGCTTTGAGGTTGATCCGGGGGCACCTTTGTTTATGTTATAATTTCCAGTAGGGAGGTACCATGCAGCATACAGCACAACTCACCATTGCTACATCGCCGGTATCCAGCACCGACGATAATTCCCATGCCGATGATTACGGAATACGTGAACTTGACGTTACACTTATCCGGGCTACGAACTACACTGATGACGGCTATCCGATTAAGATGAGGATCAACGTTATCCGGAGCAATACGTTGACCCAGATGGCGGCGCTTACACGGGATATCGTCACTCATCCTTTTTTTAGAGGGACCAAGGTGAATGTCACCACCATTGATGAAGCATATGAGAACGTACCTGTCAGGAAGATAATAAAAAACTCGAATAAACCCGGTGTGAAATCTATCGTTATGGTTGTCGGTGTGCAGACAAATCAATTTCCCCGCGCGCAAGATATAGCATCGTGGTTTCTTCCGCACGATATTCCTGTTCTCATCGGCGGATTTCACGTCAGCGGTATGCTTGCAATGATCGGTGAGACCGATGATCTCAAAGAAGCCGCTGCGAAAGGTATTGTGCTTGTAGCCGGAGAAGTTGAAAACGGACGCTTGCCGGCAGTGCTCAAGGATGTGATTAAAGGTCAACAAAAACAATTATATAATTATCTGAACCCGACTCCCGATCTATCTGACTTGCCGATACCAGAACTTACAAAAGACGATTTTAAGCGATCGGCATCGAATTTTGCCACACTGGATACAGGACGCGGTTGTGTTTTTAATTGTGACTTCTGTACCATCATTAACGTTCAGGGCCGGACAATGCGGTTTCGCAATCCAGAACAAGTCGGTGATTTTGTGCGGCAGAGTTATCGTAATGCAGGTGTGACGCATTGTTTCTTTACCGACGACAATTTAGCACGTAACCCGCACTGGCGCGAACTTTTCGCTGAGCTTATTAAAATAAGGGAAGAAGAGAAAATCCCCTTTACCTTTATGATGCAGAGCGATCTTGCAGCGAGAAAAATGAAAGGCGGTGACTTTTTCGAACTCGCCGCACGTGCCGGTTGTAATCAGGTATTCTTCGGTGTTGAAAGCGTTAATAAAGAGAACCTCCGCGCGCAAACAAAATTTCAAAACCAGGTAAACCAGTACAAAGATCTTGTTGAACATTGTAATTCGTTCGGGATAACCTGTCACGCAGGATATATTCTCGGACTTCCGTTCGATACACCGGAGAGCATAAAGGAAGACGTTGCGGAACTCCAACGAATGGGATTCGATTCCGCATCATTTTATATCCTCTCACCGTTGCCCGGATCGAAAGATCATCAGGTGTGGTGGAATGAAGGGCGGTGGATGGACGAAGATTTCAA
>PWXV01000021.1 GCA_003568415.1 Ignavibacteriales bacterium
AAGTATCTTGTCTGTAACGCCGATGAGATGGAGCCGGGAACCTATAAAGACCGGTTGCTGATGGAGCAGGATCCGCATCTTCTTGTTGAGTCGATGATTGTGAGTGCTTATGCAATTCAGGCGGATATCGGGTATATCTTTTTGCGGGCTGAATATGTCGAGTCGGAGAAAGCATTGCGAAAAGCAATCGCCGAAGCATACGACAAAAAATATCTGGGTGAAAATATTCTCGGTAGTAAGTGGAGTTTTAATCTGTTTGTTCACACGAGTGCTGGCCGTTATATTTGCGGTGAAGAGACTGCCTTGTTAAATGCTCTTGAAGGGAAACGTGCAATACCGCGTGCGAAACCGCCTTTCCCGCCCGTAGTCGGTTTGTTCGGTAAACCGACGATCGTAAACAATGTCGAAACGCTGTGTAATGTCCCGGACATTGTTAACAATGGTGCGGTATGGTTTAAAGATCTTAGCAAGACCGATGATGCGGGTACTAAGTTATACGGTGTCAGCGGAAAGGTCAAAAAGCCGGGGTTATGGGAATTACCAATGGGAACCACCATGCGGGAAATTATCGAAGAACACGCAGGCGGTATGCAGGACGGTCTGAAATTCCGCGGTGTTATTCCCGGAGGTGCGTCGACCGATTTTCTTGTTGAGGAACATTATGATTTACCAATGGATTTCACCGCAGTGCAAAAAGCGGGCAGTCGTCTCGGTACCGGAACGATGATTATGCTTGATGATAAAACCTGCCCGATTGGTATGGTACACAGTCTTGAAAAGTTTTTTGCTCGTGAATCTTGCGGCTTTTGTACTCCGTGTCGTGACGGACTCCCGTGGGTGGAAAAAATATTGTGGGCACTTGAGGAAGGACAGGGTCGCGAAGACGATATTGCGACCCTTGAAATGCACAGTAGATTTCTCGGTCCGGGACGCACCTTCTGTGCATTCGCACCCGGCGCCGTTGAACCGCTGCAGAGTGCGATAAAATATTTCAGAGATGATTTTCAACGTCATATCAAAGAACAACGTTGTCCGTGGAGATAGTAAATGGCGACTATTTATGTAGATGGAAAAACATACGAAGTTAATCCGAACAACAATCTCCTGCACGAATGCTTGCAGAAAGGCATAGATATTCCGTATTTCTGCTGGCATCCGGCAATGGGTTCGGTGGGGTCGTGTCGTCAGTGTGCGGTGAAGCAATATAAAGATGAGAACGATACCACCGGACAAATCGTGATGTCCTGTATGGTACCGGCTGCTGATGGAACAAGGATATCAGTCGATGATGAGGAAGCGGTTGAATTCCGCAGAAGCGTTATTGAATGGCTGATGACAAATCATCCTCACGATTGTCCGATTTGTGATGAGGGAGGGGAATGCCACCTCCAGGATATGACCGTCATGGCAGGACATAATTACCGGCGGTTCCGTTTCAAGAAGAAAACCTATATCAATCAGTATCTCGGTCCGCTCATAAATCATGAAATGAACCGATGTATCCAGTGTTACCGGTGTGTGCGGTTTTACAAAGACTATGCTCACGGCGACGATCTTGATGTATTTGGTGCACATAATCATATTTATTTCGGCAGACATGAGGACGGGGTGCTCGAGAATGAATTCAGCGGCAATCTTGTTGAGGTTTGCCCCACCGGCGTATTCACCGATAAAACTTTGAAAGAACATTATACCCGAAAATGGGATATGACAACCGCGCCATCGATTTGTACTCATTGTGGTGTGGGTTGCAATACTATCGGTGCGGAACGTTATGGTAGTGTCCGGCGTATTTTAAACAGATATAATGGACAGGTTAACGGTTACTTCCTGTGTGACCGCGGCCGCTACGGTTACGATTATGTCAATAGTGAAGATCGCATCCGGACACCGATGATGCGTCAAGAGAACGGTGAACTTGAGTCCGCATCAAAAGAGCTTGTACTGAATACCTTGAAGGAAGCTCTGAAAAGTAAAAAGAATATTATCGGTATCGGATCGCCCCGCGCATCGGTTGAATCAAACTATGCGCTGAAAAAATTTGTCGGCAGTGATCGATATTATACCGGGCTTTCGGACACAGAATCGAAATTAGTAGATAAAATAATTGGCATCTTAAAAAATGCTCCCGTTCGCTCGCCTTCATTAAAAGATATCCGGGAATCGGATGCAGTTTTCATTCTCGGTGAAGATGTTACCAATACCGCCCCTATGATGGCACTTGCATTACGACAATCGATACGGCAGGAGCCGTTAAAGCTTGTCGATATGTTAAAAATTCCCCGCTGGCACGAATATGCAGTGCAAGATACCCTACAGCAGCGCAAAGGACCGTTCTTCATTGCAAGCGTAACCGGTACGAAACTTGATGATATCGCGACGCGTACCTATCGGGCAGAGTCCGATGATATAGCACGGCTGGGTTTTGCCGTTGCTCATATACTTAATAAAGATGCTCCCGCAGTAAAAAAACTTAATAAGGAGGTTAAACAACTTGCAGAAGTCATAGCCGGAGCATTAAAGAAGGCCGAACGCCCGGTAATCGTATCGGGCACCAGCCTGGGCAATGAAGTCATTGTGCACGCCGCTGCAAATGTAGCCGCAGCATTGAGTAAGGAAGACCGGCGGACAAATTTAAGCTATATAGTACCTGAGGCAAACACAATGGGTGTTGGATTGCTCGGTGGCGGAAGTATAGGAGATGCAATCCGCGGTGTGAAAGATAAAAAGGCCGATACGCTTATTATCTTTGAAAACGATTTGTATCGCCGTGCAAACAAAAGTAATGTCGATTCATTTCTCAAACATTTTAAGCATATAATAGTTGTTGATTATATGCAGCATACGACAACACAGAGAGCAACAGCGGTCTTACCCGCCGGCACGTTCGGTGAAACCGATGGTACCTTTGTAAACTATGAAGGCAGAGCTCAACGATATTTCCAGGTATATTATCCGGAACAGGAAATAAAAGAAAGCTGGCGATGGCTTCGGGACGCTACATTACAGGCGGGACATAATGACTTTAAAGAATGGCAAAATTTAGATGCTGTTGTGGGAGCGATAAATCGCGAAGTCGCTGCTTTTCGGAAAATTAACGAAGCGGCGCCGAATTCACGATTCCGCATTGCCGGTTTAAAAATGTCACGTGCATCGGCGCGGTACAGCGGGCGCACCTCGATACGCTCTCACGAAAATGTTCACGAGCAAAAGCCACCGGATGATCCCGACTCACCCTTTACCTTTACGATGGAGGGATATTCGGGAATAAAACCTCCGGGATTGACAAATCTCTTCTGGGCTCCACGATGGAACTCCGTACAGGCACTAACGCGATTTCAGGAAGAAATCGATGGACCGCTGCGGGGCGGTGATCCGGGTGTTCGTTTGATAGAACCGGCTCAAAGGTTTTCTTTCTCGTATTTCACGGACGTTCCTGCAGCATTTGAAAAGCGAAACGATGAATTTTACACGGTTCCTCTACATCATATTTTCGGCAGCGATGAATTGAGTATCAAGGCACCGTGGATAGGGGAACTAGCGCCAAAACCGTATGTACTTTTAAATAAAGAAGATGCCGGTGTAAAGGAATATAATGAAGGGGATGAAGTGGAAGTACAACTTTCAAGCGGGACCTGGAAGCTGCCGGTAAAAATTAGTGACAGCATCCCGGCCGGTGTTATCGGTATCCCGGCAGGATTACCGGGACTCGAAACTGCGATATTACCGGGATGGTCTACAATAAGTAAATAGGTTACATCAGAGCATGAGTGAAACACTACAACACATAGTAATAGTATTCGGTATCCTGTTCGGATTGCTGACCCTCGCTGCCGGACTCATCTGGATTGAACGGCGTTTGCTTGGGGTGTGGCAAAACCGGTACGGTCCGAACCGCGTCGGACCACTCGGTATTTTTATTGTGCTTGCCGATATGATAAAAATATTTTTCAAGGAAGACTGGATTCCACCATTCGCCGATAAAAAAGTATTCGTCATTGCTCCCACGATTATTATGTTTGTAGTTCTTATGTCGTGGGCGGTTGTGCCGGTAGCACCCGGAGTTGTGGTGCTTGACTTGAATGTCGGCATACTTTTTTTCCTTGCAATGTCTTCGATCGGAATTTACAGCACGGTACTTGCAGGCTGGGCATCGAATAATAAATATTCGCTGCTTGGCGGTTTACGAATGTCAGCACAGATGTTCAGTTACGAAGTGTTTATGGGGCTATCCCTGATGGGTGTTGTGATAATGGCCGGTTCTTTTAATCTGACCGATATTGTAAATGCACAAAAAAATATGTGGTTCGTTGTACCGCAGTTTCTCGGTTTCATAATTTTCTTTATTGCGGGATTAGCTGAGTCCCACCGTCTACCGTTTGATATGCCTGAAGCCGAGAGTGAGTTAATTGCAGGATTTCACTCGGAATATTCCGGTATGAAATTCGGTATGTTTTTCGTCGGTGAATATGTAGGCGTAACGCTTATATCGGCATTTATCGTTACGCTGTTCTTTGGCGGTTGGCACGGACCGGTTTTACCGCCGTTTGTATGGTTCTTTTTAAAGATGATGTTCTTCATCTGTCTCTTTGTATTATTGCGGGCGGCGTTACCAAGACCCCGGTATGATCAATTATTATCATATGGATGGAAAATTCTTTTACCGCTGGCGCTGCTCAATATTGTTGTAACGGGTGGACTGGTGCTTGCATTTGAATGACGGATTAAAGGAGGATGTATGGTTAGCTTACTGAAAAGTTTGTGGTACGTTTTTCTGCATATGTTCCAAAAACGTGTCACCGTTCAGTATCCTGAGGAAAAAAATTATTTACCGCCGCGATGGCGGGGAAGGATCGTACTCACACGTGATCCCGACGGTGAAGAGCGATGTGTTGCCTGCTATCTCTGTTCAGTTGCGTGTCCGGTGGATTGTATTGCACTTGCAGCAACCGAAGAAGAAGACGGGAGACGCTATCCCGATTTCTTCCGCATCAATTTTTCCCGTTGTATCTATTGCGGTTATTGTGAAGAAGCTTGTCCGACATACGCGATTCAATTGATTCCTGATTTTGAAATGGCAGAATATAACCGCCAGAATATGGTGTATGAAAAAGAACATCTGCTGATAAACGGAGAAGGGAAATATCACGGTTATAATTTTTATAAATACGCCGGATTAGAACTCAAAAATAAAGGAAAGGGTGAAGGCGAGAACGAAGCACCGCCGGTAGACCCGAAGAGCTTGATGCCCTGAGCTAAATGTATATTTATTTATTAATTGGAACACGAGGCTGTATAATTATTAACCAGTGTAGTTCTGATTTAACTGAAAACTGTAAACTATAAATGACAACTGTCTTCTACATAGCTTCAGCAATTGCCTTATTATCAACCATCATGGTCATAACGCGATATAATGCAGTCCATGCATTATTATATCTCGTCGTGTCGTTTGTTTCAATTGCATTAATATTTTTTGTACTCGGCGCACCATTTATTGCTGTCCTTGAGGTAATTATTTACGCAGGTGCGATTATGGTACTCTTTCTCTTCGTTATAATGATGCTGAACCTCGGCGAGGTCGCTGTTCAGAAAGAGAAAGAGTGGCTGCCGAAACAAATGTGGATTGGTCCCGGAATTTTATCGGGCATCCTCTTTGTGTTAATTGTGTATACATTGTTTCAAGGTGAACCGCAATGGGCTATTGTGGATATGATTGGCCCTGCTGAAGTAGGAGCTGAACTGTTCGGCCCGTATATAATTGCTGTTCAGTTAGCCGGTTTAATGCTGCTTGCCGGTTTAATAGCTGCAACATTATTCGGCAAACGCGTAAAATTTAAAGAGAAAAAAGAAAAGGAAGACTCATGACGTCGGTCGCAATGGAATACGGCATCGTATTAGCCGCATTACTGTTTTCGCTGGGATTGATAGGGATTATGCTGCGTAGGAATTTGATCTTTGTGCTGCTTTCGCTTGAGATTATGCTCAATGCTGCCGGCCTTGCTTTTATCGTCGCCGGAGCCCGATGGGCAAGTACCGACGGCCAGATTATGTTCATATTTATTCTTGCCGTAGCTGCAGCCGAAGTGGCGGTTGGGTTGGCATTAATCCTGCAACATTATCGCCGTTATAACACACTCGATGCCGACCTCGCCAGTAAAATGAGAGGATAATATGTACGATTTGTTATGGCTTATACCATTCTTTCCGTTCTTAAGTGCGATACTGCTTGTCGTATTGGGCTCACGTATGCCCAGAGCGGTAAATGGTGCAATTGGCGCGGGATCGATTGGACTATCTGCCATTATAACAATTATCATTGGAATTAATTTTCTCACTTCACCTCCTGAAGGGCATTCATACACACAGGTGCTCTGGTCCTGGATCGATGTAGGTAATTTTACACCCGCAATCTCTTTCCACCTTGATGCTCTTTCGCTGGTGATGATTTTTGTCATCACATTTGTCGGATTCCTGATCCACCTGTATTCGACCGAATATATGATCAAAGACGAGGGGTATGCCCGGTTCTTTGCCTATATGAATCTCTTCGTCGGCGCAATGCTTGTGTTGGTTCTCGGTGATAACCTCGTGTTATTATTGTTGGGCTGGGAGGGGGTCGGTCTTTGCAGCTACCTGCTAATCGGATTCTGGTACAAAAAACCGGAAAACGGCTATGCGGCCCGCAAAGCATTCGTTGTTACCCGGGTTGGTGATATTGCAATGCTGATCGGTATCTTTTTACTGTTTATGCATACGGGCACGATTCATATTCAACAGATACTCGATATGGCACCGCGTATCTGGGTTGAAGGAGCCACGATACCGGTTGCAGCTTCTTTATTACTTTTAGGCGGAGCACTTGGGAAATCGGCACAGGTTCCGCTTCAGGTCTGGTTACCCGATGCTATGGCAGGACCCACACCGACGAGCGCACTTATCCATGCTGCTACGATGGTTACCGCCGGTGTTTATCTGATTGCGCGAACACACGTCATTTTTGAACTTGCTCCTGCGGTAATGACCATCGTTGCGGTCATTGGTCTTGTAACTGCATTAATAGCAGGTTTCACTGCACTTACTCAAACCGATATCAAACGTGTACTTGCATACTCAACGATAAGTCAAATTGGCTATATGTTTCTTGCTCTCGGTGTCGGGGCATTTGCAGCCGGAATGTTTCATTTTATGACGCATGCATTTTTCAAGGCGCTCCTCTTTCTTGGTGCCGGTGCAATTATTCATGCGTTGCACGAAGAACAAAATATGTTTCGCATGGGAGGAATCCGAAAAGATATGCCGGTTACCTTTTGGACATTCCTCATCGGATGTGCTTCGCTTGCTGCTATTCCATTGGTTACATCCGGTTTTTACAGCAAGGAACTCATCCTCTGGAAATCCTTCTCCTCGCAACTGGGCAGTGTCTGGTTTTATATTTTTGGTGCCCTCGGAGCATTTATAACCGCGGTATATACATTCAGGATGGTCTTTCTCGTGTTTTATGGCGAAAAGAAAACCGAAATATCACATCTCCCGGGAACGCGTATTTTGTTGACATTAGTCGTCCTTGCATTTTTCTCAACGGTAGCCGGATTTATAGAATTACCGCACACAATGGGAGATTTTACTTTATTCTCGAATTTTATGGCCTCGGTATTACCTTCAGTACCGGTATTAGAGTATTCACTCGGTACGGAATTCTTGTTACAACTCATAGCAACATTGCTGGTCGCAGTTGGAATTTATATAGCATACGTTTTATATGTAAAAAATCCGGAAGCGGTCAACAACCTAACCGCATCACCTGCCGGACAAGGCGTTTATACATTCTGGTCTATCGGCTGGGGATTTGATTGGTTATATGATAAAGTATTTGTTCAACCGGTAATATTTATATCACGCATTAATAAACAGGATTTCATTGATTCAATCTATCACGGCATAGCTTTTGCCACCGAAGTTTTGCACCGGCTGTTTACAAAAACACAAACAGGTAAAGTACGCTGGTATGCTATGGTGCTTGTTGCCGGCGCAATAATAGTTATTACTCTCGCGGTGTTATTATGACGTTACTATGGTTATTACTACTTCCGATAGTCGGCGGACTGCTTGCCTGGGTAAGCGGTAAAACCGGTACGCAACTGCCGAGATGGATATCGGTTCTTGCACTTGCACTTGTGTTCGGATTGACATTGCAGGTTTGGTTCCAGTATTATTCCGAAATAGATATTTTTACAGAACAGGCCTGGCTTATCGAATTCGAGCGGGACTGGATTCCGCAACTCGGAATAAGTTTTTACCTCGCCCTCGATGGATTAAGTTTACTGCTTATTGCTTTAACCGCTTTTTTAGGATTAATATCAGTTGTTGTATCCTGGAAAGAGATCCAGTACCGGGTCGGTTTCTTTCATTTCAATTTATTGTGGATACTTGCCGGGATTATCGGGGTGTTCATTGCTCTCGATCTCTTCCTGTTTTTCTTTTTCTGGGAGATGATGCTTATCCCGATGTATTTTCTCATAATAATATGGGGTCACGAGGATAAACGATATGCGGCAATAAAGTTTTTCCTCTTCACACAGGCATCAGGATTGATGATGCTTGTGGCTATTCTTGCGCTGTACTTTGTGCACGGCAATGCCACCGGTGTTTACACTTTTAACTATAATGACCTGCTCGGTACCGATATATCAGCATCGGTTGCTATGTGGATAATGCTCGGATTCTTCATTGCTTTTGGTGTGAAGCTACCTGCGGTGCCGGTACATACGTGGTTGCCCGATGCACATACGCAGGCACCCACGGCAGGAAGCGTTGTGCTTGCCGGACTTCTTCTGAAAACCGGAGCATACGGTTTGATCAGGTTTGTAGTTCCGCTCTTCCCGGAAGCAGCCACACAGTTTGCTTTTATTGCGATGATACTTGGGGTGGTGAGCATTCTATATGGTGCGAAGCTGGCATTCGCACAGACCGATTTCAAGCGGCTTGTTGCATATACAAGCGTTAGTCATATGGGGTTCGTGTTATTGGGAATATTTGCCTGGAACGATCTTGCATTGCAGGGGGCAGTTGTAGTTATCATTGCTCACGGATTAAGTACAGGCGCATTGTTTATCCTTGCGGGAGGTATACAGGAACGCATCCACACAAGGGATATGGACCGGATGGGTGGTATGTGGTCGACGGTTCCGCGGATGGGAACGGTTGCGATGTTCTTTGCAATGGCATCACTCGGGTTGCCGGGCCTGGGTAACTTTGTGGGCGAATTTCTTGTGCTCATCGGTACCTTTATGGAAAATATACTTTTAACAGTAATCGCTGCCGTGGGTATAGTTGCTGCAACCATCTATTCGATATGGATTATCCAGCGGATTTTCCATGGCGAACCGCGTGAAACGTGGGAAATGCCCGACCTCAATATCAGGGAAATGGTTGTTATGGTTGCAATGATGCTTGCATTATTATGGATCGGGTTATATCCGAAACCGATTCTGAATACAGCAAAACCGGCGCTCGACATCCTCCAGCGGGGTGTTGAAGAAGTACGAATGGTGGAACAAACGCCTGTACCGGATCCCCGCAATGAAATGCAGATTTTTATGTCAATCAATCAATTACATAAAAGCGACCATTAACGGATAACGAATAACAAATAACTCTTTTCTGCCTTTTACGATTTTGGATATATGAAGTAATCCAAACAAGGAGTTTTAATTTGTCAACAACAGATCTAACAGCATTATTACCATTTATCATTCTTGCAGCTACAACGCTGATCGTTGTGTTGGTGATATCGTTTTATCGTAATCATTTCATTACAGCGTTGCTTACGGTTATCGGTCATGCTGCTGCTATTGCTGTACTTCCATCGTTGAGTACTATAACACCCCGCCAGGTAACCCCGTTAATGATAATCGACGATTACTCATTATTTTATATCGGTTTGCTTACCGCTGCAAGTTTAATTGTAAGTGTGTTGATGTATTCATATCTCCAGCGGCGTGAGGCCCAACGTGAAGAATTCTATGCACTGCTGCTAATTGCTACCATTGGATCTTCTGCATTGGTAACGAGTAGTCATTTCATAACGCTTTTCATCGGCCTTGAAGTGCTGACCGTATCGCTATACGGGATGATAGCATATTTGTTCACATACGATCGTCCGCTTGAAGCGGGTATCAAATATCTTATTCTGGCGGCTGCATCCTCGGCATTTTTGTTGTTCGGTATGGCGTTGATTTTTGCTGAAACCGGTACAATGCTGTTTGCAGAACTTGCAGAGAAACTTGCCGCAGACGATGATCTTCGAACGGTGTTTATTCTTACCGGCACCGGTATGATGGTAGTCGGTATCGGCTTTAAACTGGCAGTGGTACCGTTCCACATGTGGACCCCCGATATTTACGAAGCGGCACCCGCTCCGGTAACAGCGTATCTCGCAACGGTGTCGAAAGGTGGTATGTTTGCTATCCTGCTCCGGTATTTTATTGAATTGAATGTCTATGCATACGAAACAATCTGCTTTGTTTTTACTGTCATTGCCATACTGTCAATGTTCACCGGTAACATTCTTGCGTTGTTACAAAATAATGTGAAACGAATACTTGCCTATTCCTCCATAGCACATCTCGGATATATTTTAGTTGCATTTCTTGCCGGTGGTGCACTTGCCGCTGAAGCGGTGACGTTTTATCTCGTGGCATATTTTATCACTTCACTCGGGGCTTTTGGCATTGTCGGGCTGCTTATTCATAACGAGAGGGAACCGGAAGATGTACAGGATTACCGCGGACTGTATGTACATCGTCCATGGTTGTCGGCGGTATTCACCGCGATGATGCTCTCACTTGCGGGTATTCCGTTAACAGCCGGATTTATCGGGAAGTTTTATGTGCTTACAGCTGGCGTCGGTGCTGCACTCTGGATACTTGTAATCGTACTGGTTGTCAATAGCGCGATCGGATTGTATTACTACCTCCGTATAGTTATTACAATGTATTCTGAACCTGAAGAAACCGCTGCAGCTTCAGGTTCCCTATCTCAATCATTGTCGGTTGCCGGAGGAGTGGTACTTGCCTTCCTTATGATTATACTCATCTGGCTGGGTGTATATCCCGAGCCACTCATTGCAATTATCCAGGATATTGCCGGTCGATTTGGTAGCTAAATTGAATTTTTTTAATTAGTTACGTGTTATATTATTATATACAATTTCCGTAATTAATTATTTTCGTCATGAATATCTACCGGGAATTTCACGGTCCGAATGCCGGTTATATCCTTGAGTTATACGAGCGGTATAAAAAGGATCCCGATTCGGTAGCTCCGGACGTGAAAGAATTTTTCAGTCAATGGAAACCACAAGTCGACGGATACGAAGAAGCAACTGCAGTCCCGCTTCAAAAAACTGTTGCCGTTGTTAATCTTGCCCAGTCGATTCGCAAGTACGGGCATCTTGCCGCACAGCTTGATCCGCTCGGTTCAAAGCCTCCCGGCGATGCATCGCTTGTGCTGGATACGTATAACCTTACAACTGATGATTTACGCCAACTACCTGCACATCTTGTTGGCGGCCCCGCTTCGGAAAAAGCATCGAATGCTTATGAAGCGATAAAGAATTTACGGGAAATATATTCATCGACCACCGGATATGATTACGAGCATATTCATTCACCGGAAGAACGTCAGTGGCTCCGTGAATCTTCTGAGTCCAGGAACTTTCATCCCGGGGTCATGCCGTATTCACCTAAAGAAGTGTTACAGCGCCTGACACGGGTTGAGGTGTTTGAGCAATTCTTTCACAAAATGTTTCCGGGTAAAACACGTTTTTCGATAGAGGGGCTCGATGTCCTTGTCCCTATGCTCGATTTTATAATCAAACTATCCGGCGGTGTTAAGATGCGGAACATTCTTATCGGTATGGCGCACCGCGGACGGTTAAATGTTCTTGCTCACGTTTTAAAGAAACCATATTCTCAAATACTTGCCGAATTTAAAGATCCGGTTCGGTTGCAGTCGATTCGATATGATCTCGGCTGGACCGGCGATGTGAAGTACCATAAAGGTGCATATACTGCCGTTGAGAACGGTGAGGTGAGCGATGCTGTGGTTACTCTTGCACCGAATCCAAGTCACCTTGAACACGTCAATCCGGTCGTTGAAGGAATGGCGCGTGCAGTAGGAACACGGGTTGATAAATCCGGGGCACCCGAATTTGATTACAGCATCACATTACCGCTGCTGATACACGGTGACGCCTCGTTCCCGGCTCAGGGGGTTGTTGCGGAAACGCTGAACTTTTCACGTTTGCCCGGCTATAGAACAGGCGGAACGATTCATATTATTGCGAACAACCAGCTCGGGTATACCACGACTCCCGATGCGGGACGCAGTACAATGTACTCATCCGATCTTGCAAAGGGATTCGAAGTGCCGGTTATTCATGTCAATGCCGACGATGTTGAGGCATGTAT
Source organism: Ignavibacteriales bacterium (assembly GCA_003568415.1). Taxonomy (GTDB): domain Bacteria; phylum Bacteroidota; class Ignavibacteria; order T3Sed10-11; family T3Sed10-11; genus T3Sed10-11. The sequence continues at coordinate 12,474 of PWXV01000021.1, forward strand.
AGAAGCCGCCCGGATGGCATTTGCCTATCGTCATACATTTCATAAAGATATTGTGCTTGATGTTATCGGGTACCGGCGATACGGTCATAACGAAGGTGATGAGCCGTCGTTTACCCAACCAACGTTGTATCAGACGATTAAAAAACATCCATCGGTCAGAAAACAGTATGCCGGTATGTTATCGCAACGGGAAGTAATCCTAAAGGATGAAGCCGATATACTGGTGAACAAGTATATGGAAGAGTTACAGAACGTATATGACTCCATAAAACCCGAAGAAATGGAGATTGATGAAATACCCGAACCCGCGCCACCCGGAGCGGCACGAAAAATGAAAACCAGTGTGCCACTAGCACGATTGCAAAAGTTGAACGAAGAATTAAAAACGTTTCCTGAAGATTTCAAGGTAAACAGAAAACTGAAAAAATCCATTGATAAACGGCTGCACATTCTCGATAACAAAGATGATTATTCCGTCGATTGGTCGACTGCTGAAGAGCTCGCATTTGCAAGTATACTTGAAGATGGTATTGCGATCCGGTTAACCGGGGAAGATACAGAGCGGGGTACATTCAGCCAACGTCACTCGGTATTTCACGATATCAACACATCGGAACCATATATACCCCTGCAACATCTTTCGACCGCAAAATCGGCTTTTGAAGTTCGTAACAGCCCGCTTTCCGAAAATGCTGCGGTTGGATTTGAGTACGGTTATAATATTCAGGAGCCTGAACGATTGGTTGTGTGGGAAGCGCAATACGGAGATTTTATCAATGCAGCCCAGGTGATGGTAGATGAGTTTATTACCTCTGCCCGGGAAAAGTGGGGACAGACACCATCAATGGTATTGTTGTTGCCGCACGGGCTCGAAGGTCAGGGGCCGGATCATTCAAGCGGACTGCCAGAGCGGTTTCTCCAACTTGCAGCTAATATTAATATTCGTGTTGCAAATTGTACAACTGCCGCACAATATTTTCATTTACTTCGCCGTCAGGCATTATTGCTAAAAACCGATCCGCTGCCGCTTGTTATAATGACACCAAAGAGTCTGCTTCGAAATCCGCTTATTATGTCGAAGCCATCTGAACTTTCGGAAGGTTCGTGGAAGCCGGTTATTGATGATGAGGATGCAGATAAGAACAAGGTTGAAGAGGTGCTGCTATGCAGCGGTAAAATTTACATTGATTTGATCTCTCACGAAGAACGTAAAAGAAATAAAAAGGTCGCTATTGTGCGGGTGGAACAATTATACCGGTTTCCTGAAAATGAAATTTGTAGTATATTAAATAATTATCCCAATCTGCAGCGTGTAATCTGGATACAGGAAGAACCGCAGAACCAGGGAGTATGGCGGTATGCACGACCGAAGCTGATCGATGTATGCAGGGGAGCGTGGGATCTTCACTACCTTGGCCGTCCGGAAAGTTCAAGTGCCGGTGAAGGATCGCTTGCGTGGTTTACTGTAAACCAGAAAGCCCTGATAGAACACGCATATAAATTTAAAAAGGAGATTCCGGAGAATGTGTGGTTGGTGAAACATTAATTAAACGAACAATACTATGGCATACGAAATTAAAGTACCCGAACTCGGCGAGTCTATTGTCGAAGCAACCGTCGGCAACTGGTTAAAAAAAGAAGGCGATACGGTAAACGTCGGTGAGACGATTGTCGAACTGGAAACCGATAAGGTCGACGTCGATGTCGCTGCCGAAAAAGCCGGCGTCATTGAAAGCATACAAAAACAAGAAGGGGAGGATGTAAAGATCGGTGATGTACTCGGCACCATAGATGAAACTGCCGAAGATGGGAAAAATACTTCTCAGGATGAGCCGGCAGAAGAAGAGGAGGGTAAATCGGAAAAAGAACCTGCAAAAGAAGAAGCAGAGGGAGAAGAGAAGAAAGAAGAACCGAAGAAGGAGGAGAAGAAGGAAAAGACAGACGGAGGAGAACGGGTTACGCCGCTTGCAGCGAAATTGATTAAAGAATATGACGTCGATGTAGATAACGTCGAAGGTACCGGAGCGGGCGGACGAATAACAAAGAGCGATATAGAAAACTATCTGAAAACTAAAGATGGTGAAAAAGCGGAAGAAACCAAAGAACCTGAGAAACCATCCGAAACTCGTCCGTCAGATGAACGTGGTGAAGAGCGTAAGCGAATGTCGCGCCGGCGGCAAACAATCGCAAAACGTTTGGTCGAAGCACAGCATAATGCGGCTATGCTTACGACTTTTAACGAAATAGATATGTCACGGGTGATGGAAATCCGGAACGAGAGGAAAGATGCTTTTGAAAAACGTCATGGTATCAAACTCGGATTTATGTCGTTTTTTGTGAAAGCGGCAATCGGTGCATTAAAAGAATTTCCCGAGATAAATGCCGAGATTCAGAACAATGAGATCGTATACAAACAGTATTACGACATCGGTATTGCCGTGGGTGCTGAGGAAGGACTCGTCGTACCGGTTTTGCGCGATGCCGATCGTATGTCGTTTGCAGACATTGAGAAAAAAATACGAGAGCTTGCACAAAAGGCCGATGATGGAAAACTTACACTCGATGAATTACAAGGTGGAACATTTTCTATTACGAATGGGGGTGTGTACGGTTCGCTGTTAAGTACGCCGATATTAAATCCGCCGCAAGTTGGGATACTTGGTTTACACAAGATTGAAGAACGGCCGATTAGCAGTAACGGTGAAATAGTGATTCGACCGATGATGTATGTTGCCTTAAGTTATGATCACAGAATAGTCGATGGTAAGGATTCTGTTCAGTTTCTTGTAAGAATCAAAGAATTCATTGAAGATCCCGCAGCAATGTTGTTAGAGCTGTGAAATGTTAAACCAATAATAAGGAGTAGTATTATGCCGACAAGAAATGCGCACGCTGTTTGGGAAGGCGAACTGAAGGGTGGAAAAGGAACGATGAAACTTGGATCAGGTGCATATGAAGGTGCCTATTCATTTGCATCACGATTTGAGGAAGGAACCGGAACAAATCCTGAGGAATTGATCGGAGCAGCACACGCCGGTTGTTTCTCAATGGCGTTTTCAGGAGGATTAGGCAAAGCAGGTTTTAATCCAAAACGCGTCAGTACTGATGCGAACGTGCATCTCGAAAAGGTGGGCGAAGGATTCTCTATAACGAAAGTTGTACTCAATATGGAAGCCGAAGTGCCCGATATTGATGAAAACCAATTCAATGAAATCGCTGAAGGAGCAAAGAAAAATTGCCCGGTTTCCAGGGCACTTGGTGGCGTGGATATAGAACTAAATGCTAAACTGGTGAAGTAATACTATTCACTGATTAATAAAATACTATTGTTCCAGTAAGAACACGAATGATCACAATGTCTATATCGTAACGTTGTTTGTGCATCTTCGTGAACTTACTGGTTCAATACTATTATAATAATTTGAAAAGAATACCCTTGTATAAAAAAATCGAACACTACGGACTCATAGGTAATCTCGAAACATGCGCTTTAGTCGGTAATGATGGGTCAATCGACTGGCTGTGTACCCCGCACCTTGAATCACCCAGCGTGTTTGGTGCTATACTGGATAGTGAAAAAGGCGGACGCTTTTGTATTCAACCTGTTGCCGAATATTCCACTTCTCAAAAATATATAGATCGAACCAATGTACTGCAAACGTTTTTCAGCACTGAATCAGGCACAGCTACGCTGACTGATTTTATGACCCCGGTCTATGAAATGACCGAACTGACCGGAAAACCACGCTCATTGTTCAGAAAAATCGAATGTAGTGAAGGCAGTATCGAAATCCAGATGGATTTCACACCGCGCTTTGATTATGCCCGGAACATCCCGCTTATTCAAAAGAAAAATGGTGGTGTACTGGCACTGAGCGGAGATCAACAACTTTTCCTTTATTCAAATGGACGGCTTAAGCCGAATATTCAGGAAGTTACCTCCAACAAAAAAATGACAAAGGGTGATTCTTTATGGTTTATAGTATCATATGATACGTTGCACACTTTTTCTCCCGAAGAGTGTGAAGATTTACTGAACAGGACAATCCGGTACTGGCAGCAATGGGCACATACATGCGATATAGATACGTGTGTTTTTAAAGGGCCCTGGCACGATATGGTTGTACGTTCGGGACTTGTGCTTAAATTATTGACTCATCCTGCAACCGGTGCAATTGCTGCGGCACCGACAACATCGCTACCGGAAGAAATCGGTGGTGTCCGAAATTGGGATTACCGTTATTCGTGGATTCGCGATTCATCGTTCACGGCTCAGGCATTATACGATATGGGACATAAGGATGAAGCACTCGAATATTTCCACTGGTTTCATCGTATATGTCAGAGCAAAGAGCACCCGTCGGAAATTCAGATTATGTATGGTTTGCACGGCGATATGGATTTAAAGGAGGAGATACTCGGGCATTTATCGGGTTACAAGGATTCACGTCCGGTCAGGATAGGGAATGGTGCAGCAAAGCAAATACAACTGGATATTTACGGTGAATTAATTGAAGCATTTTTCGAGACCTACCGGTATGAACGGGGAATTCCGGAAGAAGCATGGACAATGATCCGGAGGATCACCGATTATGTGTGCGATATATGGAATACCCCCGACTACGGCATATGGGAAGTTCGATCGGAACCAAAACATTTTACCCATTCAAAATTGATGTGTTGGGTTGCCATCGACCGAGGCCTGCGAATGGCTAAATATTGTGGATTCAGTGCGCCGGTCGATAAATGGCAGAAAACACGGGACGATATACGCAAAGCAATACTGAAACATGGTTTTAATAAAAAACTCAACAGCTTTGTACAGGATTTTGATTCAAAGTATCTTGATGCAACGGCATTATTAATTCCGCTTCTTGAGTTTCTGCCTGTACAGGATCAGCGGGTACAGGGGACCATAGATGCTATCAATAAACATCTATCTCATAATGGCTTGATTTATCGGTATAACGGTGAAGATGGATTGCCCGGTGGTGAAGGAACATTTTTATTGTGTACATTCTGGATGATCGATGTATTGGCTTTATCAGGACGTGTTGAAGAAGCAGAAAAATTATATGAGAATGTCTTGAGCCATATAAGTCCGCTTGGTTTGTTTGCTGAAGAGGTAGACGCCGCTAATAAAATGCATCTTGGAAATTATCCACAGGGTTTCAGCCATATCGGACTCATCAATAGCGCACTATATATCGGAAAGGCTAAGGGGCTCGAGCAGATTGGCCCTGAACCACTGGGTCTGGAATTAGAAGAGATGCCACTTTGATACATATAGATATGAATGTTGTGGTTGTAAAAAGGGAATGAAATTTGTAAAATATTTGTAGTATGTATTGTACAGCGGTGTCTACTTTTATATATATAATTTTTTACTTCATTATATTAAAGGTTGATATAAATAAATGATTATATTGAGTTTACACTTGAAAAGATTTTGGTATAGCATTTGATACCTACATAATGATTGAGTGTTATCCGATCAAGGCTTGCTATATCAATTACATTAATACGAACAGGAGTGGGTTATGACGGAAAAATTCAGTGCAAGAGGACATATCGTGTTAAAATACTTTCTGTCGGCGTTACTATTGACAATGCTATTCTCTGCAGATGCTTATTCGCAGTACTTCGGTCGTAATAAAGTACAGTATGATCAATTTGACTTTAAGTATATCCAAACGGAAAACTTTGATATATACTATTATGATGAAAAAGAAGAAGTGATTATGGATATCGGCCGCATGGCGGAGCGGTGGTATCACCGGCTGTCTCTATTGTTCGACCATGAATTTGAAGAACGAAAACCCATTATCTTTTATGCCGACGATGCAGATTTTCAGCAAACGAATGTCATACGGAGCTTTATCGGTGAGGGGGTCGGTGGTGTTACCGAAGGACTAAAAAATCGAATAGTTATGCCGGTAGCAGGCAATTATGCAGATACCGATCACGTCCTCGGTCATGAGATCGTGCACGTTTTTCAATACGATATTGCACAACGTGCTACCGGACGGTTCAATATACAAAATATACCTTTGTGGTTTATTGAAGGTATGGCTGAATATCTTACGCTCGGACACGATGATGCTTTTACCGCTATGTGGCTTCGTGATGTACTTGCCAGAGATAAATTTCCGACGGTTCGGGCTATGACCCGTGATCCGGGCCTTTATTTCCCATATCGTTATGGGCATGCTTTCTGGGCGTTCGTTGGCGGCACGTACGGTGATCACGTGATTCCTGAGCTATATCGAAAGGTCGGCAATATGGGCGTAGAACCGGCCATTAAAATGGTGCTCGGTGTTCCGGCAGATTCTTTATCCATACAATGGAAAGAAAAAACAAAAGAAGAATATGCTCGATTTCTTGAGGATCGGGTTGAACCCCGGGATGCAGGTGAGCGTATTCTTGCCCGTGATATAGATGGTGGTGATATAAATATCGGTCCTGCCATCAGTCCTGATGGAAATTATGTAGCATTTTTATCGGAACGTGAATTATTCGGGATAGATCTTTTCCTTGCAGATGCCCATACCGGTGAAGTAATACGAAAACTTGTCAGTGCTGATTCAGATTCACATTTTGATGCTTTGCGATTTATAAATTCCGCAGGTGCCTGGTCACCCGACGGGGAAAAACTTGCCTTTATTGTGTTTCAACAAGGCGAAAACAGGATTGCCCTGCTTGATCTGGAATCACGTAGAATTACAAGTCGAATAAAGGTGGATGGAGCAGGAACCATATCAAATCTTTCCTGGTCACCGGACGGTTCCACTATTGCCTTCGCAGGTATGAAGGGCGGAACGAGTAATCTTTATACGCTTGATCTTGATTCGAAAGAGGTTACCAAGCTGACCGATGACCGGTATGCTGTTATGCATCCGGTCTGGTCGCCGGATGGTTCCAGGATCGCATTCGTAACTGATCGAACTGAACGAACGGATTTTGATAAATTAACATACGATAAAAAACAGATAGCATTATATAATGTGGAGAATGGTTCTATTGAACTGCAATCGATTTTCCGGAGTACAACACACACCAATCCTCAATTTAGTCCGGATGGTACAGAATTGTATTTTGTTGCAAACCCCGATGGTTTCAGTAATATCTATCGACAAAATCTCGAAACCGGAGAGATAGAGCAAGTTACAAATATCTTAACCGGTATATCGGGAATTACGGAACTCTCACCTTCGTTAACAATAGCCAGAGAGACCGGAAGAATGATGTTTGCCGTTTTTGAGGCTGGTTTATATTCTGTATATGCACTTGATATCGATGAAATAGAAACAAAACCGGTTGATCTGCCGGCAACCTATGAAATGTATGCCGGGATATTACCGCCGGCAGAAGCCCATGAACAGACTATAGTTAATCGGTATCTAGCCGACATTGAGGGTGGTTTGATTACGGACCGTGAATTTCCATCTTCAAGATACAGTCCGCGATTAGAGCTTGATTTTATCGGATCGACCGGTATCGGTGTCGCGGTATCTCCGTTCGGTACAGGTATTGTAGGGGGAGCGAGTCTCTTTTGGAGCGATATGCTTGGTGATCATAATTTAGTAACGGCTGTGGAGGCAATGGGTACCTGGAGGGATATCGGTGGTGTTATTGGTTATAGCAATCTGTCGAGAAGAACGAATTGGAGTGCATCCATCAGCAGGATACCTATTCCGTTCGGGTATACATATTTTTCAGATGCCGAAGATGCCGATTTTATATTGCATCGACGACTCGAACGAATATACTACAACACGATCTCGGCTACTGCCCATCATCCTTTATCTATGACACGGCGATTTGAAGTTGGCGGGGGCTATACGCGCATCGGCTTTCACGTAGAAGAAGATCAATTCAGATACGTCGGTGGTATACCGGTAAGTGCTGAAAGGGTTACGCTCGATTCTCCACAGGGCCTTGATCTCTTTGAGGCCTCCGTTGCATATGTAGGGGATAATTCGTTTTTCGGATTTACATCGCCGGTGCGGGGTCAGAGATTCCGTTTTCAGGTTGGTGGTACTGCCGGATCGTTGCAATTCTATAATTTGCGTGCCGATTTCAGAAGATATGAGATGCCGTTCCGTCCACTGACGCTTGCATTTCGTGCAATGCATTATGGCCGGTATGGACCGGATTCGGAGAGTGAACGATTGCGCCAAATATTTCTCGGACAATCGTATTATATTCGCGGATATAATATAAATTCACTGACGGTAGATGAATTTAATTCAATGGGACACAAACTCATAGGCAGCAGGATTGGTGTGATCAATTTTGAGGCAAGAGTACCGTTGTTCGGTGTTGACCGCTTCGGTTTGATCAATTTTCCTTTCCTGCCCACAGAACTATCGCTATTTGTTGATGGCGGCATAGCGTGGGCAAGCGATAGGAGTCCTGAATTCGATTTTGCCCGACAGTCAGAAAGTCAAATACCTGTCTTCAGTACAGGTGTAAGTACGCGGGTGAACTTATTGGGAGCATTTATTATGGAAATTTATTATGCGTATCCGTTTCAGCGTCCCGATAGGGGAGCACATTTCGGCTTCCAAATTTTTCCAGGCTGGTAAAAAAAGGAACATAAAAACATGAATCAAAAACCACAAAATTCACAACAACAGAAAGACGGACAACAACAGAGAAAGGATGTACCTCCTCCGGGACCATCTGCGATTCGTTATTTAATATGGTTTTTCCTGCTGATTATGGTAATGCTGTATTTCAGCCGGACCTTTATAATGCCGGAACAAATTACCATTTCATATACTGAATTTAAAGAACAGGTTCGTGCAGAAAATGTCGCAGAAGTAACTTTTCGCGGTGACCGGATACGGGGAGAATTCCGGAGTGAGTATACACCACCCGATGCCGATGATGATGCAGCGTTTGAACAATTTGAAACGGTTTTGCCGGCGTTTGATGATCCTTATCTGGTGGATTTACTTGAGGATAATAACGTAAAGGTTTATGCTGAAAGGGAATCCAACCCCTGGTTAACGTATTTTCTATTATTGTCGTTGCCGTGGATCTTGATAATTGCATATTTTATTTACCTGCGGCGGCAAATGCAGCAAGGCGGCGGTATGATGGGTGGGGGACTGTTCAATGTCGGTAAATCGAAAGCCAAACGGTATAATCGTGAAGATTCAAGTATCACCTATGCCGATGTTGCAGTAGTTGAAAACGCAAAGAAGGATCTCCAGGAGATAGTGGAATATTTAAAAGACCCGGAAAAATTCAAAGAGTTGGGTGCAAAAATACCCAAAGGTGTTCTGCTAACGGGTCCTCCCGGAACGGGTAAAACGCTTCTTGCAAAGGCAACAGCCGGTGAGGCAGGCGTGGCATTTTACAGTATCAGTGGATCGGAATTTATCGAGATGTTTGTCGGTGTGGGAGCATCCCGTGTGCGGGATACTTTCCAGAATGCCAAGAACGAAGCTCCGGCTATTATCTTTATCGACGAGATTGATTCTATCGGTCGGGCACGTGGTACGGGACTTGGCGGCGGACACGATGAGCGCGAACAAACACTCAATCAGGTTTTAGCCGAGATGGACGGATTTGATGCCCGCGAATCCGTGATTGTAATGGCCGCAACGAACCGTCCGGATGTACTCGATCCGGCGTTGACACGGCCGGGCAGGTTTGACAGGCAAATCACCCTCGATCTTCCGCACAAAGAAGCACGTGAGCAGATATTAAAAATTCACACACGGAAAGTACCGCTTGAAGAAGATGTAGATCTTTCAGCGGTTGCCGGACAAACGGTCGGATTTGCCGGCGCCAACCTCGAAAATCTTGTAAATGAAGCAGCGCTTCTTGCAGGCAGGAGAAAGAAGAAAAAAGTAAGTATGGATGAGTTCAGCGATGCACGGGATAAGATTCTTTTGGGTGCAGAACGTGAGGATATGATTACCGATGAGGAACGAAATATAGTGGCATATCACGAGGCGGGGCACGCACTGGTTGCAAAACTACTTCCGGGAACCGATCCAGTACAGAAGGTAACTATTATTCCACGCGGAAGAGCGCTCGGAGTAACAGAACAGGTACCCGAAAGAGACCGGTATAATTACAATAAAGAGTATGTACTAAACCGGATCGCAATTATGCTTGGCGGAAGAGCGGCTGAACGAATTATTTTTAATGATGTGACAAGCGGTGCAGCAAACGACTTGAAACAGGTTACCAGTATAGCAAGAAAGATGGTAACCCAGTGGGGAATGAGTGAGAAAATCGGTCCTGTTTCATATAAAGTTGGAGAAGAGCATCAATTCCTCGGTAAAGAAATGGCTCAACCGAAGGATTTCAGCGAATATACCGCAAAATTAATTGATGATGAGATCAAGCGTATCGTCAGTGAAATGGAAGATAAAGCCCGTAAATTGCTGGAAGAAAATCGTAATAAGCTCGATGCACTGGCGCATGCCCTGCTTGTGCATGAATCAATAACGGCAGATGAGATCAACCGGCTGATCGGCCAGAAGACAAATAATGAGCCGGAGAAGGAAGCAGATGAAGAAAAGGAGAAAGAAGGGGAGAATTAACAATATTGCTTTTCATCATATGATTTATTAATTTTACTGTTTAAACTCCAGGCTACATTAAGCACTATGCGGGGCGTGGCTTCCCGACAAAAAACGTCGGAACAAGCAGCCCTACACACGGGGCGTGGCTCAGTCCGGTTAGAGCGCACGGTTCGGGACCGTGAGGTCGGCGGTTCAAATCCGCCCGCCCCGACTTGCATACTTTTCTATTTCACAGAAAAACCTCCCGGAAATTTTAAAAAATAAATAACAGCGAAGCGGATTCACTGCAATTAAATCCGCCCGCCCCGACTTGCATACTTTTCATCGAAATTTCAAAAAATCATTTTGCCCTAGGTTATTCTGCCATTATTTACGATTTCTAAAATAAGCCAATAATTTGCTATTCTGGCCAGAAATCCCTACCTTATAGTAATAATAATTCTTCGCTACTCCTCAAAATTGCCATGGTACTTTATAAATCCTACATACCATGGGGATATTCGCTAAACAGATAATACGTGTAATTAATCTACCAAATATTATGTTATTTAAATTCAGACAGATGAGATTGTTTCCTCCATGTTCGATCCTGCCATAGTGTAAGCACCTGTCTGTTTTTTTTGGTTATTAAATTATTCACATATAAATAATACTATGGAACTATGTCATAATGCCAGAGAGGCAGCAAGAAATATTGCGGTTGCTTCTGCTGATGTTAAAAATAAAGTAATTTTAAAAATTGCTGATCGCATGCATAAAGAGCGGGAGAAGATCAAATCCGCAAATGATCGGGATCTTGAGCAGGCCCGCCAAAGCGGTCTGGACCGTGTGCTTGTAGAGCGGCTCCGTTTTGATGATGCAAAAATCGACGGGAGGATTCGCTCGTTGCGAACAATTGCCGGATTACCCGATCCGGTGGGGCAATATGACGAGTTTGTGCGCCGGCCCAACGGGCTTCGTGTCGGAAGAATGCGTGTACCTCTTGGTGTAATACTTATGATCTATGAGGCACGTCCGCACGTCACTGTTAATGCCGCGGCATTTTGTATAAAATCAGGTAATGCTATCATTCTCAAAGGCGGTTCTGAAGTCCTCGAAACAAACAAGGTACTCGGGGCTATAATAACCGGTGCTTTGAAGGAATTTAATCTGCCGGTTACTACGGTGCAGGTAGTCTCTACCTCGGATCGATCCGTTGTACAGGAATTATTACAACAAGACGAATTCATTGACCTCGTGATACCACGGGGCGGTGAAAAATTGATTCAATATGTCAATGATACTTCTCGTATTCCCGTAATTAAACACTATAAAGGCGTGTGCCATTGTTATGTGGAGGATTCTGCAAATCTTAATACTGCACTCGATATTGTCATTGACAGTAAAATGCTGATGCCTGAAGTATGCAATGCCCTTGAAACGCTTCTCGTGCAGCGGACTGCTGCACAGGAATTTTTACCATTATTAAAAAAGACGGCAGATGAGGTTAACCTGAAAATCCGTGGATGCGGAGATACCCGTGCAATTATCGACGCCGATGAAGCGACCGAAGAAGATTGGTCAACGGAATATCTGGATGCGATCCTATCGGTAAAGGTAGTGGAAAACGTTGAAGATGCAATTCACCATATCGAAACATACGGCAGCGGCCATACGGATACCATTGTAACAGAGAACATACAAAATGCAGAACGGTTTGTCAATGCCATTGATTCAAGCGTTGTACTTGTGAATGCGTCGACTATGTTTAATGATGGCGAAGAGATTGGGTTGGGTGCCGAGATCGGTATTTCCACTGAAAAATTGCACGCCCGCGGGCCGATGGGATTAAAAGAATTAACCTCATACAAATTTGTAATTCACGGAAACGGACATTGTAAGAAATCATAACGAAAGTGTGCCAATGAAAGAAATTACCGAATATTATAAAGCAGGTTTTAAAAACGCTGTAAATAAAAGGAAGCATTTTAACGGTCGAAGGATCGGCTCTGAATTGAAATTTCCATTTGTTAAAGAAAATGGTTATGCTGTAGACCGTGACGATGTCGAAACATTGTGGCGGTTTCTTGGAGACCGGGGATGGAATGTGATCACCGATCCGACGACCGGCAATCTTGCCGGTGCGGAAACACCGGGCGAACTCAATGATACTGTGGCACGTGCAGAAACCGGCCACTGTCTCATAGAATTTTCACTGGCCCATACCGGAAATGTACATGACCTGCAGAAGATTTACGATGAGCTCCGACCAACGCTTGCCGGTTTTTCAGATGAGTCAAAAACGTATTTTCTTGCATTTGGTATGCATCCGCTTGAAAAACCGGGTAAACACCTGCTTGCAAAAAAAAGCAGGAATCTCTTCTGGGATAAAATGTTCGGATCGAATCGCATCGTACCTCCCGACGAAGGGTCCGATGTACATCTGTTTGCTCTGAGTGCCGCACATCAGGTACATATCGATATCGATGAGCGTGAATCGGTGGCTGCGGTTAATGTACTCAACGGTTTTGCCGGTGCGCAGATCGCTCTTACAGCGAATTCTAATATATGGCAAAACACGGTGGCAGAACAGGCGCAATGTCTGGGTGAATTATTCTGGGATTGGTGGCTCGGCGATGATCGCGATCGCGCTGGTGTTCCGGAACGGAAGTTCTCATCCCTGGATGATTACGCCGATTGTATTGGCAATTTTTCACCGGTTTTTGTCCGTCGTGGTGAGGAGGTCATCGGGCTTGTCGATTATAAAACTTTTAGTGAGTATTACAATGGTGACGGAAAAAAATACGGGGAGTATCCCGATGGTAAAAAAGTAAAACTCGAGCCGCAGCCGGATGATATTTCTCTTCACAATACATTTTTCTGGCATGATGCCAGAGTTTCACGATATTTTACCATTGAGAACCGGTTAAACGATCAACAACCGTATGAGGATATGATTGTTATACCGGCGTTGACGTTAGGATTGATTGAAAATCTTGATGAAGGAACCGAATATTTAGCACAGTTCAATTGGGATACAATCCGTGCAATAAAAGATAATGCGGTGCATTTCGGCCTCGGTGCATCGGTAAACGGTATCTCCGTGGTTGATCAATGTCATAATATGATCGAGATTGCAAAACGAGGACTTGCCAGACGCGGTCTTGGTGAAGAGGAGTATCTTGATGTATTATATGATCGGTTAACGAGGAATGAAAATCCTGCTACAAAGGCGGCCGATCTCTTTAAGTCAAAAGGACTGGAATCGTTTATTCAGGATGTCCGCATTTAAAAAATTATCACGATGATTAGACTCGACCAGGTAATAAAAACATATCCGGGTAATGTAACCGCCGTTGATAACGTGTCGCTTGAGATAAAGAAGGGCGAGACGATAGTATTTGTCGGAACGAGTGGCTGTGGTAAAACGACGACGTTGAAATTGATAAATCGTTTAATCGAATTAACCTCAGGTACTATTACACTTGACGGCAAAGATATTACCTCGATGGATAGTTATTCGCTCAGGCGCACGATTGGCTATGTTATTCAATATGTTGGTTTATTCCCGCATTTTACTATCGGACGCAATGTCGGAGTCGTACCGGAATTGCTCGGGTGGGA
>PWXV01000134.1 GCA_003568415.1 Ignavibacteriales bacterium
TATGAACTAAACTCAATATGCCCGGAAATATATGCTATCACCGCGAGGGTTAAGCCAACGATTCCCACCAAACCGATGGCTAACCCGTCCAGTCCGTCGGTTAAATTTACGGCATTGGACGTTGCGGTGATTATGAAAATCACCATCGGGATATACAAATACCCCACGTCAAACTCCAGATCTTTAAAAAACGGAACGGTGGTTGATGATTTCAATCTCCAGAGATCCGGATCAATCCAATGCGGGAAAAAATAAATTACCGACCCGATGATTAGTCCGATCGTAACCTGGCCGATGATCTTATACCGCCCGATAAGTCCTTTCGGTTTTTTCTTTACTACTTTGAGATAATCATCCATAAAACCGACCGCACCCAGCCACACCGTCACAAAAATAATCAACTGTACATACGTATTCCGAAGATCGCCCCACAACAATGTTGGAACGAGGATCGCAAGTAGAATGATCAATCCACCCATCGTAGGGGTACCTGCTTTTTTCAAGTGCCGTTCAGGGGCATCGTATTTTGCCAATTCACCAACCTGCCTTCTCCGCAGCGAAGTAATAATTCTGGGCCCGAACCAGAAACTAACCACAAGCGCAGTTATTGCCGCTAAAGCTGCCCGGAAGGTAATAAATTGAAACATACCAAAACCGGGTGGATCGTAAATCGCGTCAATATATTCTAGTAAGTGATACAGCATTATGTTTTAAACCTATTTTCAACAAGCTGAATTATCTCTTCCATACGCATTCCACGTGATCCCTTCACCAGTATCGCATCGCCATTATCAACATGGTTCAACAGATCCTCTACCAGCTCCTCTTTATCTGTATAATGACCGCCGAATGGCACCGATGACGCCGCATATAATGCTTCAGACTCTTCTCCGTATGTGAATACATATTCAAACCCCATCGCCGGCATAAGTAACCCTATAGTACCATGTTCTTCACCGCTCGTCATTCCCAATTCAAGCATATCACCGAGAACCAGAAGTTTCTTACCCCGGACTTTCATGGTTCGAAACATCTCCAACGCTGCCCGCATCGAATCGGGATTCGCATTGTAGGAATCATCGATAATGGTAATTCCATTAATCCGCCGGATTACACTTCTCTTTTCCGGAGGAACAAAATCTTTCAACGCATTACAAATCCGAGCCGGTGCCACACCAAAGTTCATACACACAGTTACGGCAGCAAGCGCATTGCCGGCCTGATGCTTGCCGGCTACCGGCAATCGCACTGTATAATGTTCCGAACCCGTTACTCTTCGAAAACTAAAGGTACAACGTCCTTCATCATCGGTGGTGATAATCGAACCTTTTACATCCACATCATCACGATCAAAACCATACCGGACAGTGTTATTCAGTGATTTCGCCTGGCTGACCACCCGTTCATCATCGGCATTTACGAAAGCAACTCGTTTAGCATTTTTCTCTATCCATCTGAAAAGCATTCCCTTCTCCCGCTCTACATCCTTAACAGAGTCAAAATAACCGAGATGTCCTTTGCCGATATTGGTGACAAGTCCGTGTGTCGGCGCAGCAATAGCAGAAAGATGCTCAATCTCACCAGGATGATTCATACCCATCTCCATAACCGATACTTCATCCGATTTCTTCATTTCGAGGATAGTCAACGGTAATCCAAGATAATTATTGAAATTTCCTTTAGTCCGGTGCACAGTATATTTTTTTTCAAGCACCTGCACGATCATATCCTTTGTTGTTGTTTTTCCGCTGCTACCTGTTATTGCCAGCACCGGAATTGAAAACTTTGCACGATGCAACCGGGCAAGATCACTGAGTGCTTGTATTGTATCTTCAACTACAGCAATTCTGCACCTGATATCCGTTGCACTTTTTGAACCCGTTTCATCCCACCATATCCGATCAACAACCACCATCCCGGCACGATTTGAAGCATCGAAAACGAAATCGTGACCATTCCGCCGCTCGCCCCGTATCGCAAAAAAAATCGCTCCATCTTTCATCGATCGAGTATCGATCGATGCAGTTTCAAAATCAGTCTTTCGTATCGAACCATCATCATTCTCGATACGTAATGCAATCGCAGCTAGATCATTACCGGAAATAATCATACTCATTCATACATTTGCCGGTAATAGGCATAATACTCAATTGTCCGCTCAACATAATTAAGCGTTTCATTAAATCCTTCAAAATAACCGCCGGACGGCCTGCCGGATGGCCAAATTTGAGAGTGTAGTGTAGCATATCTGCGTGACAGCATAGGAAGTATATCCCGAATAATCTCCCACCGGTATGGATCGAGATTCAAGAACAGTGCAATTTGCTGGGCATCACGAACCCGTGACGGGCCGCCGTTGTATGCAGCAAGTGCAAGCCGTAGCCGGTCGAATTTACGCTGTTCTTCATCGATATCTTCAACTTTGCCCGGATCGAATAGTGTTTGCATACGCCACAAATAATACACACCGCCGGCTATATTATCTTCCGGCAAAGTATAACCATCCATGCCGAGTTCGGATGAAACCTCTCTCCCGGTTGCCGGCATAATCTGCATTAATCCAAACGCCCCGCGGTGACTGACTGCCTGTGTTCTGAAGCGGGATTCCTGATTCATGACGGCAAGAATTAACCGCCAGTCGAAACCGTAGCGGTTTGCATATCGCCGTATTGTTTTTTCGTACGAATCGAGCACTCCGTTTATTTGCGGATAACCAAGATCCATTCGCATAAGATAATCGAGATCTTCCATTCGAACTAATTCTTCATCCGGTTCGTATATCGTACTTGTTATTGATTCACTCTCGAGTCCACTTAAAAAATTATGTGCCTGAGAGCTCGATGTATTTCCCTGTTCCAAGCCGAAACCGGTGATTACAGCGAGGAATAAGACAACTCCAGTGTATACTGCAATCCACCTGGTGTGTGTTTTCATACTCCCTCCGTTTTATTATTTTCCCCTTGTGATGATGCCGGTATACTGCCGGCTATCCATTCTTCGACGATCTCCCTGTCGTTAAAGTGAATACGTGTATCACCGATTATCTGATAGGTTTCATGTCCTTTACCTGCAATCAGAATTACGTCATCGCGAATAGCTTTACTCAAAGCCAGCTCAATCGCCCGTTTTCTGTCAGGTTCTCTAATAACGTGCGTCGAAGCATCAATACCTTCCATAATATCGTTGATAATACTATCCGGATCTTCAGTGCGGGGGTTATCTGATGTTACTATGATCCGGTCACTGAGTCGTTGCGCTATAGATCCCATAACCGGACGCTTAGCACGATCGCGATCACCGCCACAGCCGAATACAGCTGTCACACGTCCTCGTTCAGATTTTATTTCCTGTATCGCCGTCAATACATTCTCCAGGGCGTCCGGTGTATGGGAATAATCAATAACTGCGCTCCACCCCTGCGGTGCAACCACAGCTTCAAATCTGCCGCGCACGCCGCGCAGTTGTTCGATACCTTTTTTTATTGTTTGTACATCAAACTGTTCTGCATATGCAGCCGCATATGCGGCAAGTATATTCGAAACGTTAAATCGCCCGATTAACCGCGATGAAACTTGTGTTTCGGAAGAATGGTATTTTATTTTCAATACTGTACTTTGCATACTTGCGTGTATTTCATCCGCTTTAATGTCGGCTAAATTTTTTGTTCCGTATCGTATAATATTTGCATCGGTCTTTTCGATTATTTTCTCTCCGTACTCGGAGTCGGAATTCGTAATTGCCGTTGCCGATTCATCGAGTAACCGAAATAAATGCTGCTTTGCTTGCAAATAAGCTCCCATCGATTCATGATAATCAAGATGGTCCTGCGTTAAGTTTGTAAAGACGGCAGTTGAAAACCTGACATCGTCAACCCGACGCTGTTCGAGTGCATGCGATGATACTTCCATCACCACGTGCGAACATCCCGCACCTGCCATATCCCGGAGTAACTTATGCAAGTCGTACGATTCGGGAGTGGTATGCGTCGCATCGAATACATCATCACCGATGCGGTATTCTATTGTTCCAATCAATCCCGGCATTTGTTGTGCTGCACTTACAACCGAAGCAATCAGGTGCGTTGTAGTGGTTTTTCCGTTTGTTCCGGTTACTCCTATCACCCGCATCTCTTTCGAGGGATGTTTGAAATAATTCGCAGACACCTTCGAAAGAGCTTTGCGTGAATCAGATACCACTATTTTCACTACACCTTCGTGCATACAAAGAGAATCGGGCAATGCTGTGTCATCTTCTACAATCACTGCCTTAACTTTCTTTCTAATAACATCCTGCAGATAACGATGTCCATCGGATTGCAATCCGCGGATCGCTATAAACAAATCACCCTGCGTTACTTTACGCGAATCATAACATACATCATTAATTTCAACATCATGTGTCTGTACCATTGAACCATACACAGTCTGGAACAACTTTATAACGGTAACACCATCGATCAATTCAGATAATCGCATATCAATGTCCCGCTATCTGTGACCCATCGCCGCGGGGACGACATTGCACACGAATAATCGTGCCGGGTTTCACGTGTTCCCCAGGCCGTATCGATTGTTGAACAACAACTCCACTGCCGGAGATGTCAAGAGACAGTCCTTCAACAATAGAACGGTTCAGTGCACTGCGTACTGCTAATCCCCGGAGATCGGGAACCACCACAGTTTCCCCATCCGGATTGGTTTTGTTCTCTGCAATCAATTGTATGGTGGTAGTTTTTTTCGCACGCGATCCCCCACCAGGTTGCTGCTCAATTATAATGCCATTACCGTTGATTGTACTCCGGTATCCGTTGCGGTCGAGAATCTTTTGTGCAACCGATGCCGGATAGTGTCGTACATCGGGTACACGCGGTTTTGAGAATTCTTCAATCTGATGTGCAGCACTTGTTTTCATGATATATTCTTGCATCTCTTTAAACTTTTCTTCTTCAGGCGGTGGTGGCACGCGCATTAACCCTGTTGAGACGATACGTTCGGCGATATTCCGAAAAACAGGTGCACTTGTCATGCTGGCATAATATCCACGCCGCGGATTATCCATCATAACAAGACATACAATCTCGGGATCTTCTACCGGGAAGAGTCCCACAAATGATGCAGTATAATCCGAGCTTGAATATTTTCCGTCAACATACTTTCTTGCAGTTCCTGTCTTACCGGCAATACGGACACCGTTTACACCTGCAGTTCGACCGGTACCTTCCTGTACAACATCTTCAAAAAAGGATACGAGCGTGTCGGCGGTAGATGAACTAACAACGCGGCGTATCTGTTGCGGACGGGTTTCGTTCACGATCCTTCCTTGTGCATCAAGTTCACGTTCAAGAAGGTACGGCCGCATTAATGTTCCTTTATTTGCAATCGCTGCATACGCAGAGGTAATTTGTAACGGGGTTACACCGACTTCATAGCCATAAGCCATAGTATTCAGGGTTGTTCCCGACCAGTTCACCGGGCGCTTTAAATCACCACGTACCTCACCCGGCAATTCAATGCCGGTAGGAATACCAAAACCGAAATCTCTCGCCATGGTATACATCCGTTCCGAACCGATCTCATCGGAAAGCTTTGCCATTACAATATTGCTTGAATGCTGTATCGCTTCACGCAAAGTAAGCCATTCATACTCCTCGGTATCACGAATGATTCTGACTCGATTGCCGGGGAGTTCTACACGGTATTCACCGTCTTCCGCATAAAACGTATCACCACCATGCCGAACATTACTTTCAAGAGCCGCCGCAGTTGTAACCAATTTAAATACCGATCCCGGCTCAAACATATCTGAGACAATCCGATTTCGCTCACCCGACGGGTAATTCGCCATTGCAAGAACGGCACCGGTTTTTGGATTCATCATTACCACTAACCCCGACTCGGCTTCATTTCGCTCTATGCCGCGCTTTAACTCCTCCTCGGCAATAGCTTGCAATGAAAGATCTATTGTTAATACAAGGTTATTTCCATTGACCGGTTCAATGCGCGGATAATCAATGGACGGAAAGGTGCGCATCTTTCCGTCACGCTGCATTATCATATAGCCATTTATTCCACGCAGTTTTTCATCGAACTGTAATTCGAGTCCCGATATACCGGTATTATCAATATTGGTAACGCCCAGTAAATCTTTTGCAAGATCACCGTAATGATACAATCGTTTTGGTTCCTGAATTGCAATCAGCCCGTCTATTTCTTTCACGTTAATCTTCTCCAGATATTCGGGAGATACCCGCCGCTCAAGCCAGACAAATCTGCGTCCTTCCCTGATACGCTGTGCATAGTATGAAGCAGATCGTCCGAAGTGAGCCGAAAATCTCCGTGCTACTTTATCGACATTATTACCGAGGATAAGCGGGTCTGCGGCAAATGAAACAAATTGTGTGTTGGATATTAGGATATTGCCATTGCGGTCATACACAACACCGCGCGATGCGGGCAATTCTGTTTGCAATTCATACTGCCGTTTAGCAATCTCCTGATATTCAGAGCTGTCAAGAACCTGTAACTGAAACAAGCGGCCGAGCACAACTAAAAAAAGCAGGGTAAAAATTAGTTTTAAGAATATAAAACGTCCGCGTCCTACTTTTTTGGGCGGAACAAATTTCATATCACCCTGAAATGCCCTCTTATGTTTTTCTCTTTTTCCTCGTCTCATGGTCTATGTCTGTCGAGTTCACGCTGTAGTTTTTTCACTTCACCGCCGTCAATCGAAATCCATCGGGGCGGTTCAACCGGGTTGCTCAACCCGAGCCGCTCGTTTGCGATCGAACTAATTTGTTCGAGGCGGGTACGGTTATTTAATTCGGCACGAAGAATTTCGTTTGCATTTCGCACCTGTTTATATTCACGTTCGAGCTGATTAATATCTCTCACCAACCCGTTAACGGCAATGATATTGCTGATATATAATACCAGTGCAACGGCAAAGCCGAACAGGAAAATGATGATGTTAAATGTGGATAATTTTTTCCGGCGCGGTTGTTTTGGTCCGTATCGGTATGCATACCCCGGCCGGTTACCCTGAACCTGTTCGGCGCTTATATCGGCCGTATTATGTTTTGCACGGCGGATATATTCCTGCACCAAACTGTCATTGTTATATTCATTACTCATAACTTATACTCTCCAGCACATAAATACCGTGGGGCGGTTACTGGTTACATGTTTAAACCGTTAGCTAAACCGGCTCAGGAGTACTTTATTCAACACTATCACCAAATAACATTTAACCAACAACCATTAACTGACTTTACAATCAGCATCGCTCAGCTGCCCGCAATTTGGCGCTTCGTGATCGTGGATTTCGATTCTGCTCTTCCCGGTCCGGCTGTAGTGGCTTCTTCGTCAGAATACGAAAATCCGGCTCAATCTCTTCATCCTGCCGGGCAAACGGATCGTCAGTCGGTTTTCGCGTTGCCGACCGCTCCTTTAAAAAATTCTTCACGATCCTGTCTTCGAGCGAGTGATATGAAATCACAACAAGCCGGCCGCCTGTTTGCAGAATATCAGTTGTCTGCACGAGTGCTTCTGATAGATGATCAAGCTCTGCATTAATCTCGATCCGCAGTGCCTGAAAAATCCGCGCCAGTGATTTTACGAGATGTCGTTCGCCGACAACATTTCGGATTATCTCTGCAAGTTCACCGGTTTTTGTGATAGATCGCTTTTTCCGCTCTTCTACAATTTTTTGTGCTATGCGCCGGGCTTTCCGTTCTTCACCATACCGGTAAAAAATATCCGCAAGATCCCGCTCCGCATATGTTTGTAAAACATCGACACCCGTCATCCCCGAGCGTGTATCCATACGCATATCCAGAATTGCATCGTGCTGAAAACTAAAACCACGCTCTGCGCTGTTTATCTGATACGAAGATACCCCGAGATCGAAAAGGATACCGGTAACCTTTTCAATAGATAACTCACGTAAACGATCCCGGATATTACTAAATTCATCCTGAACAAAAGTTACTTGCGATTGCCATTTGTTCAACCGGTGTTCTGCTTCCTTAATTGCATCTGCATCTCTATCGAAACATACCACGCGAGCATTGCCCGATATATTCTGCAACAGTGCCATTGTATGTCCTCCCCCGCCGGTCGTCGCATCGACATACACACCATCACGTAAATTAATCAGATATTCTAAAACTTCTTGCACGAGCACCGGCTCGTGGTACATGCCGGTCATTGTTATGTCGGGATATCGTTATTTTGAAAAACTTTTTCTGCGACCTCCTCGTATGATGCTTCCTGCTGCTGAATATATTGCTCGTAAATATCCGGATCCCAGATCTCTATGCGTTCCAGAACGCCGAGAATGAGTGCATCGTTTTTTATTTCTGCAAATTGTAAGAGTTTTTGCGGGAGCATGATGCGTGACTGTCCGTCAAGTTGTACTTCACTGGCATACTGCAAAAGATGCCGCATAACGAACCGGCTGTCTGCGCTCGACGATCGTAAACCCCGTATTGCCTGTTCATAATTATACCATTCATCAAGCGGATACCCAAAGATGCATTGATCGAATCCACGCGTAACGATAAAGGTATCGTTTGCTTCGGGCGATATATATTTCCGAAGCTTGGCCGGTAGATTTACCCGTCCCTTATTATCTATTGAATGTACATAGCTGCCTTTGAAGGCGGACATAGTGAACCCGCTTGGTTATTATTCTCGTTCACCATGTGGACAATCGACGTGCCCCCCACGAAGATCCTCAAAAACGCCACCACAACGCCGGGATTATTCTACTTATTTACAAATTATCCACATTTCCCCACAATCACCCACTAGATGTTTTAAATTTACCACTATTATTCAGAAAGTCAAGAGGAAAAGCAAAAAAATTAACACTTTAGGGTGATTCAGGAGATAGCAAGGAAATAGACGTTTTTTCGCAATTCTCCACTTCCCGCCACTTCAACACTATATATCACATATTCATCTCATCGGATTGCATCTGTCAACTGATAATCGTACAATAATAAATCTTATCACTATTCAGAACAGAGGAATCACTATGTCAATAATAATACGCTGGGTCATCAACGCACTCGCGCTTATGCTGGTCGCGTATATTTTACCGAATATAGAACTTGAAGGATTTTATATCGCTCTTGTAACTGCACTTATTCTCGGGTTGATTAATGCGTTTATTCGACCGTTTTTACTCCTTATCACCCTACCTATCAATATCCTCACGCTCGGACTGTTTACATTCGTTTTGAACGCGCTTCTTTTCTGGTTTGTAGCATCATTTATCGAGGGATTTTATGTGGCGGGATTCTGGGCGGCATTTTTTGGAGCACTGATATTCAGTATTATATCATCTATAGCTGCAAGTTTAGTCATCGGACCAAGAGAGCGGATATAGTATAATAGAGCCGGTTAGTATTTGGTATACATATGAAAAAAACTATTTTAATTCTGCTCATAGTAATTCCGCTGGCGATCTTCGTCTATTTTATATTGCAAACATTATCATACCCCGTTCTTTATGATCGTGAGATACCTTCGCAGGACTTAACACATTGGGAAATCATCAAAATCGATGACTATACGCTCAGGCGGGATATGTATGATCTTCGTTTTCAGGGTAACGTGATAATCGGTTACACCGATATAGGAGCCACAGTGCTCGTTTTTATCGGCGATGGAGAAATAACAGTACAACCGGATTTTTTTGAACATACAGGAAAACTACTCGTCAGACGCGATGATATCGAGATGAGTGATGAAGAACCGGTGTTCAATGAGCGGTATAATTTCACTTCGGCATTTATACGGATGAATCCCGGAGATCCGTATATTCCCGGCGGCAACCAGATCGAAAATGACGAACTTCTCCAACAGGGAATTGCCATTTATCAGACAAAACATCCCCGCTACCTGAGCGATAACGATAAAGTACGCATACCGAAGCAGGAGGTGCGTGTTATCGATATGGAAATAGAAACAAGAGATCTATTGATAATTGATGCTGAAGAACGGTTATCGTTGTATTATGTTGAGGGTGAATAGTTAATAACTTATCACTCTCCCAAAAGAAACCAATACACAAACAATTCACTTTCATATTTATTGTAATCGGGATATTGCTTGCGATAATTCTTTAGAAACGGTTATGGGTAAGTTCAATAATGTGGGGCTGTCCGAAAAGTCATTCTCGTAAGGGCGATTCACGAAACGTTGTTTGTTCAATCGCCGCAGTCGAATAATCGCCCTTACGAGAAACGGTGATAACAGTATATAATTAATCGTTTCTAATTTCGAAGATAATGCAAATCATACTTCTTAGACAGCCTCTTACGCGAAAACTCATCCCTCACCCGATCCCGTAGTTCTCCTTCGCAAACGGCAGCAATCCAGCTTTTTCGAGATTCGAAAGCGGAGCGAGGAACGTCACATGAATCACACCGGGATGACGTCCGATCTCTATTGCTCCGGTTATTGTCGCACGGTTTCGTACCTCGCCCACGGTCATATCGAGCAGGTTTGCAGCCCGTTTAAGCCCGACTTCGGTCGCAGTATTCAGATCCGGACCTGACCCTATAACCGAAATAGGTGCGGTTTCTTCAATATCCTTTAAGCCCCACTCATTTGCAATTTGACGAGCGCTCACTTTTTCTTCATCCGTAAACGGCTTCGCAAGCGGCGGCAGATCTTCCACAAGCGGAAATAATATCGGACCATCTAACGTTCTGCCATTGAGAATATCTACCTGCAAGGTAACCGTTCCTGATACATCCATAGTATGACCTGCAATTTCACCATCTCCCTGAAGTGCGTGCATATCTCCCATATAAATACCCGCACCGGGGATCTTCGATGGCACGATGAGTATCGTACCGGCACGCACTGCATCGATATCGAGATGGCCGTCTGTTCTCTGTTCGAGTTGTTCGGTAGTCAGTGCATATTCATGTCCTGCATTAATGAGAAACGATCCGAAATCACCGGCGTTGTGAGAATCAGGCATGACGACCGCCGGCGTGCTGCCGAGTTGACCGAGGAAAGGCCGCATTCTGACCATTGCACCGACAAGGTCCGAAGGCGCAAAGGTAAGAATAGAATGTTGTACCGAATTATCGGGGAGCGCTGCATAGTGCTCGGCTTTACGGGCAATGGTTTCTGCAACTTCTTTGTTTACGGTAAGTCCGACCCGCCGCGTACCGTCAAATATAACGGTATAGCCGTGAACGAACTGAAACGGATGAATAGGCGTATTGCATTCTGCACACCTGACAGCTTCCTGACCAATACCTTCCACCCTTGTCTCAGGTGATCGTGTTCCACACTTCGGACATTTTTTTATCACATAGGGATCACCCTCAAAATGACCTTCAACCCATTTATCGTGACCGGATGCCGTGCTTATCGATGTGACCGTAACATCCTGAATACGAATTGCAACAGCATCACCGGGTTGCGCGCCTTCAACATATACGGGCTGCGTTACTTCATGACCGCCGCGTAAGCGGGGTGTTATCATCGGGCCCCAGCAGCCAGGTGTCGTGCTGGCGATTATATGTCCGCCGTTTTGAACGGGACCCAACATTTCCCCATCCGGATCGAGAAGTCCGTTGGTGAACGTATCAACGACGACATTTCTGCGTGCCTTTGTTTCTTTGGCAATCGATTTTACATCACTGCCGGTACTCATAGTATCCTCCGTATTATGGTTTAATTTTATGGTATCTATCCACCTGCAACAGGATTAAGAACGACTATTTCACCTTCGGGAACAGGATCGTCTTCGGTGAGGGATGAACCATTGGCAAAAATAACCGCCATGTTTATGAGCGTTTGCACTTCAGGATACATTGACGACAATTCATTACGCAATTGAGATGCGGTCATATTATCTTGTTTCGGAAGAGTGATATATGCATGGCCGGTTTTTTCTGCAATAGCGGAACCAAGCCGTATACGTAATTGAGGTTGCGGCATGCCCTCTCCGTATTTTATTAAATCAATGGAAAGATTCTGTCAAAGGTAATATGTAAAACAGCTTGGGGAAAAATTTTGTTCCGTACCACTTCACCGGTACCCTGTTTCACCGATTCACCGTTTCTCAACAACCCCCGCCAACTCCTCCAATACCTTCACCATTGCCGAATAATCCTCATCCCCGTATCCTTTGTTTTTTGCAGCGAGGAACAATTCGTGTATCACACCGACTGCCGGCATCGGTACACCAAGTTCATGTCCCGCTTCCTGTATCAACGACAGATCCTTCTCCATATGCTGCACCATAAACCGCGGTGTGAATTTCCTTTCAAGCAGCGATTTCCCTTTTGTCTGATACATCGGCGCACCGAGTGCCGACTCGTTTAAGATTTCAAGGAGAATGTTGCCGTCAATGCCCGCTTTATTCATCATCAATAATCCTTCACCCAGTGTGTTTATCATGCTTGCGATGAAAAGGTTGCATGTTAACTTCATTGTCGATGCTTTTTGCGCGGCATCGAACGTCCACGTATGTTTTCCCATTACATTGAACAACGGTTGTATGTTCTCAATCGCTTTTCCATTCCCGCCGGCAAATATCAGCAACGAACCATCGGTTGCCTGCGGTACGCTCCCGAGAACCGGCGCCTGAACGTACTCTTTTTCCTGATCACGATACCGGCAGGATAAATTACTTGAAAGTGAGGGGGAAATGGTGCTCATATCGATGTGTATCCCCCGGCTGGGTAGATTTTCCAGTAAGCCCCCGGCACCTTCGGTTACCGACATCAATGCATCATTATCACTCACTATCGTGATAACCGCGTCACATTTTTCTGCTAACGATTTCACATCAGTTGCACGTTCGGCACCGCGTTCGATGAGCTGTATTGCCTTTTCTGGTGTCCGGTTCCAGACTATTACCTTATACCCGGCATCGATCAACCGGAGTGCCATTGGTTGTCCCATCATCCCTGTTCCGATAAAACCAATCGTTTTTATATTCATACTCATCTCCTTAATGAAAACGTAATATTCATTTTTGCTAATGTTTCAGTAAATATCTATTTTATAACATTATCGTAATTACATAACATAGGAGAGTAACAATGAAAATCAAGCGTTTTATTATTTTTATTCTACTTGCCGTTTTATTGGTTCCGGCAACATACGCATCAGACCGACAATACGTTTTGCTCATCTCACTCGACGGATTTCGCTGGGATTACATTAACCGCGGTTTATCCCCAAACATTGAATGGATCGCTGAAAACGGTGTTGAAGCGCTCTCGCTCGAACAGGTATTCCCGACAAAAACATTTCCTACACATTACGCTATCGTAAGCGGGCTCTATGCCGAAAATCATGGGATGATCTCAAACAGTTTCATCGACTGGGAAACGGGTGAGCGCTTTGCACTCAGGAACCGTGAAATGGTCGAGAGTGCAAAGTATTATCAGGGTGAAGCCGTGTGGGAAACGCTCCGCCGGAACGGTATCGTCACCGCGAGCTATTTCTGGCCCGGTTCTGAAATGGACATAGAATACCGCCGGCCTCATTATTATCACCAGTACGACCACGAACGGCCGCATCTCGAACGCATCGAAGGAATTATCGAATGGCTGCAATTGCCGGAAGATGAACGTCCGCAATTTATGACCTTATACTATTCCGATGTCGACTCGGAAGGACACCGCACGGGCCCGTACAGTGATGAACTGAACGATACCATTGAGCTTGTCGACAGCTTAATGGGTGTATTGCTCGACCGTCTTGAAGACATTGATATGCTCGACCGGATCAATATCATCCTCGTTTCCGATCATGGTATGACCGAAGTCAGTCCGGAACGTGTTATCGAGTTACATCACGTACTCGATGATTATGATGTCGTAACCGATGGTGTCGGACCTGTTACGATGATCAAACCCGAAAATCCGGACGATATCGAGGAGATATACAGCAGATTAAAAGATGAGGAAGAAAATTACCGTGTTTACCTGAAAGAAAATATACCCGATTACTGGCACTACTCGTCGCACGCGTATATAATGCCTATAATGGTAGTTGCCGATCTCGGTTGGTCGCTTTCTCCCCGTCCGTACGATCCGGCCCGGGGGTATTTTGCAACAGGCGGCAACCATGGGTATGACAATAAATATCTCGATATGCACGGGATCTTTTACGCAATGGGACCGGCATTCAAAGAGGGTTACCGTACGGGCACCCTGCGTAGTATCGATATTTATCCGCTCATTCTTGAGATATTTGGAATCGAAGCTCGAAGCGGCATCGATGGGGATTTAAACAACATTCGGTATATCTTGAGGGAATGATATAATAGTTTCCTGTTTTCAGTTTTGGGTTGCCTGGTGATGATTGCCGGTTGGCAGTTATCGGTTATATTCTTGGTTCACTATTCGAATATATTTGCTGCTTTGCACTTTAATCCGGGAAAGATCGCAGAGTGAATCTCATGGTGACCGCTATATTTTCCACTTAACCGGTAACCGGTTTCAGAGTTTTGATATACTTCAACGAACTGTTTTTCGGGATCAACGATCCAGTACTCACGCACATTTTCCTTTGCGTAGCGGCGGAATTTATAACCGCGGTCGCGTTCCTCAGTTCCTTCCGAAAGCACCTCAACGACAAGGTCGGGACTGCCGACTATTCTTTTTTCTTCGACTATATGTTTCCGTTCATCACTAACAAATATAATATCTGGTTGTATAACAGTCCCTTCGTCAAAATAAATATCAAAAGGTGCAACAAATAATTCTCCGATCTTATGAGTGCGGATATAGCTTTCAAAAAAATAAGTTAAATTTTTAACAGCGACCTGATGCTTTCGAACGGGTGATGGGGTCACGATGAGCTCTCCTTCGAATAGTTCGTACCGGTTGGTATCCTCGGGAATCGTGAGGAGGTCGGAATAGGTGTATTTTACCGAAGTATTTGTCATAACGAAACCTCCCTTCCATTTACCACAAATAAATTACACCGATCCTTCGATAATGTCAAGAATGGCCGCTCCTGATCGTTATCACCGACACCTCCGCAGGCGCCTGAAATCGTATCGGTGCAAGTGTCAATCCCAACCCGTTGTTGACACTCACGAGCATCGATCCGAGATCGAAAAATCCGGTAACGTACGGCGTTTCGGTGCGCGAACCCTGCAGCTTGAACAATCCCGGAACACCGAAGGCAACCTGACCGCCGTGAGTATGCCCTGCAAGAAAAAGATGATAACCCCGCTCCTGTGCCCGGTTGACAAGCTCTTCCGGCACCTGATGCGGTACAATTAAACGAAGGTCGGTTCGTGCAATATCGAGTGCGAGTGAATCAAGGGTTTCATCTGACAAACGCCTTGAATATATATCGGTTACCAGACTGATTCCAATGGTCAATCCATTGAGCTCAACAATTTCATTTTTGTTATCACGGTAGACGACACCTTGCTTTGCAAGTGTTGTTCGAATCGAATCCGATCCCGACCAATAATCATGATCACCAACACAGGAATACACACCGTATTCAGCTTGAACCGAACCAAGCGCCTTCGCCCCCATTTCGATAAATTGTTTTCCGGATGTAACAAGATCACCTGAATGCACGACAAGATGCGGTTCAACTTTGTTAATCTTTCGCACGTATCTGTCGAGTTTCTTCTTCTGCGTACGCGGATCTGCCTGAATGTCGGCAACGTGTGCAATGCGCAAACCATCCAGTTCTTCGGGTAATCCGCGGATAGCAAATTCCTTCCCGACAATACGCACGGTGTTGGTATCGAAATATGCTTTCGCCGGAACATAGGCAACCAGAAAGAATACGACAGCGAGAAAGATATATGATTTACCCTGCAGCCACTGTAGTTTATATTTTTTATACACCGGAAATAATGCAAGTTTCGATACATCCATCACGATCATCAATAGAAACATTTGACCGACGAATGCAAAACCGATCCAATACGGCACCACTAAAAAATGATCGAACACCCGAACGTATCCGGCGACGGCATTCGTGGTGAAAGATGGAGTGATACCGTAAGCAATAATCGTAACCAGCGGAAAGAGATTGAAGTAAACGAATACAGGTATGATCAATTTGAGAAGGTTCTTTCCGTTCTTACCGACGAGTATGTGTAATGAGCTTCGTAGATGGAAGAAAAAATAGAGATAGAACAGAGCTATCCCGATACCGAACGTCAGGTGTGTGCTTATGATCCAGGGCATTGTTATAATTTATTATTTAATTTTGACTATTTATTATTGATCAGAGGTTATTGGTTAATTTGTTAATAGTATGGACAGATACGCTCCGATTAACCATGAACAAATAACTATTAACCAATTACTAAATCACTGTGCATCACCGATCAACGGAAATATAGTTTCCGCATCGAATACATCGGTCTTCTGCGGTTTCGGTCGTGCTGCGGGAAACAACACATTGTTCAGGATTAACCGATAGCCCGGCGAATTCGGATACAATGATAAATCGGTTGGCGGATCGCCTACTGCATGCTGATAATCTTCGGGATCGTGGCCGCCGTAGAAGGTAAAGGTTCCGCGTCCGTGCTGACCATGGATATATTTCACCTCGCGGCTTCCTTCACGCTTGGCCATCTGAACGATGTGCGGTTTTATAAATTGCTGGTCAAAATTTGTTGTCTGTCCCATGAAACCTGATATCACATTAACATGATTTTGTGTAAGCATTGTCGGTATTGGATCATGCTTCGCGGAAAACTCAAACAATGTAAAGTAATCGGCTTCACGGGGAACGCTTGGCCCCTGATCGGTTGGCGGAATATCGATATTGCTGTATTCATAGCGTAACGGATTTTCTTCCACTTCGAAGTTCTCGAAGGCAAGGGTTTCCGAAAAATCCAGTTTATCATTGAAGTTTGGAGTGGGCGGGGTGCCATTGTACATAACATCGACAATATCTATGTGCTTGGCGGCAAGGGCTATATCAAAGGTATCGGTCGCTGAACACATTGCAAAAACAAATCCACCCGATGCGATGAATTCCCGTATCTCGAGCACAACGGCAAGCTTCATCTCTGATACTTTATCAAAGCCGAGTTGGGCCGCTATGGATTCATATTTACGAACCTGCTCAATATACCATGGTGCATTGGAGTAACTTGCATAAAATTTTCCGTACTGTCCGGTAAAATCTTCGTGGTGGAGATGAAGCCAATCGTAATCGTATATATCCCCGTTCAATACCTCTTTATTGAAAACCTGATCATACGGGATCTCGGCATATTCAAGGGCAAGGGTTACCGCATCATCCCACGGTTGATATCCCGGCGGTATATAGACGGCTATCTTCGGCGGTACTTCGCATCTGACGACATCCATATTGCTATCCTCTGCCTGTACTTCGGCATAAATTTGTGCCGCCTGCGTACCGGAGATTCGTTCGTAGCTGACGTTCCGGATGCGATTCTCGCGGGCTATCACCTCATGATACTGCATCAGAAACGATCCGCCCCGGTAATTCAACAACCAGTCGACATCGATTTCTTTTTCGAGTGCCATATAGGCTATACCATACGCTTTTAGATGTTCGCTCTGTTTAAGATCCATCGGAATCAACATCATATCCTGTGCGGGAACAGCAAGGACAAAGAACACGCTCAACAATAAAATCACACTTACTTTCATAACACCACCACTTAGTTAACAGGTAATTTGTTAATCGTTAATAGTAATTACCACACCATTCTATAAAATAAGTTCAATATAATTCTTTATTACACGGCTTTTGTACTAGGAACCGTTAACGAACAACAATTAACACATAACGGCCTTCAGCTCGGGTCACCACGCAGCATCCTGATCCGCTGCCGTGCTTCGGTTGCGAGCATCGATCGTGGATATTCAACGATCAGGTCTTCATACGCAACAATTGCCCGTTCGCGTTCACCTGTACCGAAATGATACACCTCTGCTATTCTCATCAGTGCCCGGTCGGTCACAATCGATTTATCTTCAAGGGATTGTATCTGCCGGTATGCCGATACGGCATCATCATATCTGCGCATCGAGAAATTTAAATCGCCGATGGTCAGCAGTGCATCATCGACAAGTAACGCGTTTGGATATTCCTCAATGATATGTTCTAAAGTCGCGATCGCTTCTGAATATCGCTGCTGGCGTTTCTGATGCATTGCACGGGCATACAATTTCAGCGCATCATCGGAGCGGACACCCCGAAGAGCCGGCTCGCGGTTTTCGATT
Organism: Ignavibacteriales bacterium; assembly: GCA_003568415.1. Lineage (GTDB taxonomy): Bacteria > Bacteroidota > Ignavibacteria > T3Sed10-11 > T3Sed10-11 > T3Sed10-11. The sequence continues at coordinate 18,224 of PWXV01000134.1, forward strand.
ATAAAGGTCTGTAATTCAATGGCATTGTTTGCATAGCTCGAATATGATTTTTGCACAAGTTCGCGTATTTCTTCAAGTGCTTTGTCGAATTCACCCCGAAAGAAGGCGATTTCCGCACGCCGCAACGTTGCAAGGTCTTTATATTCTTCAGTTATATGCTGCGATGCAAGCAATGTATCATACTGCGCGAGTGCTTCATCAAGCGCTCCGCGAACGATATATATATCGCCGAGCAATTCGCGTGTATCCATATAAATATTGCCCCGTGAATATAAACGGGCAACCTCCTGCAGTGTTTCAAGCGCACCGTCAAGATCAAAATACCAGTGATATTGAATCAATCCTACACGAAACAATGCCTGTGCACCGATCGAAGTACCCTCATATTCATTCACAAGATTTTTATATGCTTCAATCACCCTGTCGTATGAGGGGCGCATCTCGGTTATTCTGGTGTCATCAACAGGTGGAGATACCGGGAAGACTGCCTCATACAATGAATCGGCAATCATACTTTTCTCTTCCAAACATCGTGCATAGCCAAGACGTACCTGTGGCGTGCGATCGAACTCAGGGTATTGGTCGAGTATATCCCGGTATGCACGGGCTGCTGCTTCATACTCGCGCTCACGAAAAGCTGTTTGGGCAAACGAATACAACTCTGCACCGCGGGCATTTTGTGAGTTGTCAATATGTTTATAAATCTCATACGCTTTATCGAAATCTTTTGCTTCACGGTATAACCAGGCAAGCAGACGCTGGAATTGAATTTTATCTCTGTTTTGCTCTGCTTTTTCCTCAAGTACTTCAATCGCCTGCGGCAATCCCTCATTTCTGAGAACATACATCGACAAACGTGATTGGATAAAATTTAATTGCTGCGGTGTTTGTTCGAGCATCAGCATATATTCACGTGTTGCGCCGCGGTAGTTCATGGTAGAGGCATACAGGAACGCAAGGTCGTTTGCGAAGAGATGGGGCTGTCCCACATTTTCACGTCCCCGTTTATAAATCTCAATTGCCTGATCGAGCAGGCGGTTCTCAATCATCTGAGTGGCGACTTTTTGATAGGCAACCATATTGCGCGGATCCCGCTCGAGCGTTTCTTCCCAGACCTCAAATGCCTTATCTCGTTCCTCAGCCCGGTAGTACATTCCGCCGAGAATACTCCGGAGATTCACATCACGGGGATCTTCTGCCAGCCGTTCTTCTGTCATCGAGATGGCTTTATCATATTCCCGTAACTGCATCAGCATCCTGCGATAGCCGTCAAAGTATGTAAAATTACCGGGATCACGAACGTACAATCGTTCATAGAGGCGCGACGCGTTCCGGTAATCGCCGCTCCGTTCATATTGCTGAGCCATCCGGTAAAGCGTGCGGTCATCCTGCCGGGTTTGCGATTCAAGTGTAAGATAACTTCCCGCACCAAATAGTAATAACACCACTATGACTTGAACAACTCGAGGCATTCCCCTCCTCATTGCTTACTAATGAAAAAATAGCCGCTTGGTAGTAATATATAAAACATCGAAAAACTTTCAAAAGTTTTGAAATATTGACTTTTTTGGCTAAAAGAAGTATGCTATATTTGTAAAGTGGGTAGTGCTAATAATCACTTTCTGAAAGGAGGAATTTCATGCAGTCACCCACGATTTATGCCCTCGTGGCAGCAGGTGTACTTCTTATTCTGCTTTTATATCTCTATTTCGGTCAGCTCGCCCCGACCTCCGACGAGCTGGAGCAGGTCCGTGAAGAACGTGCGGCATTAGAGACAGAGGTAGAATCACTTGAGCAGCGAGCAATTGAACTTGAAGATAAGCTGACCGTTGAGATGGTTGAGCGTATTCATTTTGAATCGGGCAGCGCATATATCACTGATGAAAACAAGGAAAAACTGGAAACAATTGCCGGACAGTTAAGAAATGCACAAAATAAAACTATCCGGGTTATCGGACACACAGATGACCAGATGGTCATCCCTGATTTTCCCCGGATATACGCTTCAAATTGGGAGCTGTCAGTCCATCGGGCAACGCATGTGATCCGGGTATTAAAGGACTTCGATATCAGCCCCGAACGATTTGAAGCTGTAGGTATGAGCAAGTATCATCCTGTGGCATCGAATGATACCGAAGAGGGAAAAGCAGAGAACCGGCGGGTTGATATTTATCTCGTACCCGAGCGGTAAGAAATACCAAACTATGACTAAGTGAGCAAATGATGTAGTCCACCTTGAAGGCGGACTACATCAGCTCTAAATTCATTATTACATCTCCGGTCTTACCGGCGTCCACGCTATGCCGTCCGGTTCTTCACCGGTTTCAAACATATCAATGACCTGAAGACTGATAATATCCAGAACCGCGACAACATCAGCAGCACTGTTTGCTACATACGCAGTACGGCTATCGGGACCGATGACAACACCGATCGGTATGGGGCTTCCCTCAAATTCTTCAATAAAATAACGATCCTCATCCTCGACAAGCTCATCAAATTCCTGAAGTGAAATGACACCAACCCGTAATCGCTCTTCGGCATCAAAAACCGTTACGTCGCCGGAGCGTGCATTGCTTACAACAACATGCTGGCCATCAGGTGAAAATGCAGCACGAATTGGAAAATCAGCCGATGGCACCTCAAAAATAATATCAAGCGTTTCAGCATTGATGATTGAAACCGTATTCGCCTCACGGTTTGTAACCCAAACTTCTTCACCGTTTGGTGAAATTGCTATTCCCTCTGCACCTTCACCGGTCTCTATGTGTGCTTCAACAACACCTTCATTCAAATCGAGTACTGTAACAGTGCCCGATCCGATATTCGGTACAAATGCCCGGTCGCCGTCGGGAGTTACCGCAACCATGTGTGATATCTCTTGCTCGGTCATGAAGACGTGCTCGATTTCCTCGCTTTCAAGATTCACGATCACTACCGTCTGATTCCCTTCGGTGGTAACGATTACTCTTGTATCATCCAGAAACTGTATGCCGTGCGGCATAGTATATTCAAGTAAATCGATATCCTTAACATGTTCCGCACGCGCAATATCAATCATTGTAAGAGAATTTCCGGGTTCGTCGCGAGTTCCGTAATTAGTGACAACAGCAGTTCCCCCATCGGGTGAGATAGCAACCTCGTGTGGTTGATATCCCGTTGGAATAGAAGCAAGTCGTTCACCGGTTTCACGATCGAGAATATGGGCTGAACCGGCTGATTTGTTCAATACGACCAGTACTCCCACTTCATCAATGAGTGCATCCGGATCTTCTCCGCAACCAAATAACAAAAATCCACTTATCGCTATTACAAAAAGTGGTAGAAGTCTCATACTGTTGTTACCTCCTTACTATTCATAGATGATTGGAATTACGAACACAAATTATAACAAAGAAATATAAGCAAAAAATTCCAAAATCTGTAACAACATCTGCTGAAAGCCGTATGAATAGACATTCTCTTAGAATTTGCATACATTTAATGATGTTGATCCGGCAGATTGTACATATTTTCATTCTCTGTAAACAATGAATCAAAAAAACAAATTTCTCCTCCTCCATTTCGTATATATTATTATCTCACTTGCGATAATTCTATATCTCTATCCGGCAACTCATCATACCGGCGGTTTGTTTTTTCCCGCTTCAAAAACTGAGATCGAAGATCGTGCATCCGGGCTTCTCGATGCATTGAATTATGACGTTACCGATTACACATCCTCTCTGAACATTCGTCATAACCGTAATGTTTATACATTTCTATTACGGAAGTACGGAATCTCCGGCGGCAATACATTATTAAGAGAAAGTGTTCCGGCGTTTTACTGGGATATCAGGTGGAGAAATCCGGATGTTCGCATGGATTTTGGCAGCGTTGAAGATAATGAGGTAATAACCGGCGACGATTTTATCCGATCGGCTGCCCGAATGCAGTTCGACGGTCATGGCAATTTGATCCGGTATCAGCCGGACATAAGCGATACTCTTTATATACCGGGAGTTGAACCCGATTCCGCGCGTGTTATTGCGGAGAAATTCCTCCATCGTTTTACAAAATACGATCCCGCTGTACTTACCTTTTCATCACACAAAGAGGAAATCCGCGATAACCGCACCGATCATATTTTCAGGTGGAAAGGACAATCGGAATATCATCCGTTACCGTACACACTGAGCGTTAACGTGGCAGGTTCTATTATATCATCATTTGCTATTGAATTCGATACGGATCCTGAATTATCGGGAGCGACGTCGACCCAGCGTACCGTCAGCTCGCTTGTATCAATCCTACCGTTTATTTTAATAGCGGTTATAATGCTGGTCATTGGTGTTAAACGAATACGATCGGAGGAAATCGGATACAAGAACGGAATTATACTCGGGGTTATCGTCTCGGTGATGGTAGCCGCCCATATATATCTTCAGGAATTCATCCATCAAATGGAATGGATGATGCTCATTCCGTTAATTATCGGACCTCTCTTTGTCGGATTTTTTATTGTCTTTGTCGTTGTAGTCGCAGAAGCGGTAGGCCGGAATACCTGGAAGGAAAAATTTATTGCTTTTGATCTGGTGATTCACGGACATATTCTTCATTCCGAAACGGGAAAAAGTTTTATTCGGGGAGTCGCGTACGGGTTGATTGCACTTACTTTATCGATGATCATAATACAAATTGTCAATAGTATTCATCCGGTATGGTATAGCTGGGTAGACGGTTCTCCGCTTGAAAATTTTTCTCCGCCGCTTGCCGGCCTGAAGATACTAATGTATGAATTCTGGGTGGAATTAATCGGCTTTAGCATGCTGGTTCTTTTTCTCGTTTCTTATCTCCGTCAGCGAATCTCAAATGTTATCGTTCTACTCATCGTTGCTTCGGTCATATACGGTGTCGGTGAGTGGAGATACACATACCCGTCGTTCCCTGTGGCGAGCGGTATTCTCATCGCATCACTATACGGAGCATTTCTTGTCTGGGTATTTTACCGGTACGATGTTGTGACGAGCTTTCTTTCATTATTCACATTTTCGGTTGCAGGCGGAGCTATCACCCTGATACTATCGGGAAATGATTACTTTATCAGTGAAGGGATCATCATCGCCTCGGTGTTTGGTGCCCTGCTGGTGTTCGGAGCAGTTTCACAATATACCCGCGATCATATTACCGATTACGAAGAAATAGCGCCTGTCTTCCAGAAATATATCAGCGAACGTGAGCGCCTCCAGCGCGAACTGGAGATCGCCCACGATGTGCAGATGAGTTTTCTTCCGAAAAAGAAACCGGATATACCCGCCCTCGATGTTGCATCGACGTGTATTCCGGCACATGAAGTCGGCGGCGATTATTACGATTTCATTACGATTAATGATCATTTATTCGGCATCGTCATTGGCGATGTGTCGGGAAAAGGAACAAAAGCATCTTTCTATATGACACTCACTAAAGGGATTTTACGGTCGACTGCACGAAACGAAACGGACCCCGCAGAAGTTCTCCGGAGCGTAAACCGTACATTTTATGAAAGTGCCGAACGGGGTGCATTTATCAGCATGGTCTACGGAATTTTCGACCTGAAACAAAGAACGCTCACCGTTGCACGGGCAGGACACAACCCGGTGATACTATGGAAAACAGCACAGGCAAACGGTGAAATGATAAATCCGAAAGGGATGGCACTCGGTCTCGACAACGGGGAAGTTTTTGATAAATCGATACACGAAAAGACCGTTACTTTTGAACCGGGAGATGTGTTTATCTTTTATACCGACGGTTTTTCAGAGGCGGCAAATAAACGTAATGAGGAATTCGGCGATGAACGTTTAGTAGCGGCAGCACGTTTCTACCAGCAGTATTCAGCCGGTGAGATATTAAACGGTCTCGTTAATGAAACAAATATGTTTATAGGCCGTACACCTCAAAGAGACGATATGACAATGGTAGTGGTAAAGGTAAAAAATACAGAAAAATACGATGCATAAAAAAAAACGGCTGCTATTTATAGCCGGGTCGCTCGGAATAACATTACTTGCACTGCTTATTCTCCTGTATTTATACCCGCGAACTCATCACCTCTCCGGTATAAAAATCAAATATTCCGATCAGGAAATGATTCAAAGAGTCAACGGAATATTGCAGGAATACGGAATTGCAACGGATGGAATGTATGCTTCTTCGAATTACCGGCTTGATATGAATTTGTATTCATATCTTCACAGGGAATTCGGAACACAGCGGGGTAATGCATTCATGAGAAACGGGGTACCTTCATTTTATAATCAGATACGCTGGTATTCCGAACCTCCATCACGGCTGCAACTCCTGCCGAGCACCGAGCGGACGGCAACGAAGGATCCTGACAGTGGTACCGAACTGCGCGTCTTGTATAACACACACATCAATACAGACATAAACGGGAAGATACTATTCGTACGCTTTCCGTTAGAAGATGCATTCGATCTCCCTTCGGTATCATTATCCGATGCACGTGAAATCGTGTTTACCTTCATCGAAAGACATACACCGTTTTCAGTCGATGACGATTCTGTTCAAACGGAACGATCAACCGACCGCAACAATCGAACCGATCACTCCTTTTCTATATCAGGATTCGACGATCGCATCGGGAAATCGGTTACATTGAATTTGACCGTTTCGGGAACAATCATATCTTCCTTTACCAGTACATATGATTTACCGAGAATTACGGATGCAGCTCAGATAGAATTCATCTCACAAGCAATTTTTATGGCTATTATCCTCATTACATCCATTGTGATAATCATTGTGGGGATTAAGAGAATACGCACCGGAGAGATTGGATACCGGATGGGAATCATAGCAGGGCTGATAACCGGGCTCGGTTTCCTTGCAGGACTCACCCTGATTTTAGCAGATGAATTCGTCCTGGTGATGTTTATTTCGTTTGGGTTTATCGCCTTTTTGATAGGCGGCGTTACTTTTGCCGGATGGTCGGTCGGAGAATCATTAGGACGTGAGACCTGGCGGAAACACTTCAGATCGCTCGACTATTTGTCATACGGCAACATTTTTCATTCCTCAGTGGGTAAGTCTGTCCTCGTGGGGATTGCAGCGGGAATGGCAATTCTTGCTATTCATCATATATTTTTTCTCATCATTTCGGAGGTACAGGAAACATGGTTCGTACTTCCCCGGTTATTCTTTAACATATTTAACTCATTCTCTCCTTCTTTAACGAACATTGCATTTGCGGCATATAATACTTTGTTTATTGTCGCAATCGTTTTCTTATTTATCCCGGCATTTATACTTCGCCGAAGTCAATCGTTAGTTTTACCGTTTTTAATTGCAGCAACCGTATTCGGTGGAATCGTCGGTATTTACCTGCAACCAATGCCGGTCGGAATAACAATCGGCACACTGATCGGACTAATGTTTCTTATTCTCCTCAATCGCACGGATATGCTAACGCTGCTCGCGGCATTCTTTACCTACATGATAATGGATTGGGGTATCATTTATTTCTTCACCGAACATCCGGAATTACTCCGCGACGGATTATTTCTTGCGATACCTCTTGGGACGGCGATAACCTTCTCAATTGCCGGTATCGTTACCCGCGATAAATTTGTTGAGCCTGAAACACTTGAGCCCAAATACGTCCGGTTCATAAGCGAACGCGAGCGGCTACAGCGAGAAATTGAGATAGCACGCGAAGTACAAATGAGCTTTCTCCCGAAAACGACACCGTCAGTAACGCACCTCGACATAGCAGCACGATGTGTCCCCGCCAACGAGATCGGTGGCGATTATTATGATTTTGTGCAACTTGACGAAAAAAGAACGGGGATAATTATCGGCGACGTCTCCGGCAAGGGAACGAAAGCGGCATTCTACATGACGCTTGCGAAGGGAATGATACATACCACGGTAAACGGTGCAGATTCTCCGGCATCCGTTCTCGGTAAAGTAAACACACAGTTTTACCGGCAAACCGACCGCGGCGCCTTCATAAGCATGGTATATAGTATATTCGATACAGGTAAAAATATCCTTACCGTTGGCCGGGCGGGACACAATCCTGTCCTATATTTTCGAAAACGAACACAAAAAGCCGAGTTCATTCATCCGAACGGTATGGCACTCGGACTTGACGACAGCGACGTCTTTAAAAATTATATTCAGGATAAATCATTACCAATGGAGACCGGTGACATTATCGTATTTTATACAGACGGCATAACCGAAGCTATGAATAAAAATAAAGAAGAATTCGGTAACCGGCGTTTGTTCGAAACGATCACGGCGAACCAGTATCAGAGCGCAGAAACCATACTCGACAACATATTTCAAAAAGTATCCGATTATACAAGACGCACTTATCAATTGGA
>PWXV01000300.1 GCA_003568415.1 Ignavibacteriales bacterium
ATAATTGGTAGTGTTGATATTGTGCTCGGAGAGGTGGATCGCTAATACAATGAATTGCTATTTACTCAGGTAAATTATGGTTGAAATTTTACAAGAATATCTCCCGTTTCCGATAATGGCGTTTGCCATCCATGCGTCAATACCGCTGATAATAATATTGCCGTATGCATTAGTCGCCATCTGGCTGGAACGAAAAGTATCGGCCCACATGCAGGACAGACTCGGACCGATGCGTGTAGGCGGGTGGCACGGTTGGGCACAAACGATAGCCGATATGGTAAAGTTGTTGCAAAAGGAAGATATTGTTCCGAGAAATGCAGACAGGTTCCTTTTTAAATTCGGTCCTTATGTTGCATTTATGGCTTCATATGGTGCATTTGCCGTGATACCATTCAGCAGTGAATATGTCGGAGCACATCTCGATGTCGGTGCATTATATGTCGTCGCAATTACCTCACTGGTGACATTGGGGATTCTGATGGGTGGTTGGGCATCAAATAACAAGTGGTCGCTTCTCGGTGCAATGCGGACTGCTGCGCAGATAGTTAGCTATGAAATACCGACCGTAGTTGCTGTGCTGTCGGTGGTTGTAGCTGCGGGAACATTAAACCTGATGACGATAAGTGAAATGCAATCCGGTTCTATTTTTAACTGGTTGGTATTCCACAGTCCGTTTATGTTCCTTGCATTTATACTGTTTTTTATAGCGGGAATTGCCGAATCAAACAGAAACCCGTTCGATCTGCCTGAGTCCGAATCGGAATTAGTTGGCGGTTTCCAGACCGAATATTCGGGAATGCGCTGGGGAATATATATGCTGACCGAGTATGCCGATATGTTTCTCGTATCACTGCTCGCTTCGGTGCTATTCCTCGGTGCATGGAATAGTCCCTTCGGCGAGTTTATGTCGGGCCCGATCTGGGGTGTGTTCTGGATGATTGTAAAGGGTATGTTCTTTGTCTTTGTGATGATGTGGCTCAGATGGACCTTACCGCGTCTGCGTGTCGATCAGTTGATGGATGTATGCTGGAAATATCTGATTCCTTTTGCATTTATCAATCTGGTATTAATTGCATTATGGGAAATGATTTTTTAGAATAAAACACTGTGCCGAGTGATCGAAGAGAAAAAAGGAGTGATGAACAATGAAACGCTATTTCAAAAATATCTGGGATTCATTTTATACGATCGCGATAGGAATGGGGGTGACCTTCCGTCATCTGTTCAGCCGTGCGGTAACGATCCAGTATCCGGATGTGAAACCTGAGCTGACCGATCGTGCCCGTAACCGGTTATATGTGAATATGGACGATTGTATCGGATGCGATCAATGTTCCAAAGCATGTCCCGTTAATTGTATTGAAATTGAAACAGTCAAAGCGGTGCCGCCGGACGATCTCGGTGTCACCTCGACCGGTAATCCGAAACGTCTGTGGGTAACCAAATTTGATATAGATATTGCAAAATGCTGCTATTGCGGATTGTGTGTCTACCCGTGTCCCACAGAATGTATCAAGATGACCGATGTTTATGAATTCTCGGAATTTGACCGGCACAACCTTGTGTATAATTACAGCACAATGACTCCTGCCGAGATCGAAGAAGCAAAACAAAAATTTGAAAAATGGCAGGCAGATAAAGCCGCAGCCAAAAAAGCAGCAGCGGAAAAGAAAAAGGAGGGGGGAGAAAAACCTAAAGCTAAAAAACAAGAATCCGATGAATCATCGGATAATACTAAATCGGAATCCTAAACTATGGATCTCTACGCGTTCTTCTTTTATTTTTTTGCAGTGCTGACTGTCGGTTCAGCGTTTGTTGTAGTTTTTTCACGAAATATTATTTATTCAGCATTTGCACTGATGTTTACCTTTTTCGGCGTCGCGGCATTGTATGTGCTACTCTATGCCGACTTTGTTGCCGTTACGCAGCTTCTGGTGTATGTGGGCGGCATACTTGTTCTGATAATTTTCGGTGTTATGCTCACAACAAAGGTGTTCTCGGTAGAGATGAAGACCGGTACATTGAATTTGCTGCCGGCAACATTGTTCACCGCGATTATTGCCGGGATGCTCATCTTTGTTTTTTCTGCCACCGATTGGAATGTTGTTCCCGATCAGGAGTGGGATACAACGGTGTACGGTATAGGCGCATTGCTGGTTAATGAATTTATTTTACCTATGCAGGTTGCGGGTGTGCTGCTCCTGGTTGCGATGATCGGAGCGGTTATGATGGCTGCCCGCGATTGGACGAAATTAAAATCTAAATGAGATAAACCTTTATGACTTACTGTATTGCACAAATCCCTCAATGGCTCGCTGAACCGGGATTAACGCACTTTCTTGTAATCAGCGCAATACTTTTCTCTCTCGGGCTACTCGCCGTATTAACTCGCCGGAATGTGATCATGGTTTTGATGGGAATCGAGTTATTGTTGAACTCGGCAAATATTAACTTTATAGCTTTTGCCCGGTATACCACGCTTGCACTCGATGCACATCTGATTGCGCTGTTTGTGATCATTCTGGCGGCTGCAGAAGCAGCAATTGCACTCGCCATTGTTCTTAATATTTATCAACAATTTAGTACCGTCAATGTAGATGAAGTCAGTACATTACGTGAGTAAATTTTTATGGTTATCGGTTGATCGTTAATGGATAGTAATCCCTCAGATACCGAAAGCACCTAACCATTAACAAATAACCTGTTACCTAGAAAGTAAAATGTGATAATTATTCATACTTAAAAATTACAACACATGACATCCGATACACTCATACAATTTGCGCTCTATATATTATTCCTGCCGCTGCTCGGATTTTTATTGTTAATATTTTTCGGCAAACGGCTTCCGCGACAAGGTGACTGGATTGCGACCGGAATCCTCGGTGTCACGTTACTGTTGTCATTAATCATCTTGTTTGTCAAGCTGTTATCGTATCCGGCAGAAACCTTCATCAGCCAGTTCACATGGATTGACTTCGGGGATGTTCCGTTTATCGGACCAATCTCCGTTGAACTGGGTATTATGCTTGATAATCTGTCGGTTATCATGCTGGTGGTTGTTACGCTCGTCAGTTTCCTTGTGCACGTCTTTTCAATAGGATATATGCAGGGGGATGTGCGGTATTCACGTTACTTTGCCTATCTCGGTTTATTTTCATTCTCGATGCTCGGTATCGTCATCACGCATAATTTTCTGATGATGTACATCTTCTGGGAGTTGGTTGGTCTCAGTTCATATCTGTTGATCGGTCATTGGTATGAGAAAAAGACAGCCTCGGATGCGGCAAAGAAAGCTTTTATAGTAAACCGGATCGGTGATGCCGGTATGTTTGTCGGTATAATGATTATCTTTGTAACCTTCTCAACATTTACCTTTGAGAAGATATTCGATTCGATTGCCGTCGGTACGATACCGTTTGGCAGTGAAGCGTGGTTGACTGCTGCAGGTATTCTAATCTTCTGCGGCGCAATCGGAAAATCGGCACAGTTTCCGTTACATACCTGGCTTCCCGATGCGATGGAAGGTCCGACACCGGTTAGCGCATTGATCCACGCTGCGACAATGGTTGCCGCCGGTGTATATCTCATCGCCCGTACATTTACCATTATGACCGGTGATGCTTTAATGGTTATCACCTATATCGGTTTGATCACGGCTATTATCGGTGCGGTAATTGCAATTACACAATTTGATATTAAAAAAGTGCTGGCCTATTCAACGATCAGTCAACTTGGCTATATGGTAATGGCACTCGGTACCGGTGCATTCACCGCAGGATTCTTTCATCTGGTGACTCATGCTTCATTCAAAGCCGGATTATTTCTCGGTTCGGGCTCGGTGATCCACGCGATGCACGAAGCATTGCATAAAAAACATGATCATCAAACCGATCCGCAGGATATCCGTAATATGGGTGGATTAAAAAAGAAAATGCCCGTGACCTATCTGACCTTCCTGATATTTACGCTGGCGATTTCCGGCGTACCGTTCACCTCGGGTTTCCTCAGTAAAGATGAGATCCTTGCAGGTACACTCGGTTTTGCCAGTGTAACCGGACATTACCTTGTTCCCGTGCTTGCTTTTCTCGTTGCCGGTTTAACAGCATTTTATATGTTCCGGTTATTGATATTGACGTTTCATGGTGATCACGCAGACTCATCACGCGAAAATGATATACACGAATCACCGGGTGTGATGACAATTCCGTTGATAATTTTTGCGGCTCTTTCACTCTGGTTCTTTTATAGCTTTAATCCGTTCGGTGCATCGTCGGGTTGGTTTTACGCGGCAATTGAGCGGCCGATGAGTGTAGTACCGTCTGTTGTGCAGCCGGTTGCTGCAGAGGTATTTAAGGATGCTGTCCACCACGCACACACCCTTGCGATGGTACTTTCGATCCTTATTGCTGGTCTCGGCATCTTGTTTGCATTTGTGGTGTATCATTTCAGAAGGGTGGATGCCGATAGGTTGAAAAATGCCGCCGGTCCATTGTACGACTTCTCATATAATAAATTGTACTTCGATGAAATGTATGACAGGTCGGTTGTCGGTGGCACGATGGGGTTATCAAATCTATCAAAATGGTTTGATGACACGATCATAGATGGAATCGTTAATGGCTCTGCTGCAATTACACGATGGTGGTCCGCCTTTACCGGCAGATTTGATAATGTTGTGATTGACGGACTTGTGAATTTCTCTGCATACTTTACCGGATTTATCGGTTTGATCCTGCGTAAATTCCAGACAGGTAAAGTACAAACGTATATCGTATTTGTGATTTTTAGCATAATCGTATTCTTCTTTATTTTCAGAACATTGTAAATTTGAATTAAAAGCGTCATCATTTTGGAGGATTAATCTTTAATGGAATTATCAATATTAGGTATCGGAATTTTAACGTGGGTCGTTTTTCTGCCTGTATTGGGAATGATTGTCGTATTACTTCTTCCCAAAGAAAATGGTCTGGCGATCCGTGCAACAACAGCAGCCGCAACCGGTTTACAATTGTTGCTCTCGATAGTCATTTTTATGCGGTTCGACCGGGCTTTACTCGGCATCAACGATCCGGATAGTTTCCAGTTCGTTGAGATGTACCGCTGGATATCGGTCGACGCGGTGCCGTGGGTCGGACGCATCGAGATTAACTACTTCCTCGGAATTGACGGATTAAGCGTGCTTATGGTCATCCTGACCGCGCTTATCAGTTTTATCGGTGCGATATCATCATGGAATATCAAGCGTCTTGAAAAGGGATATTTCTCGCTGTACCTGTTGCTGGCAACCGGTATGATGGGCGTCTTTGTAGCGCTTGATTTCTTCCTCTTCTTTGTATTCTGGGAAGTAATGCTGCTTCCGATGTACTTTCTCATTGGTATCTGGGGTGGTCCTCGGCGTGAGTATGCGGCGATCAAATTCTTTATCTATACATTTGTCGGTAGCGTATTGATGCTGATAGTGATGCTGGCACTCTATTTCAGCGTTACCTATGTTGATCCGACAACGGGAGAGAAGGTACATACATTTAATATCCTTATGATGATGGATCCGGCAAACTTTGAGCCGGGAACGGTACTGTATGGTGTGGATACCACCTGGCGATATGCAGCCTGGATACTTCTGTTTATCGGGTTTGCAATCAAAATTCCGCTGTTTCCGTTTCACACCTGGTTACCCGACGCCCACGTGGAAGCGCCAACACCGATCAGCGTTATCCTTGCCGGGGTTTTACTTAAAATGGGTACCTATGGACTGCTACGAATTAGCTATCCCATCTTCCCCGATGCGACGGTACATTATTTATACCCGATGGCAATACTCGGGGTGATCAGCATTATTTACGGCGCATTGTGTGCTATGGCGCAGAAAGATTTTAAAAAGCTCATTGCTTATTCATCGATATCCCACATGGGGATCGTTGTGCTTGGTATGGCGGCACTCAACACACAGGGGATGGTCGGTGCTGTGTTACAGATGTTCAATCACGGAACGATCACCGCAATGCTCTTTTTGATTGTCGGAGTTGTCTATGACCGTACCGGTAAGCTCGGATTATACGACTTCGGCGGCCTGGCGAACCAGATGCCGAAGTATACCGGTGTGGTTATGATCGCCTTCTTTGCCGCCCTTGGCTTGCCGGGATTGAGCGGATTTATCAGCGAGTTGTTCTCATTTCTCGGTGCATTTGATACATTCCGAACGCTTGCGATAATTTCGGTTTCGGGAATTGTCCTGACAGCAGCGTATATGCTCTGGACATTGCAGCGTGTTTTCCTCGGCGCTCTGAAAGAAGAACATAAAACATTACCGGATCTCACGACACGGGAATTGATAGCGTTTGTTCCACTTGCAATCATCGTGATTTTCCTCGGTGTATATCCGGCACCTGCAATTGATTTAATGAATGCCTCGCTAAGCTATCTGGTTGAGGTTGTTCGTACCGGCGGTGAGTTTGTAATTATTCCTTGACATTTGATTAAAATAGATTATGGCAGAACATATTCTTGAAAGTATTTCGTTATTCCTGCCCGAGATCGCACTTACGGTAACGTTGTGTGTTGCGATCATTGCAGATCTGATTCTCAAAGAACGGAATCAGAACGTTGCGTATGTCGTGATCGCAGGATTGGTTATAACGACTATCTTTGTTTTACGGCAAACCGGTCTGACCGAGACGATATTCAGTGATATGGTTGCTGTCGATCCGTTTGCGGTCTTCTTTAAGATTGTCCTTGCAGTCAGCGGCTTTTTCATAGTGTTCTTTTCAATGAAGTGCCGGGAGCTTGATGCAAATAAAAAACGAATCGGTGAGTATTATATGCTCATCGTGGCGATGATGCTGGGCATGTTTATTATGGTCGGGGCAACAAACTTACTGTTAATGTACCTTGCTCTCGAGTTGTCCAGTATTGCATCATATATCCTTGCAGGATATACAAAACGTGCCCGTGATTCGGCGGAAGCTTCATTGAAGTATGTAATATACGGTGCGGTATCATCGGGTATGTTGATCTATGGTGTTTCGATACTGTATGGAATTACCGGTGCCACCGATATATATGGCGTGAACGCGGCCCTGCAAACAGGCGACTTCAGTCCGCTCGCCTTGTTGACGGCAGGAATACTCATTATAGCCGGCTTCGGGTACAAAGTGACCGTGGCCCCGTTCCATTTCTGGTCGCCCGACGTCTACGAAGGAGCACCTATTACGATAACGGCTTTCCTTGCCGTTGCATCCAAAGCAGCCGGTTTTGCAATGATGATCCGTTTCTTCAAAGTATCCTTTATCGATACGGCATTACTTGATACAGCGGGTGTCTGGGATATTGTTGAGGGATTCCAGTGGAACATCATTCTCGCGGTGATGGCAGTTCTTACAATGACCCTCGGTAATCTTGTTGCAATCTGGCAGAACAATATCAAGCGGCTGCTAGCTTACTCAAGTATTGCACATGCCGGCTATATCCTTATGGGATTGGTTGTCCTGACCGATCAGGGTATCGCTTCGATGATGCTGTATTTTGTAATGTATCTCTTTATGAATTTTGGTGCATTTTATATTGCAATGCTTATATCCAATAAATTGGATACTGAAGATATCGAGGATTACAAGGGGCTCGGCTATCGTGCACCGCTTGTCTGTGTTGCAATGGCAGTATTTCTCATCTCGTTGACGGGTATTCCGCCGACAGCAGGATTCATCGCGAAGTTTTATTTGTTTGCGGCAGTGATCAGTGCAGGATGGTATGGTCTGGTACTTATTGCTGCAATTAACACTGTTATATCACTTTTTTACTACGTCCGTATATTCCGGAATATGTTCCTGATTGAGCCGGAAGGAGATACCTCAAAGATCGAATTTAGTCTGAGCTCTAAAATCCTTGTATTTGCATTGCTAATACCGACAATATTTTTTGGGGTTTATTTTAGAGACATAGTCGATTTAGCTCAGGCGTCCGTAAAGATGTTTGGTTTATAATTAATTTCATCTTTTCTCTTAACAGGGTTATCCGACAAAATCGGATAACCCTGTTTCATTTCATACACATCCGGCATGTAACTTTTACAAACCAGGTTCCCATCTTAACCGGTAAAAAATATTTTTTCACACATCTTAATTAGAAAATTGCTTATTTTGTGCATTTTTACACATAATTTATCGTGGCATTTGATTTGCTGTATATAATTATTGATAGCTATTCCATAGTGAAAATTATTCTATATAGTATAGTCAGGAAGGATATCCGGATGCCACTGTATACAAAAAAAATTGTATCCCGGGCAAGTTTAATCTTCTTGCTCGTCGTATTTTTATTTTCCTCTTCATCGGGACAGAACTCGATTGAAGAAACGATTGAGCAATTATCATCCGATAATGTCAGAGGATATATACAACCATTATTGGATGGTTTTGGTGCTAATATTAATTCGGGCTTTCCCGGCTCGGCCCGCATCAGAAGTAGTGGATTGACATTCAGGGTTCAATTTGTCGGAATGGGAATGCTGGTTGGTGATTCTGAGAAGACATTTTTTGCAACACCACCCCAACCATTCCCGCAGGAACCCGTCGAAACAGCAACTATTTTTGGCGGCGAGGGAACAACGGTCACTCACCAGTCGGGGATTCGATACAAATTCCAGAATGGGCAAGTGGATACCCGTATATTACCATTTGCTGTACCGCAACTAACCGTTGGAGATTTTTTCGGGACGCAATTAACCTTACGCTATGTACCGCTGCCATCTATCAGTGATTTCCCCGAAGTTAATTTATTCGGTCTTGGTGTACGGCACAGTGTAAGTCAATATCTTCCAGTGACACCGATTGATATTGCAGCGGGCGTGTTTTATCAGACGTTTTCAATTGGTGAGTTTATGGATTCTAAAGCGATGGCGTTGTCATTGCAGGCAAGTAAAACTTTGCTGCTGTTAACACTTTATGGCGGAGTGCAATATGAGACCGCTGATGTGAATTTGTCGTATACCTATACCGGTCCGTTGCCGCCCGGTGATACTTCAGATCGTAACATATCGCTTGATCTTAGGGGGGACAACAGGTTCAGGGTTACGGCAGGAGCAGGGCTGGCACTCGGTATATTACATCTTCATACAGATATAAGTTTTGGAGCTGTCACGGTTGTAAGCGCGGGACTTGGATTTGGAATATAACTTGAAAGGGTTCTTTTTATGAAACGCACATTTTTTACCGGAACTGTACTAATGGTTATTCTCTTCTTCGTAGCTGCGGGATGCGATGTCTCCGTCAACCCGCTTGTGTTCGATGGTTCACCCATTAGTACCCGCATCGAAATCGATACAGAGCAAAACACATTTGAATACTCAAATTCAATTAATTTGAATGCGGCAGTAGTAGATTTCGATGATGTAGTTGACTCGATATCGGTGTATAATGTAACACTGAAGGTTGAAAACCGTTTGTCACCTTCTGCAGAAACACCATTCAATGCATACCTGTATATTGACGACGTGAAACTTGCCGATATTAATGGTCTGACATTCGCAGCCTTTGAATCGGAGCAATCGCTGTTTACTGATGAGCTGTTAGAGTATATTACAATTAATTTGAATAGTGTTGAGTCACTGAGTACAAAGCTGGCCCAATCCCCGTTACCAACGGTTAACGTAAAGGTTGCAGGCAATGTCGAGGAAGGGCCACTGACATTTGATTTATTAGTCACGCTGTATACGCAGGTATATACAACTCCATGAGCGAGTTGTTATCTTCCTTTACAGATATTGTAAATTATGCGTACACCATCCAGTACGAGCGTGGGTTCTACGTGATCGATTACGGGGGTGCGACTTGCAATCAGTGAGGCATATCCGCCGGTTGCGATTACTATTACCTCTCCATCGAGTTCTTTTCGGATACGCTGTACCATACCGTTAATACTATCGACCGAACTGAACATAATACCCGATTTCATACTTTCCACGGTATTTCGACCGATTGTTTTAACCGGAAATTCGAGTTCGATTTTCGGAAGTCGCGCCGCTCGCCGGTGTAAGTCGGCTGCAGAGGTTTCAAGCCCGGGTGATATCACTCCGCCAAGATATTCCCCTTTTTTTGATACGACATCGAATGTATTAGCAGTACCGAAATCGATAATAATGAGGGGACCGCCATATTTTTTATATCCTGCGACAGCATTACAGATTCTATCTGCACCCACAGCTCCTGGATCGTCGTATAATATAGGCATACCTATATCGCAATGAGCTCCAACGACAAGCAGGTCATTTTTATCGATATATTTTTCTGCCATTCTTTGTGCTGCTATAGTTAGGTTTGGAACTACCGAGCTTATTCCCATGGCAGTTATATCGGAAATATTCTTTCCAATATGATCACAAAAAAAACCGACCTGCACAGCGATCTCATCCTCAGTTCTGGAAATAATACTCGTAACCCGCCAGTGGCCAAGCAGCTCATCATTTTGATACAGTGCAAATGATGTATGCGTATTACCAATATCTACTGCAAGAAACATAGATTACTTTCCGTTTACGTTGTGTTGATTGCTACCGATGTTACATCACCGGCAATTATTCGATGTATTGTACCTTTTTTATCTTCAATGAGCAAAGCTCCTTCCCGGTCGATATCTTTACATATACCGGTTTTGACTTTTTTGCCTTCAATAACTTGAACCGGTTTCCCGAACATTGTACAGTGCGACTTCCACCGTTCTACAATCGAATCGGGATCTGCTTCTACTGAGTTATAGACCAACTCAATTTCATATAATATTGAATGCAGTAAGGTAATCCTGTTCAACTCCTTGCCGGTTGCAATATAAAGTGATGAAGCCGTGGTATTGAGTTCTGATGGAAAAGTACTCTGGTTTACATTAATACCCGCTCCCACAACTATACGAAGATCGTTGTCATATGTATGTGTTAGCTCGGTTAATATGCCGCCGATTTTTTTTCCTCCTGACAGCAATATATCATTCGGCCATTTAACAATAACGGGGCAGTCCGGGATGTCTTTTTTAATACTATTAACAATGCATACCGATACCAGAAGGGGAATAAGGTAATATCTCCGTTCTTTGATCTTGGGAGCAAAGATTATAGAGAATAGAAGGTTTTCACTTTTTGCTGAAATCCATTTTCGCTTTAACCTGCCGCGACCGCTGGTCTGTTCCTCGGCGTACACAACGGTCCCCTCTTCGGTTCCGCATTCGGCAAGTAAACGAGCGCATGTGTTTGTGGAATCGATTGTGTCGAACACAAACACCTTTTTACCGAATTTTTTGGTCTTTAAACCGTCAGCTATTGTGGATATTGTCATGTACCTTTCGCCGTAGAAATTCAATAACGGCTATTAATTTTAAAATATCAATATAAAACCTAAAATACTTATAATCAAAGATAACCTGCTATTTTGTCTATACTTAGGAAAGCAGTCTGACAGACTCGCGGATATGGTGACATTATGGCTGTTTGATTCTTCAGGTGAAAATAGATGAGGTTTGTTGTAAACCTATGAGAAATATAAGTTTACGGGGATTTTTTTGTTGTTGGCACGAACTTTGTGAGTATATATAGGTGATTATGAAAAATTTAGGAATAACTATGCTTTATAATACATGAAAGGAGTGAGTTTATATGGGTAAAATAATTGGAATTGATCTGGGTACAACCAATAGTGTGGTATCAGTGATGGAGGGTAACGATCCGGTTGTTATTACTAATGCTGAAGGATCCAGAACTACCCCATCGGTTGTTGCATTCACAAAAAACGGAGAAAGATTGGTTGGCCAGGCAGCGAAACGTCAGGCAGTGACAAATTCACAGAATACTATCTCCTCAATCAAACGATTTATGGGTCGTTTTTACAATGAGGTTGAGCATGAGATTGAATTAGTTCCGTATAATGTGATCAAAGGCGATAACAATACAGCACGTGTGAAAATCGGCGACAGGGTATATTCACCGCCCGAGATCAGTGCAATGGTATTGCAAAAAATGAAACAAACCGCCGAGGACCATCTTGGTGAAAAGGTAACCGATGCGGTCATTACCGTGCCTGCATACTTTAATGATGCACAAAGACAGGCAACAAAAGAAGCAGGCGAGATTGCAGGATTCAACGTGCGGCGAATTATTAACGAACCGACAGCAGCATCGCTCGCATACGGCTTGGATAAAAAGAACAAGGACGAAAAAATAGCCGTGTTCGATCTTGGTGGCGGTACATTCGACATTTCAATTCTTGAGTTGGGTGATGGTGTATTTGAGGTGAAATCAACCAATGGTGATACACATCTCGGTGGCGATGACTTTGATCAGCGATTGGTTGATTACATTGCCGATGAGTTTAAGAAACAAGAGGGTGTCGATCTTAAAAAAGATCCGATGGCATTACAGCGTTTGAAAGAAGCTGCTGAAAAAGCAAAAACCGAGCTTTCATCGTCGAGCCAGACTGATGTAAACCTGCCGTTCATCACAGCAACGCAGGAAGGCCCGAAACACTTGCAGATAAATATTACACGGTCAAAATTCGAGCAGCTTGTTGAAGATCTGATTCAACGTACTGTTGAGCCGTGCAAGAAAGCCTTAAAGGATGCGGGATTACAAGCTTCAGATATCGACGAAGTGATTCTCGTTGGTGGTTCGACGAGAATACCGAAAGTTCAGGAAGTGGTGAAAGAGATATTCGGTAAGGATCCGCATAAAGGGGTAAACCCCGACGAGGTTGTTGCAATCGGTGCGGCAATTCAGGGTGGTGTGCTTGCAGGTGATGTGAGCGATGTTCTTCTGCTTGACGTAACGCCGCTCTCGCTAGGTATAGAAACACTTGGCGGTGTGATGACCAAGCTGATACCTTCAAATACCACGATACCGACACGTAAGAGTGAAATATTCTCTACTGCGTCGGATAACCAGACATCGGTCGAAATTCACGTGTTACAGGGTGAACGAGAAATGGCTCGGGATAACCGTACGCTGGGTCGCTTCCATCTTGACGGTATACCACCTGCACCGCGTGGCGTACCGCAGGTTGAAGTGACATTCGATATTGATGCCAACGGTATTCTCAACGTGTTTGCGAAAGACAAGGCAACCAATAAAGAGCAAAGTATACGTATTACTTCATCGAGCGGTCTCTCAGAAGCTGAAATCGAAAAAATGAAAAAAGATGCAGAACAGCATGCAGAAGAAGACAAAAAGCGGCGTGAAGAGATCGAAACCCGTAATCAGGCGGATAATCTCGTCTACCAGACCAGAAAGCAGATCAAAGAATTCGAGGATAAGCTTGATGCAGCGACTAAAGAAGATATCGAAAAAGCTGTCAGCAAGCTTGAAGAAGTGCAGAAGAGCGGTAGCATAGACGAGATTAAGAAAGCGATGGAGGAACTGAACGAGAAATGGAACGAAGCATCGACCAAGATGTATCAGCAAGCATCCGCCGATGAAGGACAACAGCAGCAGGGGCAACCCGGAGAACAGGAGCAGCAAACATCGGGCGGCCAGGAAAGCAAAGATGATGTCGAGGATGCAGACTACGAGGTAGTCGACGATAAGGATAAGAATAAGAATAACTAATCCGGAAAGCGGAGTTCACTTCGCAGAAGGATAGTAATGTGTTTATCCCGCACCATCGTCAGGTGTCGCCGGGTGCGATATTCCTGTTCGGTGCGGGAAAATTTTCAAGAGGCTCCATCGTGCGAGCCTCTTTTATTATGTAGGTTACTTGTGCGATGCGTTATATCCGAATATACGATGCAGTATCTTATGGGTTATAATACTCAAACTAAACTGTGCATCAAGCAGGTAAGCGGGAAGAAAAACACAAGAGGTGATGAACTATGAACATTATGAATAAATTAACATACAAGTCTCAGGAAGCTGTACAACAAGCACAGGAGATAGCTTCGGGCTACGGTAACCAGGCAGTTGAACCGGTACATATTTTTGCTGCAATGCTGCAGGATGGTGAGGGGATTACTACATCAATTCTGAAGAAAATAGGATCGAATATTGATACTATTAAGATCAAGACTAATGCATTGATAGAGAAACTACCCAAGGTAGAGGGTGCCGGACTCGGTAACCAATATGTCAGCCAGACAACCGGAGTTGTCCTTGAGAAAGCACTCAAAGAAGCGCAGAACCTAAAAGATGAGTATGTGAGCCTTGAACATTTACTGCTGGCAATGACCGATAAGAAGGCCGGTGATATATCGAAACTGCTCAATGAGCAAGGTGCATCCCATGATACGGTTTTGAAAGTATTGCAAGAAATACGCGGTTCTCATCGGGTTACCGACCAAAATCCCGAAGAAAAATATCAGGCGTTACAAAAATATGGACGGGACTTGAACGATCTTGCACAACGGGGTAAGATGGATCCTGTTATCGGACGTGATGAGGAGATACGCCGCGTATTGCAGGTATTGTCGCGTCGTACAAAAAACAATCCCGTACTTATCGGTGATCCGGGTGTTGGTAAGACCGCAATTGCCGAAGGCATTGCGCATCGAATTGTTCAGGGAGACGTTCCTGATGGATTGAGAACAAAACGAATCGTTGCCCTTGATATGGGTACACTTGTTGCCGGAACGAGTTTCCGCGGGCAGTTTGAGGAACGTATGAAGGCGGTTCTGAAGGAGGTGCAGGAATCCGACGGTGAGATCATTTTATTTATCGATGAACTCCATACCCTTGTCGGTGCCGGTTCGGCACAGGGATCCGTAGATGCAGCGAATATGCTGAAACCTGCGCTTGCAAAAGGTGAACTGCGGGCCATCGGCGCGACTACACTGGATGAGTACCGGAAACATGTCGAGAAAGATCCTGCGCTTGAACGCAGATTTCAACCGGTATTTATCGGCGAGCCGAGTATTGAAGATACTATTTCGATTCTTCGCGGTTTACAGGAACGGTATGAAGTGCATCACGGGGTACACATTACCGACGGCGCTATTGTTGCAGCGGCGCAATTAAGTGATCGTTATATATCAGACCGGTTTTTACCCGATAAAGCGATCGACTTGATCGATGAGGCAGCTTCCAAGCTTCGTATCGAGATCGATAGTATGCCTGAAGAACTTGATAACATAGAACGTCGTATCAAACAACTCGAAATCGAACGGGAAGCGGTGAAGCGCGAAAAGGATCAACAATCACAGGAACGGCTTGAAGAGATCAGTCGTGAGCTTTCTGAATTAAGTGAAGAACGGAACAGGTTACGCTCACATTGGGAGCATGAGAAAACCCTGATCCAGAATTTACGTTCTATGAAAGAACAGGTCGAACAGGCTAAAATTGATGCGGCACGGTATGAACGTGAAGGCGAACTCGGTAAAGTAGCAGAACTTCGCTACGGTACAATCACCGACCTTGAAAACAAAATCAAGCAAACTACCGAGGAGCTTGCGGAAGTACAGAAGGAAGTGAAAATGCTCAAAGAAGAAGTCGATGCTGAGGATATCGCAGAGGTAGTGGCACGGTGGACGGGTATACCGGTAAACCGGATGCTTGAAAGTGACCGTGAAAAGTTGCTTAAACTTGAAGAGCGGTTGCATCAGCGTGTTATCGGTCAGGATGATGCGGTTTCTGCGGTGGCAAATGCCATTCGCAGGTCACGGGCAGGCCTGCAGGATCAGAACCGGCCTATCGGATCGTTCATCTTTTTAGGAACAACCGGGGTCGGAAAAACCGAACTTGCGCGTGCGCTTGCCGAATTCCTCTTTAATGATGAGACCGCGATGGTACGTATTGATATGTCTGAATATAGTGAAAAATTTGCCGTTACGCGGCTGATCGGTGCGCCACCCGGCTATGTTGGTTATGAAGAGGGTGGACAGTTAACCGAACCGGTACGGCGGCGACCGTATTCTGTTGTACTTCTTGATGAAATTGAGAAGGCACATCCGGAGATTTTTAATGTGTTGTTGCAATTACTCGATGATGGCAGGTTAACCGATAGTCAGGGAAGAACTGTAAACTTTAAAAATACAATCGTTATTATGACGTCTAATATCGGTTCACATCTTATTCAGGAACGTATGCGTGAGATAAGCGAGGAAAACCGTGACAATATTATGTCT
This sequence comes from Ignavibacteriales bacterium, assembly GCA_003568415.1. Taxonomy (GTDB): domain Bacteria; phylum Bacteroidota; class Ignavibacteria; order T3Sed10-11; family T3Sed10-11; genus T3Sed10-11. The sequence goes on from PWXV01000300.1 coordinate 16,087, forward strand.
GAATTGCGATCACAGTTGATGAAATTGTTGCGGGATACGATCCGTCCCGAATTTTTAAACCGGATAGACGAGATCGTGCTCTTTCAGCCGTTAACACAGGAAGAAATCATACAGATTGTGGATTTGCAGCTCCGGTATGTTGAACATATGCTCGCTGATAAGAACTATGGCTTTGCAATAACCGCCGAAGCAAAGGAATGGCTGGGTAAGATGGGATATGATCCGTCATTTGGTGCACGGCCATTAAAGCGGGTAATACAAAAACATCTTGTCAATCCACTTGCACTCAAACTGCTTGAAGGTGAGTATGCAGAAGGTGAGACGGTTGAGGTGGATGTCAATGATCGGGGCGAAATCGTCTTTTCAAAAAAGGCAGAGGCAATCGCGTAAAATATCTATAACAAAACCGTAGTGACGCATCTAAGATGTGTCACTACGGTTATTTTTACTATTAATCTCCAATCCCTAATTCACCCTCTTCATTACCGACAGTAATTACATCGCGGCATCCTGCGTAGAATCCTTCTTTGTAAGATTCATAATGGATATTCTCCAGCTTTATTTCTTCATCGGTTTTAATAAAGCCTTTGTAGTAAACGTCTTCATAATCGAGTTTTGGATTACGAAGTTTTTCCAATAATTCGTCGATGTCATAAGTTTTGATCATGTTATCGCCGCAACGTTGTCCATCATGAAAACCTATATTATATGATTCCTCGCGTGACTTCATAACTCCTCCTTTAGGGATGGTGGATAAAATATCTCGCGGCTGAAACAATTTCGAGATTGTTTATATATTCAAGGTATGTTTTTTATAATCATCTGTCAAGACCATATCTGTTCAATAATTGGTATATAGCGAATAATTAAAGAAATTTGCTTGCTTTTCAGGTTCTATTTCAATACTTTTTTATGATATGCAAAAATCGATTATTGTAATACATTATGGAGAGATAGCGCTGAAAGGCAAAAACAGAGCGTTGTTTGAAAAACGCCTGCAGCAAAATATTCGACAAGCATTGCGTGACATCGAATATAAAGCCAAGCTTAAGCGAGTGAGTGGAAGATTTATTTTATCTTTGAATGATGCCGAAGAGGAGGTAATTTCGCGGGATCGCATATTACGCAGGCTGCGTGAAATACCCGGTATCACATATTTTGGTGTAGGATTTGAAGTTGGCAACTCAATCGATGAGATTATTGACGGTGTTATCACGCTTAGTAAAGACTTGCCGTCGGGAAGTTTTAAAGTGGATACGCGGCGATCAGATAAAACCTTTCCAATGTCATCACCGGAAGTCAACAGGCAAGTTGGACAGGCAATTGTCGATCGTTTTGGATTGCAGGTTGATCTGAACGATCCCGACAGCATTATTCGTATCGAAATTGCATATACCGGCGTATATATATTCTGTACAAGATATCAGGGCATAGGCGGGTTGCCGGTCGGTGTGAGTGGTAGAGTACTCTCGCTGATATCAGCCGGATTTGATTCACCGGTTGCTTCCTATCTTATGATGAAACGTGGTGCACGTGTGTACTTTGCGCATTTTCACAGCGCTCCGTTTGTATCGCGTAACTCGATCGATCAGGTACAATCGCTGGTACAACGATTATCCGATTTCCAGCACGAATCGATCTGTTATATGGTTCCGATTGCTGAGATTCAAAAAAAAATAATTACAATTGCACCGGCGCAGTATCGTGTGCTGCTGTACCGTCGTGTAATGATACGTCTCGCAGAACGGTTAGCACAGTGGCATAAATGTGAAGCACTGGTTACCGGCGAAAGTCTCGGTCAGGTATCATCCCAGACATTGCGAAATATGCGTGTTGTTGACGAGTGTGCATCGATGCCCATACTGCGTCCATTAGTAGGTATGGATAAGGAAGAAATAATTTCGTTATCACGATCCATCGATACCGAGGGTATTTCTGCCGAACCATATGACGATTGTTGCTCGTTTTTGATGCCCCGCAAAGTAGAAACGTGGGGGACTATCGAAGAGGTAAACGAGATCGAATCAAAGATAGAAGTATATGAAGAATATGATGAAGCGCTAAAGCAGGCAGAAAAAATTGTCGCATCTAACCGATATGCAACCCAGGTTGCAGATAATCATTAAAGCATTATAGTGTTTTAAAACTCCGCATGAATACAGCACAACCTGAGGCACAGGAAAAAAGAAAACTTCATCAAAGGTTTGGACTTGTCGAGCAGTTACAGGTGGTAGCATCGACGGCCGTTGTCGTTGCGATGATCACGATTATCAGTATTTACATTATTACCGGCCGTGAGTTTACCTACATCGACTTGCTGACTATCATAACTGTCGGCCTGTTTGGTTTTTTAACTGTCATTTTTGCATTACGATACGGTCGCAAACTTGATGAGCAACGCCGGGAACTTGTCGCGATAAATACTATATCCGAAGCGATTTCCCACTCGGTCAGACCAAAAGTAATTTTTATGAATGCGCTCAAGACCGTGGTGAATTTACTCGATGCGGATTACGGCTGGATATACTTAAATAAAAATGACAAGCTTTTGCTCGAATACCATGAGGGTACATCATTAGATGTTATCGCGAAATTTGAAGAATCGAAAGCGAAAAGCCCGGATTGGAGAAAACCTGTTGTGAAATGGCAGGGTATGAAGAGTGATCCGGGGGCGGTCCCGCCACAACTCCGACGTATCGGTGTAAGAGTTTGGATATCACAGCCGCTTGAAACTTCTAATGGATTTGCCGGTGTATTGGTATTTGCAAGCAAGGATATCCGAAAATTCGATGAAAAACAGATGAACCTGTTATCGGTATTTGTCAGTCAAATTGAGGTGGCACTTGATAATGCACAGTTGTTTGAGAAGGTGCGGGAATCAGAGCAGCTCTATGCAGATCTTTACGAACATTCACCCGATATGTATCATATCATAGACAGGAACGGTACGATTATTAGCTGTAATCAAACTGAAGTAGATTTGCTTGGCTATACAAAAGATGAATTGATCGGCTCAAATGTGCGTATCCTTTATCCTGAAGAAAATCGATCCGAAATTTCCAATCTGCTTCAAACCATCTTTGAGCAACAAAAGAATCTTACCGGTCACGAAGAACGAATCCAGAGAAAAGACGGAAGTTTACTCGATGTTAGTATTAATACCTCACTGATGTATGAAAATGGTGTGCCTATAAAGCTGCGAGTTGTCATGCGCGATATTTCCGAAACAAAAATGATGCAGGAAAAATTGTCACAGATTCAACGCATCGATAGTTTGGGAAATCTCGCAAGCGGTATCGCTCACGATTTTAATAATGTGCTTGTTTCAGTACTTAGTGCAGCATCTATTATGAAACGGAAAATGAAGGAGGATGATCAGTGGTTTGAGTATGTTGAAATGATAGAGTCTTCGGCCAGGCGGGGTGGTGCCCTCACGCGGCAACTCCTTACGTTTGCCCGGCAGAGCAATGTGACATTTCATCCGGTTGATGTGAATGAAGTTGTTCGCGAAACCGTAAAACTTATGGAGCGTAGTCTTGATAAGAGTATCAAGATGCATGTAGATCTTACCAGGAATTTTGCTGTTGTTGAGGGTGACGAACGTCAATTACAGCAGGTGTTGATGAATCTGATTCTGAATGCACGTGATGCGATGCCGGGTGGTGGTAAGGTAACGCTTTCATCCTCAATCGAATCACTTGCACACGGAAATAATAAGACTCCGTTTGGAAAAGCCGGTAAATATCTCAGAATTCAGGTAAAAGATACCGGAATTGGTATGAATAGTGAAATACAGGAAAAAATATTTGAGCCGTTTTTCACAACAAAAGATTCAGGTAAAGGGACAGGGCTTGGTCTATCTGTAGTCTATGGTATTATAAGCAAACATAAAGGCGGTATCACAGTCGATAGCGAACCGGAAAATGGTTCTGTTTTTAATATATACATACCCCTGTTTGATTTCGACGTTCGACCGTCAACAAAGAAAATAAAATCCAAAGAAAAAGTGACCGGGGGTTCGGAACACGTACTTGTCATTGAGGATGAGACACCGGTCGGACGAATGATCCGGGATATGCTGAGCGATTTCGGCTATAATATTACCGTTTGTAATTCAGGTGAACAGGGATTGCGGGAATTGCGTGTCAATGAACGGAAATATGATTTGCTTATCCTCGATTTAAATATGCCGAATGTGAGCGGACGGGAAGTTCTGCAACAACTCCGTGAGTTCAACGAAATGATACCGGTTATTATTTCAACCGGTTACGGTGATCATATTCTCGATGAACAGAATATCAGACCGATGACACAGGGTTACATTCAAAAACCATATGATGAGTATGAGATAGGTCGTCTTGTTCGCCGCGTTCTTAATGAACGTAAAGCCCCGACTGTTCATTAAGTGGTATGATATATCAGGTAGTATTCCGCAGTCGTTTATATAATGTATCCTGATCGAGCACGGTCAGAAATTCATTATAGTCAATTCCTTCCTCAAGTATGTACTCGGTTAAGAGGGTACGAACTTTATTGATAAAATCATGGGTCTCCCATGGTTTACCAACATAGCGGTCGATTTTCGCCTTGTTGATCGCTTCTATAGTATCTTCGTGGGTGGCAAGTCCGGTTAACAGAAGTTTTTTAGTTTTCTGAAAACGTATATCGTTATTAACCTCACCCAGGAATTCTACACCGCTCTTACCGGGCATAACATGATCGCAAATAATAACAGCCAGGTGTTCTCCTTTAGCATCGATTTCATCAAGAATATTTTCGGCTTCATCGGCAGATTCACAGTAAAATATCTTAACATATTCTCGAAAGAACTGAAGTTCTTTCTTCAATGTAGCAAGAATATCTCGTTGGTCGTCGACACAAATGATATTCGGTTTAGCCATTGGTTACTCCTGTAGGAATAGTAATTGTAAAAATAGTATTACCCGGTTCACTGTACACGGAGATTTTTGCACCGTAACTGTCAAGTATTCGTTGTACGATTGTCAGCCCCAACCCAAGACCGAACGATAAACCCTCAACTTTTGTAGTCACATTTGGTTGAAATATTTTATCCTTAATTTCCTTGGGTATTCCCGGTCCATTATCTTTCACCGAAACGACGATTTTATTACCTTTAAGCTCCGATGTGATGACAAGCTGCGGTTTTTCTGTCTTTGCATGGAGCATACTTTCACAGGCATTTTTTATGATATTCGACCATACCTGGATCAACTCACCGGTATTTCCAATTATAGAAGGTAGCGTTGAAAAATGCAAGTCTACAGTAATTCTTCGTAAGTCACTTTGCAGCAAGGTAAGTGATTCTTTAATTGTCTCGTTAATGTCCACCTCTTGATTACGCTGGGAGCGTTTTATCCCGAGTTCCTTAACTGATTTTACCACATAGGTAGCATGATGAGCCGCAACAAGCATATCTTTTATTGTTGCACCGGTTTCCCAATAGCTGCTAATGAATGGTGCAAGTTTTTTAATATCCTTCTTGATTTTTTTGAGTTCGTCTTCATGCATGCTGGTTTGTGCGAGTATATCTGCAGTGTCCTCGGGAAGCTTGAATATCGATTGATAGCGCTGCTGGCGTGCCCGAATTTCACTATTCGACAGCGTTCTGCCTTCGTGTAAACCCGTACGGAAATATTCAAGCATATCAGGATCGTGCGTACTGATAATTTCATCAATTTGTTCACCAAGCCAGCGGGTATTTTTTTCAAGCACGGCAATTGCATTGTTGAGTTCGTGTGCAATTCCGGCAGCCATTTGCCCGAGCGATGCAAGTTTCTCCGATTGAATCAGTTTTTTTAAGGTTTTTTCTTTCTCGGCACCTATATCCATCATACGACGCTGCCGGAAGGTGAGTTCGCTGACTATCACCGGCAGGAATTGCTCGGCGAGACTCGCACTGCCACCGGCAAGATAAATTGCATCTTTATAGCCGATATATGCTATTTCCGAATCTTCAAGGGCTACGACACTTGTCATCGTCTTTGAGGTTGAAAAGAAACTGTTTACCCCGACAAACATATATTGTGTTGCAATGAAGAACTCTACTTCACTCCCGTCCGGGTTTACACCAAAACCGCGCACCTTTCCTTTTTTAACAAGAAACAATCGATCGTTGAATTGGTCTTGTTTGAAAAGAAATTCTCCTTTTTTCAGTGTAACAACACGTTTCGGATCGGAAAAATAAATATCAATCAGAAACTGTGTATGGAAGTTTTTTATAAATTTGCTCATAGAAGATCGACCACATCTGCTAAAACATATAGGTAAATGTAGGCAAAAGCCAAACCTACCGCTCCAACGATAATACCCATTTTAAGCATGTCCTGTGTTCTGAAAAATCCGGAGCCGTAGGCGAGTGCATTCGGAGGAGTACTGATCGGCATAGCCATACCAAGTGAACAGGCAAACGTTACGGTCAATACAATGTACCGTAATCCGCCGACATCGTATAATTCCGGAACACTCACACCCAGTGCGACCATTATCGGCAACAATAAATTTGCCGTGGCTGTATTTGATATAAAATTAGACATTATTATTGTAAGAATACTGGCAAAAGCAACAATTAATAAGGGAGCAAATTTACTAAACGGAATGCTTGCAACAATACTCTCGGCAAGCCCGGTTTGTTCAAGGGCAAGGCCAAGTGCAAGTCCGCCGGCGACCAGCCAGAGTACATCCCAGCTTATATTCCGCAGATCATCTTTATTTATAATAGTTGTTGCCGAAAAAACCGCGACAGGTATCAATGCAACTATATACGCATTCATACCATGCAGAAAATCAAGAAGCCATAAAATTATCGTGACGGCAAAGGTACAATAGACAATTATTGCTTTCCAGTTTTTTAAAAATTTCCCGCCGATCTGCAAGTTGATCGTTTCGGTTTCTATGGGATAAAATCGAAGTAATAAAAACCATAAAAACACCATCATAATGATGACAAAGGGCAATGCCATAACCATCCACTGACCGAAACCCATTGCGTAATCACCGGTCAAATACCGGACAGCAATGGCATTCGGCGGGGTGCCAATGATCGTTCCGATACCGCCGATATTTGCGGCAAACGGTACTGCGAGCCCGAATGCAACCTTGCCCCGATCACCCGGTTTAAATAGTTTGAGTACCGGTACAAGCAGTGCCAGCATCATTGCGGTGGTGGCGGTGTTGCTCATAAACATGGAGAAAAGAGCAGTGATGACCATAATCCCGACCAGAACGTATTTAGGGTTGCTTCCGAATGGTCTGAGCAAAACGTTTGCAAGATTGAGGTCGAGACGGTACTTCGTTGCCGCCATAGCAAGAAAAAATCCTCCCAGAAATAACATAATTATCGGTGAGGCAAATGTTCCCATAATATCCTGATAACGAATCAATGTTCCGAAGTCAGGATCTCCGGCTGCAAGTTGAAATATAATGAAACTTCTATCGGATGTAGTGATAAGCAGTAACACCATGACCGTTATAGAGGTGGCATAAATTGGTATCGGCTCGAGAATCCAGAATAATGCAGCGAAAAGAAACAATGCTATTACACGGTGTTCGACAACGGTGAGGTCTTTAATGGGAATTAATTCAGTAGGAAGTATCCATACAAGAAGCGGTATAATAATCGCAATATATAATTTAATATTTTTCTTCATTAGTTAAAGAAATATATTCCTGGACGGGCTCTGTGCAGATATAGGTACTATGAAAATTACAACGGCTACCGCTGTATTGTCAATATTGTCGGTACAGAACCACCACTGGTTAGCTAATTCTTTTTCGATCCTATACGAAAATATGGTTTAATATGTTTAAAAATTCGCTGGAAATCAACTGCTGAAATATTTACAAAAATTTCTTATCATTACATATCTCATATGAAAATAATTATCTGGATAATACTTTTAATTGCAGCTTCCAAGGTGTGGGGTACCGAACCACAAGTCTGGACTAATCAGTCTATACATGCCGGGATCGGGTATTTGTCTCATTATTTTATTGACCATCACTCATCACCTTTGCGCTACAGCAACAAGACATTGATGTATACCCTTCAATATACACATGAAGGACGGCGCGGGAGGCATCGAATCGTTTTCGGATATGACGGCGGCGAATTTAATACTCCAGGTGCTGAGCCGGGAGGCATGTATGAAGATTATTACCGTCTCTATTTTGAAGGTGGCTATGTACATCATCTGACCTCATATTTTAACGATAGACTTCGAATATTGGGCGGCTTTTACTTTGATAATATCCTTACGTACCGGGAGCATTTTTATTTTGAAGATCGCAGCGATATCTATATCGAATTTATCAGCGCCTTCCATCCCGCAATAGAGATTTATTACCGGATCGGTAATCAACACCGGATCCGGTCACGTGTGGGCGTTTCCCCTGTTGCCTATATTTACCATTCACCGTATTCAATACGGGGCTCGGCTCAGAATACGTTTGAATTTTTTGAATCATTCAGAAAAATGGGTGTGATGATTTCATATCAGCGCATTTTTTCTGAACGGCTGCAAACAGAATTATTCTATACGCTCAATTATTACCGGCATAGGGTACCCCGACTTGCACGTTTTGCTTCTGAAAATATTATAATTCAATTTGGATACCGGTTGTAAAATATGAGAAAAGAATTAAAATACTTATTACTTGTCTCGATATGTATATCGTTTTTGTTTACCGGATGTTCTGATCTCTTAATCGAAGCAGAGCCGTCTGCAAAACCTGAAGATGTCTTTGAAGCGTTATGGACTGAGTTTGACCGTTATTATCCTTTTTTTGTTGATAAAAATATAGACTGGGATTCGGTTTACACACTATATGCATCACAAATAGATAACTCAATTAATGAAGAGGATCTCTTTTTTATACTCTCAGATATGGTGAATATTTTAGAAGACGGCCACGTGAATATATATTCACCGTATGGAACTTCTGCCTATACAGGTTGGTATGATCAGTATCCGAGAAATTTTAACATTCAGATTGTGATGAATCGATATTTAAGCGTAACAAGAAGGATCACCGGCGAGGGGAATATTTTGTATGGCAGAATCGGCTCGATTGGGTATATATATGTGCAAAGCTTTACCGGTGCGGGTGGCTGGGTGAATTCAATAGATGATGTGCTGGATGAATTTCACGATCTGAATGGACTGATAATTGATGTTCGGCATAATGGAGGGGGAAGCAGTCAGGATGCACGTGATTTGGCCGGCAGATTTACCGACCGCGAGCGGATATATTCGTATATTCAGTTCAGAAATGGCCCGCGACATACCGATTTTACTGAATTGGAAAGCAGAAGAATAGTTCCTCAAGGTCGAAAACAATATCTTATACAAGTAGCCCTGTTGACGAACCGATCGACCTATAGTGCAGCTGAAGATTTCGTGCTTGCAATGAAGGAACTCCCCAACGTGAAACACATCGGAGATACAACGGGAGGTGGTTTGGGAAATCCCATTCACCGGGAATTACCCAATGGATGGAGATACCGACTGCCGGTTTGGCGGCAGTTTCCGGTGGATCTATCACCGATTGAGGGTATCGGTATAAGTCCAGATTTGCAAATTGATATTACACAGGAAGATGCACAATTGTTCCGGGATACTATTATAAATGAAGCCGTTAATTATTTGAACAGCCAATAAAGAATATGTGTAAAAGAAATAATAAACAAACACTTGCAATACTCCTGGTAATTATAATTGTACCATTACTTGCTTTGTTTTTCACATGGAATTATCTACTTCGATCGCCTGAACCCGTTTCAATTTCCATTACCATTGAGGAACCAAAGATTATAGCTGAGGGATTTAGAGGCGAATCGAGTGCTATATATCTTATGAATCTTGATGGATCAAATCGGATGCGACTATTTAGCGGCAGTATGCCGGATGTTTCACCCGATGGTAAACGACTTGTCTATGTCGCAACTGATAAGAAGCATTGTCTCCATATGGTATGGCTTGAGACTATGCGAGATGTTTGCTTAACGTCGCCGGTATCCGTCCGGGATCCACGCTGGTCGCCGTGTGGCAAGTATGTAACGTTTACATCAAGTCATGCCGGTCGTCATCAGGTTTTTGTATTGACTGTTGATGAATCGGTCGATGTTGATGACGCACCGGTAATGAGACGCATCACAGATGAACCCTACGGGGCAATGTATCCTGTATTCTCACATGACAGTGAGTGGATCTATTATAACCTGCCGTTCAGACATCGGAACCTGATGCGGGTACACAGTCGTGGAATAGGTGAATCCGAA
>PWXV01000287.1 GCA_003568415.1 Ignavibacteriales bacterium
ATCTTTGGATGCATAAAAAAAGACCTCAATGATATTTTTCTAATTGAGACCTTTCTGCTTGTCGGAACGGCGGGATTTACTTGCAGTGAATCCCGCGAGTCTTTGGATGAATAAAAAAAGGCCTCAATGATATTTTTCCTCTTGAGGCCGTTCTGTTTGTCGGAACGGCGGGATTTACTTGCAGTGAATCCCGCGAGTCTTTGGATGCATAAAAAAAAGGCCTCAATGATATTTTTCCTCTTGAGGCCGTTCTGCTTGTCGGAACGGCGGGATTTACTTGCAGTGAATCCCGCGAGTCTTTGGATGAATATAAAAAGGCCTCATTGATATTTTTCCTCTTGAGGCCGTTCTGCTTGTCGGAACGGCGGGATTTACTTGCAGTGAATCCCGCGAGTCTTTGGATGCATAAAAAAAAGGCCTCATTGATATTTTTCTTCTTGAGGCCGTTCTGCTTGTCGGAACGGCGGGATTTGAACCCGCGACCCCTTGAACCCCATTCAAGTGCGCTACCGGGCTGCGCTACGTTCCGAAAGTATTATTTTACCCTCTCCAACAGTTCCTCTAAAAACTTTTTCACCTCGATGATATCGTTACGAAGTTTGTCGTCCTTTATTTTGGGCGCTTTTGCAGGTACCGATATTAATTCTAACTGCTCGCCTGTTTCAACTTCGGGATTCCAGTTCTTAAGTACCTGCTTTGCTCCCTCGATCGTGTAACGTTCGTCACGAAGCAGCTTTTTGATAAACAGTATCAGTTGTATATCACGGTTCGTATAGATCCGGTTACCGGCCCTGTTTTTTGAGGGCTTTAATTGTTCAAACTCCGACTCCCAGTATCGCAAAACGTACTGTTCAAGGTCGGTGATCTTACTTACCTCGCTGATCGAGTAATATAGCTTTTTTATCGAATGTTTCTTCATATGATACTTCACATAATACGAAACAGGAATTTAAATATCAAGCAGTTAGCTTCTCTATTACCACAAAAGCTATAACCGTATTATCAGAATGTGACATGGAAATGAAAACCCGATCAGTTCCGATACGCTCAGCCAGCTTTCCGTACAGGGTTATCGACGGCTGCCCGAACTCGTTATTCCATACCTCAATATCCCGCCAGCGAAATTCTCCCCGCCAGCCGGTAGCGATTGCCTTGCTAAATGCCTCTTTTGCCGCATATCTTGCGGCAAAATGTTGAAACGGTATCTTTTTAGACCGGCAATACTCAATTTCGGTATCGGTAAATATCTTCAGGACAAATCTGTCCCCGTGCCGCTCGATCATCTGGCGGATTCGGTCTATTTCGATTATGTCGATGCCGATTCCCTGTATCATCTAAAAACGAATTAAGTCTTGTTATAATGATCAACGATTTTTACTATATCCTGAATATCATTAATTTCGTAATCAGCTCCAGAGTGTTTAGTTCCAAATGTGTCCCCGTATCGAGCAAAGACGGTTTTCATTCCAACTTTGGCTGCACCTACCACATCACGTTCAGCCCAATCACCAACCATCAATGCTTCCGATGCATCGGTACCAAGTCTTTCGAGCGCTGTCTTGAAAGGTACGGGACTTGGTTTATATTCGCCGGTATCCTCATGGGTCAACACCACATCGAATAAGTGATGCAAATTCAAATAGGTCAACCGGAGCCATGCCTCACGGCTGGGTGCATCTGAAACAACCGCAAGTTTAATGCCTCTTTTTATCAATTGCACCAGGGTTATGAAGACGTGTGGATATGGAACAAGTGCTGCTTCCCGTGCACGCCGGTATGCAATGATGCCTGCAGCCAGCACCTTATAGTCGAGCTGGCTTGTTTCATCATACAATAATGTATCAAACACTTTCTGAAATTCTATACCACGCTCCTGATAAATGTGATCAATTTTCTTTTGCGCCTGGTCAAACGTAAGAGGTAAACCGGCATCTATCATAGCTCGAATCGCTGCATTGATTGCTTGCTGCTTCATTGCCATAAAATCAACGAGTGTATTATCGAGATCGAACACAATAGCTTTAATCATTAATCAACCCTCACGAGTATCGCGGTATTTCACTGCTTGTACACCGAGCATATAACTAAACAAACCGAAGCCCGAGATTTGTCCGGCACAGGCACCGGCAATAACCGATTTTGTACGGAATGATTCACGTGCGTGCAGATTTGAGAGATGAACCTCAACTACCGGTATATTCAACATCGACACCGCATCCCGCAGAGCATATGAATAATGGGTAAATGCTCCGGGATTAAACACAATACCATCCACCGGTTCATCCAGGCACTGATTTAATCGAGTGACAATTGCTCCCTCTTCGTTTGATTGGATAAACTCAAACGAATCCTCCGGGAATGCTTTCTCAATCATTTCTTTGAGATCGGTTAACGATTGAGTTCCGTACACTTCGGGCTCGCGTTTTCCGAGCGTATTAAGATTCGGACCGTTGAGTATCAGAATTTTCATCAGTTTGTCCTGTTGGGTGAGTATTGCGAAGTTGTTCATAGTAACGTGCCATTTCATCATCGACAACCTGACGAACGACCGGTTTCATATATAGATCGTCTCCGCCGTACATACCAACCACCCGTGAAAGTAATGCAATTTTTTGTGTATCGGTATTTTTCTTGTTCATAACAACAAGGTTCTGATCATACAGAATACAATCACCACCCTTGAAATCTCCCTTCTCATATCGTATCTGCAAACCAAGAGATGAGACAAGTCCTTCTAATTCATCAAGTATAGCTTCTTGATCCATATACAACTATCATTTATGGAATAATCATTTGATCTTTAATACCTTCAAATATCCATCCTATTTGACGATCGAGCATCGGCACAGCGGGATATCTGCCACCGAACCCGAAATACCTGAAGGCAAACATTTGGATTTGGGTAACTTCTGTTTCATCAAGTGCATCATAATCGATACGAACCGGATACTCATCGGCAAGACCGGATATCTTGCGTGATATGATATCCTCACTTTTTTCACGTGTTAAAATTGATGTAATAGATTCTTTTACTTCTTCAAATGGTTGATTGAGGTCTTCCTCCGGTTCGTGCTTATCAATTAACTTGAATATCGAGTATCCTTCGGGGACCTGCAACGGACCGAATCGTTCACCGGGTTCAAGCGTAGCTGCTATACGGCCAATTTCACCGTATAATGTCGATGGAAAGAATCCAAATTCACCTCCCTGTTCCGCTGCCCAGCGGCGTTGTGAATGCAACCGTGCAAGTTCCTCAAACTCACGGCCGGCATCCAATTGTACCAGTATGTTATTTGCTTCTGCCCGAGTAGCCACGAGTATTTCCCGGATATTCACTTCGAGGGGACGAATAAATTTTTCCCGATGTTCTTCGTAGTATTCATACAGGTCATCTTCGTCCAACTCAATATTTCTAATAACATCCCGCTTGAGCAGTTCGGCAAGAAAGTGATTCTTCCAGGTATCGATCTCTCTGCGAATATCCGGCAATGTATGGTAGTTTCGTTCTAATCCTTTATTTGATAATACCTCATCGACAACAACGTCTTCAATGATATTTCGTAACTGCGGTAATACCGGCATATCGGGCTCTTTCTGGAACCACACCCCGAACAACCGTAGCTGCCGGAGCATTTCACCGACAGTCCAGTGATAATCGCCATATGTGATGAGGGACTTGTCCAGTTCATCCTGTAATTCCGTTATCATTTCGTCGAAATCGAGATCGTTGAAGACAATCATCGGATGACCGGAAAAATCCATTGCACGTTTTTGCTCAAGTACCCGTTCCATTTCATTGAGCAGGAGATTCATTCCACGGCTATGCACCTGTATATGTGTCTCACCTATTACATCGCTTACATAGTCACGAGCCGCTGGTTTTTCACGTCTTGACCGCAGTTCTTTCTCGAGAGAAGGTTTAAGCTGATTAAATTCAGCCTCGGTCATAATCGGATCGAATTGTAAATCCTCGAGCTTGATAATGTAAAATCCATACTCGGTCGGCACCGGTGGTGAAACATCACCCGGTTCCATATCATCGAGCACATAAATGAGATTCGGATGTGTCATATCCCAATCGACATGATGATTGGATATCATATGTTCGGGATCATCGAGCACAATTTGCTCGAATGGAATTCCATCCTGGATCCTTTCCCATACCATATTTGCTTCGGCACTGGTTTCAAAGAACAGAAAGCTGACATATGCATCGGTCTTTGTCCGGAAATATTCCTGACGGAGATCTTCCTCATCAATTTCAACAGCACCCCGCACTTCGTCGTTGTAAAGTTGGTCTTTCACATAAAACCGCGTAATCCTCTCAACCATTTCCTGCACTCCCCTATCCTCGGTATACCCTTGCCGTTCAGCTTCGAGTGCAAGTAATCGCTCGGCAATCATAGAATACAGTATTTCTTCTTTAATGACGTCGATAAATCCTTCCCGGTGTTTTCCTGGCCAGGGAGTTAATTCAAATCGTTTCTTGAATTCATCCCGTGTAATCTCGGTTGGTCCGATTCGAACAACCGGAACGCTCCCATCATCAGTTTGACCAAATGAAAATACCGGTACACACGCTAATAATAAGGCAAAAATAATCGTATACGTTAATATGTGTTTTCTATCTCTCTTCATTTCATTCACCTCAAATCTATTTCCCGGTATTATTTCCCTTATCGATATTCCAATTTTTTATCCAGCTCAAGTCGTAAGAGACAGCAAGAACGTTATCAAGACACTCGTGCGTCAAACCGAAATATTTCCGCATAAAATGCTGTTTGATGTCATCCGGCGCTTCTTTTACAAGAGTACGCAGAAGAGTGCTGACCTTCTCTATACCCTCTTTGAACTCTGCCGATAATTTCGGATACGCATCTGAATCGGGTGTCGTGCGTTTCAGGATACCAAATACGCGATATATATATTTCGCGTGAAAAGTGAGATCCTCAAATGCCTGTTCTTTCCCCTCATCTCTGCTGAGCTGCAAGAGGATGGAAACATCCTCTTTATTTTGTAAACGATTTTGTGAAAATGTATTGACTGAGTCAATGTATTGGTTTATTTCGCTGCGAATCTCCATGAAACCGTTCACCCGGAAATTGTGTTCAAATTATTGTAATATACTGTTATTTAAGAGCAGAATCAACGAAATGAAACGACTTCCACGCAAGAATAGACCGGTTTTTATAATCATATTAATCATTGTAGCGGTGCTTGTTTTGCTTTCCCGAATTTTATAAGCAATATCCGATTCATTTTTTATCATTGACAAATCGACAGGAGGCAGAGATGCAATGGATTCGATTACTAAAAACAGCAAGTATTGTAGCGGTTATCTGGATTTTCTTTCCCGTTGATAGCAATGCCCTACCTCGCTTTGCAGTTGACTCGGGAGTAAGCTGTATGGAATGCCACGTAAATCCTACCGGAGGCGGAATGCGTAATGAGTTCGGAGCAGAATATTACAGCCGAACAGTCCTTCCGATGCGAACATACCAGCAGGAGCAACGGCTTGATGGTTTTTCTACCAGTTTGAATGATTTTATTCGCACAGGGACAAATTTCCGCACATTAATGTTGTACGAAGACGACAATTACAGTACCTTCTGGCAGATGCAGGGAGATATATATCTCTCGATGCAGGCAACCCGCGATTTACTTTTCTATATCGATATCGGATTATATCAAGGATTTGAGATATTTGGAATGCTCAACATCCCGTCAATAGATAGTTACGTAAAAGTTGGAAAGTTTATCCCGGCATATGGTATTAGAATGGATGATCACAACGTTTATACCCGTTCCGGTGCACCGGGTGTTATGACCGCCATCCCTTTTGGTGAGCGTGCCGAAGATACCGGTGCAGAGTTTGGTTATAACACAGATTACACCACATTGAGTATAGGATTATTCAGCGGTAATCCCGGGGGAGGCCAGCGATTTGCCGATGAAAGTATAAATGCAGTGGCATTGCGGGGAGAATGGCGTTTGTTGTCCGAAGGAAGTACCAACGGGTTTCTCGGTGGATCACTGTACCGGAATAAACGTGCATCGTTCGAGACTATCAATTACGGTGTGTTTGGCGGTATCGGGGTCGAGCGAAATTTCAATATCCTCGGCGAGTTAATGTTCGTAAACTTTAAGCAACCACCCGATGCATCCGCTGAGAACTATTTACTCTTCTTTACCGAATTCAATTATCTCATTCAACAGGGAATCGATCTAAAATTACAATATAATCTGGGTACCGGAGGAACCCCCGATCTGACAAGACATGCGATCGGTGTCGGTGCTGAATTATTTTTCCTTCCCGGACTTGAGTTGCGGCCATTGTACCGGCTTCATTTCAGTGACGATTTACCGAATTTCAGCGAGTTTATAATTATGTTTCATATTTTTATTTAGTAGAAAGATCTATTTCGAAAGGTTAGGTGGAGGATGTATTATCTACACCAATTGAATATTCGATTGATTTTTTTATTTGCACTATTGGGGGTAATTCCTCCTGCATATACCGGACTCAATGAGAATTCAGGTACGATCCGGGGAGAAATCATCGTCACACGCGATGACCGTGATGAACTCCTTGGTCGACAAAGAATTTCTGAAAGATACCTGTCCAGGTCAACACATTCTACTGAAACCACACGATCTATACGACCGGAACGCTATACTATTTCCCAAAAAGCCGTAGTATATCTCGAGCCGAATGACATGAATCATCAACCGATCACAGCAACTGCTTCAGGCAGAGTTATACTTGATCAACGTGATATGATGTTTTATCCCCATGTTCTCGCAATACAACAGGGAACAACCGTCGTCTTCCCGAATAATGATGATGTCTACCATAATGTCTTCTCATATTCACAACCCCGCCAGTTCGACCTCGGTCGATATCCGCAGGGTCAATTTCGCACAGTTACATTTGACAGACCCGGTGTTGTTCGAATTTATTGCGATATACATGCACATATGAATGCTGTTATACTCGTGCTTGAGAATCCATATTTTACATCACCGGATGAATCGGGGAGTTACAGTATACCGGACGTACCTGCCGGAC
>PWXV01000221.1 GCA_003568415.1 Ignavibacteriales bacterium
AACAGTCTGCGTGCCTTGTCAAGATTAACATTATCGGGCCAACTGTTGAGAGGAGCGAAGCGCTGGTTTCCGGTGTTACTGCCGCCGCGTCCGTCGGCAATACGGTACGTACCGGCACTATGCCAGGCCATTCGGATCATCAAGCCGCCGTAGTGCCCCCAGTCGGCAGGCCACCATTCCTGACTGTCAGTCATTAATTTTTTCAAATCATTCTTTAGTTCTTCAAAATCGAGCTTCTTAAATTCCTCCCGGTAATTAAAGTCCCGGCCTAAAGGATCTGTTTTGGTGTCATGTTGATGTAAAATGTCGAGGTTGAGGGCATCGGGCCACCAACTCATGACGGAACTATTTGTATCCGTGTTTGCCCCGTGAGTTACCGGGCATTTTCCTTTTTTTGAAGTGTCCATATAGTCTCCCTTTTTTTAAAACGTTACTGTTAAAATTAGTGTATAATGAATGTTCTTATGCCGCCAGTTGGGGCATAAAAAGAGAAATTTGTACAAACTTTTAATATACGAGAAAAATTATAATTTTGAAAATGGAACTCATCTACAGGATTTTGGTCATTTTTCATTTCTGTAAATAGGATGAGCATAAACAAGGAGATACAGATTTACTTCGGGAGATGGATGGTGGTGTTTGAAGTTGCGGTGAATTTAATAGAGTAGGGATAAAAGTCTGGCGATAAGCTCCGGGGTGCCATAAGTAACCATTGGCTACATCGGTTTGTAGGCAGCTATTCGATATCTGGAATTCCTCTGGCTGAATGCCAAACCCTTGCAATCTCGGAGACCAGATCAGCTTGAAAACCATTCTCTGAACTCTTCCCGGATCTGTTCATGAGAAATACCCTTACCTTCGTCCAGTTCACGAAGACCTTTACGTACACCGGTTATGAAATCTATTCTCTCCTGAATATCTTCCCGGATAGCGTCTTCCGGGAGTTCTTGAATAATCTTTATGGCTTTTTCCTTAGTCGTCATGTTCAAAACCTCTCTTTGTTATTTGGTTTTAATATGATAGGAATCCGATTCTTAAAAGTCAGTGGTACTTTTTAAGCCGACACCTTCACTTGCGATGCATACCGAAATAACAACGCCGATACGACAAACAGTATAAAAAAGAATCCATTCACAGCTACGATTTCGATTACAGGAACGTGTGGTGACCGGAACGTACCGGTAATCAGTACGATTGCGGCAACCAATACCTGAGCAATTGCCATTGCAAACATTGTGTAAGCCATTCCCGGTGATTTAAAACGGACAATGAAAGCACCGGTAATTCCAACTATAATCACCCCGAAATACATCATGTTAATGGGATTGTTTTCCGATCCGATGATGCCGACGGCAAGATTCACCCAGATAAGGAAAAGCCCTGTGAAGAGTGCAAATCCAACGGCGATCCGGCACACGATCTCTCCCGACTTCCTGGTTATTAGTTTATATGTCAGACCGGTTCCGGACAGGAGAATTCCGGCAACAATGAAATCGGACAGGGTCCAGTCGACTTCATTGGTATACTGCATTGCTACCAGGGGTATCAACAATATACATCCTGTTGCAAGTGCAGGGCCGGCGATGGATTGAGTTAATGTACGATTTGTATTCACGAGTATATCCTCTGTTTCTTTTAATTGTTGATTGATAGAATTTGTGACTATCCCGAAAAGATAAGCGAAGCCACGAATTACACGGATTACAGTTTTAATTCTTCCGTATTTTATGTGATATCAGTGGCTATTGAATTTGTCTCATACTTATCGGAGTACAATTTATTAAGTCACCGTATTGTCTGTATAATTTGTGTTTTTAACTCCCTTTATTAAAAGCCACAACATAAACGATATTTCAGCTATCGCATAAAACACAAATAACAAAGATAATAGTATGTTTCCGGGGATGGGATATAGTATAAAAAATATACTTTCAATAATATATGCCATCCCACCCAATAGCAACAACACACCAAATGTTTTCGGTATAAAACCCGACCGGTATACCAAGATACCAAGAGGAATAAGCCATAATCCCCAAAACGCTATGGAAAGCCCGACGGATCCAAATTTTGACGTTCGTAAAAACAGGTAAACCCACTCCTGTCTTTGTACCAGTTCTATTGAGTTCAAAAACTGACCTTTTGCAATCAGTAAAGCTGAATAATTTAAAACTTCCGCGCCGAATTCGAACGAGATGTGTACAATCACGAAAGCTACCATCAGTTTTGCCAGAAAAGTATTGATATTTCCAAATAACCGGTAGAAAACCAGAACCATTATCGTAAAAACAACCGTATTGACCAGATGCGCGAATATGGCGGTCCGGAATAAGAATTCTTTTTCGAGTAGATTGTTAAATGTCGCCGTAACATCCCCGATAACTTGAATTTGTGAAGGAACAAACATGATTCCGTAAAAGCCAAGGATTACTATTATTAGGTAAAGGAATCCGGCAAATCTTGCTTTTCTCTTTAATTCATTATTGGGGTTATCCATAATATATACCTAAAATTTATGTCCTTGTTAATATTTACATTGAATCATCGATTGCCTCACCGGTTTACAATATAAAAGCTCTTAAAGTATACGGGACAGTATGTT
The DNA here is from genome assembly GCA_003568415.1 of Ignavibacteriales bacterium. Lineage (GTDB taxonomy): Bacteria > Bacteroidota > Ignavibacteria > T3Sed10-11 > T3Sed10-11 > T3Sed10-11. Next base: position 2,603 of record PWXV01000221.1, read on the forward strand.
GGATAGTTACAAGCGATGTGAAATCGTATTTTAATAGATCGAAAATGTAGTGAATATGAATTACCGGTTTGGATTTCTCTATTCACGCGATTACCCGGAGCGTGAGGATATACAGAGTTATTTCAGGAGACGGACGGTGGTGTTTGGGATGGCGGGGAATTTGTGATTTTTTGAAGGTGGGGCTAATGCTAAGCCAAGCAGCAGCCAGGGCTGCAACTGACTATGAAAAATATGATTAAGTTCAAGCTACTTCGTACCGTCAAAAATGTCATGAAACTGGCTGGTAGTTGAAGTTGTTTGTTAGCCGTTTACACGACATATATGACTGCCATTACTGAGATTTGAAGCAGTTGCTTATGGGTATGAAGTCTATGGCTATACATGGCTCATCTCCAATCACCCACGCGTCACTTCCTGGCGCGATTTCGAATGCGCACCCCGGCTCTATCTCCGCTTCATTTCCCGATGGATCTTTGACCATCATAAGGCCAGATATAACATAACCAATATGATTGTCTGAACCCTTTCCCATCTGCGGCCCGGCATGAAATGACCAACGTTAGCCCGGTTGATACGTTCCAAATCCAATAGTGGCAGTTCGCAGATCTGCATAAGAACGAGTACTACCGTCAATAAATACCCGGGTGTTTTCCGCAGTACTCGGATTTCCTTTGATAATGCCGGGCTGTGAGATTTTATTGGATTTTGTCATAGATGCACTACATAGCGGCTTATATTGAACCGCATCATAAAAACAACATTTTATCACAACATACTATTATTATGAGTGTATTTTATACTGCGTGACGCGGTACGGATAGTATAACACTCAAATTATGTTTGCGACGAGCTTAAATGTTTTTGCATCGAGTCAATTGTATTCAGCAGCTTTTCTTTTGGTTCATCCTTGGATATTCTATATTTCAGGTTTTCTAAGAATTCGTTTAATATCCTTTCCAATTGAGCTTCGCGGTATGCTTTTGCGAACTCCGGGTCCTTCATTTGTTCCTGAAATAATTTTTCATAATTAGTCATACTTTGACCTCTTCATATATTGTTCTCTTAATCTTTTCGCTTTTTCTATTTCTTTTCTGGGTGTCTTCTGAGATTTTTTAATGAATCCATGAGTTATTACAATTGTTCTACCTTTTTCGTAGAAATAAAGACTTCTTGCGATTGTATCTCGTAACGAGGTTCTCAACTCAAAAATTCCCTCTTCCATATGTTTTGAAAGACTTTCTTTGATCGATAAGTTCTCATTTTTGAGTTGTAGAAAATAATTTATTGTTTCAAATATCTTAGCCCGATCTCTTATTGGAAGACTTAGGACGAATTCCTCAAACGGTTTTTTATTGTCTAATTCTACGTATTCAGCAGACCAGCGATTGCTCATATCTACCAATTTAGCAAAAATCTCTATTAATGCAAACGGACCGTGATAAATCTTAGCGTTAATACGGACTTAGAAGATTATTCTGAGTTGAAGGAAATAAGAGTTCACTTCGAGAGGATGACGGTGGTGTCTGGTTTAGCGGTGAATTTGATGGTGAAGATAATTCGAATAAAAATGGAAGAAAAGCAAAATTAGTCTCGATCTTCAAATAAGCGTTTCCCGAATCTTTTAAAAGTGTTAAACAGTTTTTTGAGTTATTAATTCCTTATCAAATTCGAGTTTGTATGATAGCATAATTTTTAAAACTATTTTTTTGAGGAATGAAGTATTTCGATGCCGACTATCCTGTTATCGGATAATGTCTTGAATATCAATAATTGTTGTTTAATCACTGGAGTCATCCCGTCCAAAGTGGGATCAGGTATGACGGAAGTAATCTTTTCGGCTATCCATTTCTCACAGAAGTCCGGCGATACCCTGAGCCAGAACGGATGCTGCCGGTGGGTGGAATCGCAACCACAGCTCCGGCTCGATCAATTCCAATTCCATCACGGCGTAAAGGTCCTGATTATCTTGAATCATGTCCACGCGACCATACGTCGGCACTGAATGACAGGCGGCCATGGCGTGTTCCGCCAATTCGATCTGTTCCCTCCTCGGCTTGTATTGATGTACCGAACCACCGTGATCATCCTGCACCCGGAAGTCTCCGGGTTTGGCCACTTTCCGGACAGCGTGCGAAAACCGTCCGTTGAGCATTATCAGGGCGTCCTCGCCATGTTCGACAATTCCCTGCTGAAACGGCTGGATCAGGAAAGATTCGCTGGCGAGCAAACGACGCACTACGGCTTCGACCTCTTCGATGTTCTCACGGTGAACGCGATACGTGTGCCGTGCCGCACCTGAAACACATGGTTTAATGACGGCGTCGCACCAACCCGCCTCATCGAGGAGATCCTGTAGGCAAACCGTCGTTCCGCGTTCCACAAACCGCGACGGCACGACAGTAACACCCCGCGATTCGAGGTCGGCGAGATAATGCTTGTCCATATTCCATCGAATGAGAGAAGGTTTGTTGCACAGTTGTGTCAGTGACTGAACCTTACCGAGCCAGGCGGAGAATTCGTCGAACCGGTCGAAATAATCCCAGGTCGTCCGGAAAATGGCGCAGCGATACCCGGACCAATCTTCGTCCGGACGACTCCAATCCACCCGCACCGACGAGATTCCGAGTTGATCGAGTGCCTCTTGAAGTAGTTGATCATCACGCAGGATGTTTCTTCTATACCAGTCGCTCTCCGGAACGTCCTGAGCGACGTACCGGCGTTCAGTCAGGAGAGCCACATCAGCTTTCATCTGTGCCATCGCTTTCGTTACATCGCGGTTGAACTATTAATTATATGGTTTCCGGATAATACCACTATCCGGCGTTGTTTCAAGCAAATATATTCAAACAAACAATCACAAGCTGCTTGTGATTGTTTAAATTGTAAATAATAAAAATATTAAAAACAAGAATATAGAATTGGATATTAATAATTTATTTGGGTAGATATATTCGAGGGATTACTCTGAGCGTGAGGAGATACAGAGTTATTTCGGTAGACGGACGGTGGTCTTCGGGGTATCGGTGAATTTGTGATTTTGATAAGGTGAGGGTAACGGTCTAGGTTTAACCTGCAGCGTCAACGCTGCACTCAGAAAATGCGGCAAGCATTCACTCCAGCTGTGATTTTTGCAAAAGCAAGGGCCGCTGTCAGCTTGAAACCGATGATAGGACAATACTAACACTACCTGCCTGATTCCCGTGTGCTGTTCTACCTCCGGTGGGTTTATTTAAGGCGTTTTTTCCAATACCCCGGTTTTCGTTTCATATGCATTATAGCGAAAACAATGATCGATTCATCCCTGTATATCTTGTAAACTATTGCATATGGGAATCGATTAAGAAAAACACGTTTAGTCTGATGAAGGTAGGGATGTCCTGCACCTGGAAATTTTACTAATCGCTGAATAGTGCGTTCAAATTCTTGAACAAAATCGTTTGAAAGAGAACGGTCAAATTGTTTATAATATTCAACGATGTCGTAGAATTCGGCTTCCGCTGCATCGTCAAACTCAAGAACCGGTTTGGTCATCGGTCAAGGAGAGATCGGGCGGTTTTATTCACATTTTTCCAGGAATTAGTTGAGCTTTCACCTCGCTCATATTTGTCGATACGTCGCTTAAGTTCTTCCGACCAATCTTTTTCCGATCCAGATTCTTTCTCGGAGTGAAGGCTGTCTATTAACAAATGTGCAAGTTCTGCACGTTCTTGTTCCGAAAGTTCAAGCACTCGTTTTTTGATTTTATCGTTGATCATAATTTATCCGATAGATCATTAAAAATCTGCTTATGTATTTCAAAGTATAGTAAAGGTTGGGAAAAATATCAAGAGATACGAGTGATTTCGCTTTTTACATTTATATACCGATAATTATCGGGATGGTAAGCCCCTATGTGTCGGGGGAAAACGGAATAATATACGAATACTCTCTATACTGGCGGAACGTCATCTCCGTGTAGACGGGTGTAATCAGGCGGAAGCTCTCCGCCGGTAATCAACAAGATCCCGCCGCCCGTACTAATGCAGCGGCTAAAGGGAGGAGGTCGGCGGAATCCGGTTGCACAGATTCATAGTGGTCGTCCTGTGCCATGATATCAACAGGTGCGGCAAGCAGAGCAATTGCTATGACTGCAACGTGTACGATGTTTGGAACGGGTGCGGGCATGATTCCTCCGAATATAATGAGAACGGCGAGTTCGGTTCATTTAATCTAATGTAACGACTACGTTTCCGGTCTTTTGACCCGTATGGACATATTCGAAAGCTTCGGGAATCTGTTCAAAATGATAACGCCGGTCGATAACCGGTTTGAACTTACCGGTCTCAGCCAGTCCTTTGAGATACTCTATCATCTCTTTGTCGATTGTCGGAATCGGGAAAAGCACTTTTCTCCCGCCAAATAACGGGGTAATAATTGCAAGGAAAGGATTTTGTGCCATAAAACCAAGATCGGTCGACACATAAATT
>PWXV01000226.1 GCA_003568415.1 Ignavibacteriales bacterium
ATTTACAACGGTGTATTATCTTAAAGCGATCTACTGATTTATAAATGTATCTGTTCAATCGTCTTGACAGTTTTGCCATCGAACTCTATGATATCCAGCGTATCAATGCTTCCTCTTATTTTGAAATCCTGTTGATTTAATTCATCAACGATTTTCTTACATTTTTCGGGATTTGGATCACTCGCTATACCGATATGCGGAACAAACGGAAGGTCCAAATGTAATTCGGATTTAAGAAGACCCTAGTAAAGTGCATCATGTAATTTGACAATCTTACTTTGGTTTTTCGTGCTAAGAATAATGTGTGTGTTTTGTTTAGATTTTCTTGGTTGACCGCATAATAATTCCGTTATGATTTTAATAGAGGTCCTGCCCGGTACAACATTACCCCTGTTATCAACGTTACAATATAATACACAAACGGCGGCATATCTCTGAAGATGATGGTAAGAACAAAGAAGAACCCCATACTTCCGATCATCATCCACCCGACCCAGTTTTGGAGTCCGGTTCGGAGCAATGCGATCCCGAAAAAAGCCAAACCAATCTGCGTAAGGAAAGTATATGTTGCAAAGTACCAGACAGGAATTCCTCTATCGGTGAATAATTGAGGATCGACTGCTCTTAAGTATACATGCCAGATCCATAGAGAAGCTCCTATAAATAGAATCGCAACACTTATATTCAGCAATACTGAAAATGGTTGGTTTCTGAATGAGTAGGTAACGATACTCAGACCGGCTACCGTCACAAGTGCACCGAGTGCAAAGAATATCTGTGCTGTAATCCATTGATTCGGCGCTGACAATATGATTTCGAGTTTCCGTTCGGGAGCCGGTATGCCGAAGATTCGGGAAATGGGAGAAAATGCCGCGATGATAAAAAGCACCGATCCGGCAATTATGATAATGGAACCGATCTTTATAGAGCTCATACTGTTGATTTCAATTCTCCGGTGCTTTTTCAAGTTTCCACAAGTATACTCCCATAATAAAGATCCACATCATTGAGAGCATGAACCCCGGAAGAACCGCATTCATGTTGCGTGGATCGAGATTCAACGCTCCCATCACCGCACAGATAATGCCGAGTAAAACCCCCGGCATAGCCGATAAACCGCCTATCTGGTAAGGGTAGCTGTGGTGAAGCATACCTGTTGCGGACATTGGTTTTACTCTCGTAGTTGTAACATAACTTCAACCGGAGAAACAGACCCGGATCGTATATCGATTTCCTCCTTGATGACGTACGGTTCTTCGTATATATACTGAATAATCTCATTACCGGATGTTCTGGTTTCTTTAATGTGTACTCCTCCATGCCAGACCTTCAACCGGTAAGTACCCGGTGGAACGTCCTCAAGAATGAATCTGCCGTTATCATCGGTAATAGCATAATACGGATGCTTCGCCACAACAATAAACGCGCTCATCCACGGATGTCCGGCGTCGCAGGTTGCATGGTATATGCCGGGTTTATCGAATAGTGCAGGTCGAATCGATGTTTGTTGCCCCTGTATCGGTTGGGCGATGTTGAATACTGTTCTTCCGTCGCTGATATGATATGCACGGACGTTATGCAGAACATCGTCGCTGTTTCTGATAACAAGCTGTCCGCCATAAGGTACAATGATTACATGCGGGTCGAAGTGACACTCCTTCTGGTCGAGCAAAACAGGATCCGTTAGGTCGAACCTTTTTCCTCCGGCAACGGTCTCAAGATAGACGACGGCATTTTTCAGTCCGTTATCTTTTCCAACCGATAGCCGGGGTGAGGGAGTCGTTGAACCGCAGCAGTGAACATCTTTATGGACGGTTAATTGCGGAACGGGGGGGACTGCACCCTCGAGCGATACCCGTCCCGCTATCGCTCCGTTGTTTCCGGGCGATTGGGAAAAGGAGATTTGAAAAGAGACTAATATAAGAACTATATAAAGATAAATATTCATTTATTATTTAACTCCGTTACGTCTGACGGTCTATTCAGACCGTATTGTTCATAATACGACCGGTACCCGAGCAGTCTCGCCAGCGGCACGATCATGAAGTTAACCGGTTTCCGGACCAGCAGAGGCGGATCTTCGGGACGATGAGAATCGAACCGGTTTCCGAACATCGCCATCTGCAAGATTACTTTCGGCGGGCGCATGTTCTTTTCCGATTCATCCATATAGCCGTAGACCTGATTCAGATAGACCGCAAACTCGACCGGGATATCGCCCCGCACCACCACGGTATCGGCCGTGGGGTTATACGGTTTATGCACCATACCTTTCGGAATGGTAATCTGCTCGCCCGGTTCCAATATGTGTTCAACGCCGTCGGCAAGTATTGTTAATGTGCCGGACTCGACGATGAATGTTTCGTCGAATCCGTTGTGATAGTGTACGGGCGGACCGTCCGCAAAAGGAAGAAGTGTCATTTCCATATGTACAATATCACCATCCTGAGCGAGGATTGTCATTGTATTTCCGCCTTTCTCACTATACAGGACGTCGCCCGGCTGGAAATAGTTGAGAACATCCGGTGTTCTCTGGGGAAATATTACCAGATGGAAAAGATACCCGACAGCAAGATATACAATCAATAGAATTCCGGCGATTTTAACTACTCGTTTCATAAAGCACTCTTATTGTAATTCTCGAAAGCAGAAAATATCTTTAGATCTATGTCATTACGCTAAAAAGTTGTCACACTTCGACTCCGCTCAGTGTGACAACTTCTCCAATCAGCCTGACACACCCGCGCTAATGAATTATGTCATTACCCACATAAATCGTCACTCTGAGAATTATTTCTCCATCAATACCGGCTCGGGAACAGGATTATGAATAGGAGGCAGCGATTGAAAGTATGCAAACATCGCTTTCAGATCTTCATCCTTTGCCTCCGCCAGATTGAACCATGGCATCGGCGGAAGAATCGGCCGACCCTCACCCATATGCTGACCGGTGCGCATTGCTTTGATGAACATTTCTTCAGTCCACGTACCGATGCCCGTTTCCTCATCCGGCGTAAGATTTGCTGCAAAGCTCAATCCCCACGGACCTGCGAAACCGGTGAGATGATGGTTCCCTAAAAAACCCCATCCTTCCATACCGAGTACGCCTTCGGGTATCTCAGGTAATGTATCATCTGCCGGATGGCCACTGAAATGACGATCCATATCGAAGGACATTCCCTCCGGACCGAACTTTTTCGGTGTATGGCAATCGTGACAACCACCGATAGTAACAAGGTATTTGCCCTTCTCGATCATTTCTTGATTATCGCTGTTGTTTGCTGTCGCTCCAACGGCTATCGATGAATTCCCTATGGGTTGCATTAAATAGATTACTACCAGGGCAATAGAAAGTACCCCTATCGTGCCGATGTAAAATTTCAGACTCATATCATCCTCCCTGTTGGTTTAATGTATTGGTTATTAATCGTTTGCAAATTGACATGATACGTTGGGATTGAAATCGGCAAATAAACCGCCCGGATTTTCTTTTTCTGTCCACACATGCAGTGCCCAGAAACCGAGCTCGTTATTTGGGTGGTAGTGTTGTTCCAGGAGTACCGGTGGTGATAAATCTGCTGAATGTATTTCATAGGGGATAATATATTCTACACCGACAAAAGCCAACTCACCGCTTTCGAGGGGTTCATAGAGCAGTACCTGTGGTTCGAGATGATTAATTCTCCCGTCGAAATACTCCATTTTTCCATAGTGATATCCCATTCCCCCTAAATCCGGATGAACCACACACGGCGATAGCGGGGTATCCCATCCCGCCGCTATTGCATTTTCAAGATTATGAAATGATTGTGTGGCAGCACGAATTTCATCAATGAGCAGGTCAATATTATCAACATCGCTTGAGGTAGAGCTCGAGCAGCCCAAGAAGATTACCGCAGTCACTAAAAACACAAGATAGTATTTCATTTGCATCCTCCCTATGAATTGTATTTTTTAAAGTTGTTATGTTAGTTATTTTTATGTATATTCTGCAATCGCTCGTAGAATCAAAAAGAGTATCCCGATATGACATACCGGATCGGGAACTGTCTGTACTTAGATACACGTAAAATACAGGTAAAATACCTCATAGTAGCTGTGCAAACTGAACAGGGAAATATCACCGGGCTGTTGCTCGATTTTAGCCGTGGAGACAAAAATGCGTATAATCGGCTTTTTCCGCTAATTTATGAGCATTTGCAACGGTTAGCTCATTACCAGGTTTTCCAGTGGCAGGCTCCCGGACAACTTCGAAAAACCGAGCTCATTCACGAAGCCTACCTTAAACTTATCGATCAGACGCAAACAGAGTGGAAGGATCGCGCGCATTTTTATACAATGGCAGCAAAAGCGATGCGTCATATTTTAGTTGATCATCACCGTAAACAAAAAGCTCAGAAAAGGGGCGGTTCGAAAGAACTTATCGCATTTGATGATGAATCCGTTACAGTCGAAAAATATACCGAACACCTCGAATCACTGCAAGAGTTAATGGAACAACTTGCAGCGGTAAACGAACGATTGAAAACGATAGTCGATCTTCGTTTCTTTGCCGGATTTACTATTGAAGAAATTGCCGAGCTATTAAATATCTCAACAAGTACGGTTGATCGCGATTGGAAAACAGCGCGCTCGTGGCTCTACCGCCAACTAATTAATGAGTGAATATGTATTATTGAATACTGATTATTTCAATAATCAATCATCGGAAGAAAATCTGATCGGATAGTAAAGATGGAAAATCACCGCTTAAAAATGCTTTTTACTATAGTGGATAAGGCGTTATCGTTATCACCTGATGAACGGAATATGTATTTGAATGATGTCTGCGGTGATGATGATGCATTCAGAAAAGAAGTCGATGAATTATTGCAATCGGTTGGCGATTCTGAAGAGTTCTGGAATGAATGGCAGGAATGGAATGAACAGCAAATAGAGGAGATCTTTCAGGGAGAGGATAAACGAGACCAGGAATTTGATGGTAAACAAATCGGCCCGTGGCGTTTGATTGAAAAACTCGGTGAGGGCGGAATGGGGGTTGTATATCTTGCCGAACGTGCGGATGGAAGTTACCGGAAAAAGGTTGCCCTCAAAGTATTGCGTACAATGTATCGGTATGAGGGAACGGAGTCACCCACAATTCATCGGTTTAAGCAGGAGCGGCAGATCCTTGCCCGGCTTGAGCATCCGAATATCGCGCGGCTTTATGACGGCGGTCATACAGAAGATGGGTTACCCTGGCTGGCTATGGAATATATAGACGGCATTCCGGTAACGCAGTGGTGCCGTCAGCATAATTGCTCTTTGAATAAACGGCTTAATCTCTTTAAGAAAATTTGTGAAGCAATCCGTTATGCACATAAAAACCTTATCGTTCACCGCGATCTCAAACCTGAAAACATACTTGTTACCGGTGACGGCCAGGTTAAGATCCTTGATTTTGGTATCGCCAAACTGCTTGATGATGAACTCACTGCTGATCAGAAGCATCTTACTCAAACCGGTTTCAGGGCGGTCAGTTTATACTACGCGGCACCTGAACAATTAAACGATGAACCGATAACGACAGCCACCGATGTATATGCACTCGGCTTGTTATTATACGAGTTACTCGCAGGTATTCATCCGTTTACATTCGATGGGTTAAAGGTACATCGTGTTGAACAGATGATTCGAAGCGAAGAACCAATCAAACCGAGTGCTGTACCGATGAGTGATTCTGTTTATCCGGGAAGGCAGGATATACGGGGAGATCTTGATGCTATCACCATGAAAGCGTTACGGAAAGAACCGGATAAGCGGTATGAAAACGCAGGCCATATGCTCGATGATATTATCCGGTATCAGAAGAATATTCCGTTAATAGCACGAAGAGATTCGACACGGTACAGATTCGGCAAATTTCTGAAGCGTCACCGCCGCGCGTTAGTAACAGGAATGATGATTTTACTGGGAGTCATTGGTTTAATAGCCTATCATACACTGGAGCTTGCAAAAGAGCGAAACATAGCACAGCAGGAAGCCCAACGTGCAGAACAAACCACTCAATTTTTAGCAGAATTATTTTTAGCGGCCGACCCAAGCGAAGCCCGTGGTACCGATATCACTGCACAGGAATTGTTGAACCGGGGCGCTGACCGGATCAAAGATCTTGCCGGTCAACCGGAACTTCAAGCAAAAATGATGCAATTGATCGGACGCGTTTATTGGAGTATCGGTTCTTATGAAGAAGCGCTCCCGCTACTGGAGCAAGCTATTGAATTACATCAAACGTTTTCAGATAACGCTGATCCAGATTATGCGCTTGCTCATTTTTCGCTCGGACTTGTTTTACATGATCAGGGAGATTATCAGCAATCAGTACCGCACTTTGAAAAAGCCGTTGAAATATTCAGAATGAAACCGGGACATATGTCTCCTGAGTATGCAACCAGTCTGGAGAATTTGGGATCTGTTGAAGGTGCACGTCGTAATTATACACAAGCCGAAGAACTAAATCGAGAAGCACTCGATATGCGGCTCACGCTGTTCGGTCCTGATCATCCTGATGTGGGAAAAAGTTATTTTTCCATAGCAACATTGCGATACCATCAAAACGATTTGGATGGTGCAATAGACAAAACACGTGAGGCATTACGGATTTTCCGGTTAAACGATATGGTCGATACACGGCTGGGTGCCCGTATGCTTCGCCATCTTGGAAGTCGATTGATCGAAAAAGGAGAGTATAGTGCAGCTGATGCTGCATTAACGGAAGCATTGGACATAAATAAACGAATTCATGGAGATAAGTACCTGGACACAGGTTTAGTGGTTTGGTCTATGGCGACATTAAATCGTGACCGTGGCAATTTTATAGCAGCTGAACAGTTGTACGATGAAGCACTTTCTATACTACAGAAAGCAATCGGTGACCGGCACGTGATGGTCGGACAGGTATTGCAGGAATTAGGCGGTGTATATACACAGACACACAATCATTTTCAAGCCGAGCACGTGTACAGAGAATCGTTGGAAATATTTGGAACTGCAG
>PWXV01000330.1 GCA_003568415.1 Ignavibacteriales bacterium
GGTGAGGTCGGACGCATTCGCGATGTGCGTGAAGGACCGGATGGTAATATCTATGTAGTAACCGACCATTCGGATGGTGCTTTGTATAGAATTGAACCGGTGAATTAATTCGCTTCGCTCATTGATTAAAAAACAATTGATTTTAATTATTGATTATTTGTTAATGGTTAATCGGACAGTTGAGAATAATCCCGATTAACCATTAACAAATTAACTATTACCCAATTACTCTTTTGATCTTTCCAAAGTATTACGTATATCCGAGAACACCACATACATTCCCGGTATTATCATAAGTGTCAGGAATGTTCCAACGATCAACCCGCCGATAACCGTTACCGCAAGCGGCTGCAATAATTCAGAACCTTCACCCAAACCGATAGCAAGCGGTAACATACCTGCAATCGATGTCATAGTTGTCATAAGAATCGGGCGGAAGCGTACCGTTCCCGCTTCGACAACCGCATCGATGACACCCTGTCCTTCTTTTAGCTGATAGTTTTCGGTGAACTCAACAAGTAATATTGCGTTGTTCACAACAATTCCGGTGAGGAATATAATGCCCAGCAATACCGGTGCACTGAACGGAAGTCCGGTAATTAATAAAGCAACTGCGACGCCGATCAATGCAAACGGCAGCGAGGTTAAGATCACAAGCGGGCTGAACAGTTTCTCATATTGTACAGCCATAACCACAAAAACAAAAAAGATCGCAAGTGCAATGGCAAGCATAAGCGAACGGTTCGATTCTTCAATTGCTTCTTGCTCACCTCCGTAAATCAAACTGTACCCATCGGGAAGTTCGTAATCCTGCAACGTCGTTCTGATCATATCTCCCACCTCACCGACCGTTGCTTCTTCAAGATTAACAGTTGTATTTACCCACACCACACGGATCTGATTAAACCGTTCAATATGTGCCGGTCCGGTTATTTCTTCGAATGAAACAAGACTACCGAGCGGTACGGTTTGGTTCTGAAGATTCGACACGGGAATTTGCTGCAGACCTTCCACCGTTCCGGTTATATCACGCGGATACCGGACACGGATATTATACTCAAATCCACCTTCAACATACCGTGTCGGTACAATACCGTCAACAGCATTATGCAAAATACCGGCAACTCTTTCGGAAGTCAGTTGAAATTGAGATGACCGCTCCTCATCAACACGGACGATTAATTGCGGAATACGGGCATCACGTCCCACCTGAATACTGCCGATTCCCGGCAGGTTTTCCAGCTCTCTTAAAATGGAACGGGCATTTTCTTCAAGCACATCAAGTTCTTCTCCGACCACACCGACCGCGATATCCGCATCGACGAGACTGGTCTGTAATCCTTCGATGCGTGGACCGCGTATTCGTTCCTGCACAAACGGCAATCCGAGTCCGGATACTTTCTCTCCGAATTCCCTTACCCATCGTTCAGCCGAATATCCCCTTCGCTGAGAGGGGCGTGTCAATTGTACGGCCATATCGATCATACCGCCGCGAATGGATAACTGTCCTCCACGGAAATAACCACCGACGGTCATATAAACCCTTTCGACATGCGGCATCTCATTGATTGCTTCTTCTATAATAGAGGCAGCTTCATTAGTTGGTCCAATTGAAGTACCTGATGGAAGCACAAAACGCATTGTGATGCGTCCGTCATCAACCGGCGGGAGAAATTCGGTGCCGAAACTACCGAGAATAAATATACTGATAATCAACAGCACTGCAGCCCCGGAGATGAAAACCCATCGTTTCTTCACAAGTATATAAAGTATCGAACGATATTTTTCTCTCAACCTGTCGAAAACACGATTAAATGTTCTGATAATAAAAGAGTTCGATAGTCCGCTGCCTTTTTTAAACTTTGAGGATATAAGTGACGACAACGTCGGTACAAGCGTAACTGCAGCAACAAGCGATGCAGCGATAGCAAACGCAATAGTAAGAATGAGTTCACGGAAAATAAGTGCCGCAATACCGGTAATTAATAGAAACGGTAATACCGCAGCGAGATTTGTCATCGTCCCGGCAACTACTGCGGATAAGACTTCCCGTGAACCTTCATGCGCCGCCGACTTCGGTGATTTGCCCAGATCATCCTGGTGCCGGGAGATATTCTCAAGCATAACGATCGAATTGTCGATCAACAAACCGATTCCCAGTGCCAGACCACCGAGACTCATTATATTCAGCGTGAGATTACTGATCATCATCAAAATGAATGCAGCAATAACAGCGACCGGGAGTGTGACCGCAATAATTACAGACCGTTTTATACTTCCCAGAAAACAGAGCAGGACTAAAATAGCAAGCAACCCGCCGATTATGATAGCGTAAGTAACCGACCGGATTGATGCGGTAATAAAGAACGATTCATCGCGGATCGATTCGTATTCGATATCGGGAGTGATGAAACCGGACTCGCGAAGTTCCTGTAGCCGCCGTTCTATTCCATTGATGACGGCAACCGTATTCGCCTGCGGCTGTTTCATTAGCGAGACCTGCACTGACTCACCGCCATTCAAATAAGCGAATAACCGTTGTTCTCTGTGACTGTCGGTTACCGATGCAACATCGGAAAGTTTTATCGATCTACCCGAACCCGGAAGCGGTATGACAGTGTTAGCAACATCCCCGGCTGAGCGATACCGGGTCTCGGTACGTGCCATTATATCGTATTCATAGGAAGTTATGTTGCCAGCGGCACGGTCGACATTACGTCCGGCAAGTACCTGCCCGATATCGGTTATCGTCAAACCGTACGATCGCAATCGTTCCGGATCCGCAACCACATCGATCTCGCGTATCTTTCCACCTGCTGCTTCTATTGATCCGACACCGGGAATAGAAAGCAACTGCGGCAGCAAACGTTGATCCACCCAGTCACGTATTTCAATCGAGGAGCGAACCGGCGATGTTATTGCAAGTTCATACACCGGATCGAGTGACGGATCCATTTTCATGATCCTCGGTGGATCGATACCGTCGGGTAATTCGGTTCTCGCACGTTCAAGTTGCCTGCTTGCATCCTGAAGCGCAATATCGATATCAACATCGTAATCGAAATACATTTCGATGTAACTGCGTCCTTCCGATGCCCTGCCGTGTAATTCTCTGAGATTTTCGGTCGCGGCAAGATTTCGTTCGAGCGGCCGAGTTACCTGTTCTTCTATCACTTCGGGAATAACGCCGGGATAGTTTACCACAACGCGAATGTGCGGATAATCTATCTGAGGTAAGAGGTCAACCGGTAATCGTCCCGAAAATAGAATACCGAGTACAATGATGACCGATGTAATCGCGAGCGTACTGACCGGTCTATTAATAGCCCATGAGGAAATACCACGATATTCTTTTTGCAATGAATCGTCAGATAGCTTTTGTGATTTGTCTGTCATACGACTTTTTTAATTTCTAAATCCATGTCTTCGAAATGTACCCACCACACGAACCGGTGCACCGTCTTCGAGGGCTTCCAGATTGGCTGCGGCAACTTTCTGTCCTGCTTCAATTCCTGTACTTATTTCAGCGTATCCGTCACGCTGAATCCCCACCTCAACTCCCTGGAGTGTAACCTCATCTTCATCATCACTTAATACAAATACGTAAGTCTCACCATTCCTTCGCACCACCGCTTCCGACGGAACGGTGATCATCTCCCTGCGTTCATCGGAAATAAATCGAACACGTGCAAGATATCCGGAGCGAAGAACCGGAGTATTCTCATCGGGCAGCAATTCTACTTCAACGGTGAACAAACGGGATTCCCCGTCGGATTCAGGAAAGATACGGCGGATGCGTCCGTCGATACTATTATCGGAGTTGATATCGAGGCGGACCGCAACCGGTTGACCGACTTGCAGTCCGGTAAGATTCATTTCAGACACTCCCGGTCTGACAACGAACATATCATTCTGTGCGATATCGAACACCCGTTCATTTTCGGAGACATTGTTCCCTATTTCGATATAGCGTGCGGTGACAATTCCATCGACCGGTGCACGTATATTGCCATACTCGATATGCAATTCAAGGAGATCGACATCGGTTTCTGCCTGTTCAAAATTTCTTCTTGCCGTAAGATATTCTGCGCGGCTTATGGCATCGCTTTCGTAAAGCTGTTCGGCACGTTCGTATTCATCACGGGTTTCTTCAAGCGCAACTTGAGCCCGGCGTAGCTCTATCTGTTGCTGCCTCGTATCGATGCGCGCCATGCTATTGCCCTGACGTACCGAATCACCTTCCTCATAGTTCACTTCCTCAACAAGTCCCGCTATCCGTGAAGCAACATACACTTTTCTGTACGGTTCAACTTCTGCAGATACGGTGAACATATGCGAGAGATCACGATAGGCGGCTTCGGCGATTGTAATAGATGATGGAGTTACCCCCTGCTCAGAATGATCGGATTGCTCCCCTGAACATGAAAAGAAAATAAGGGAAATCCCCACCGTCATCGTTAATATTAGCAAGGTGATATTATAATTTGGCATACGTACTTAATGAACATTTGGAGAAAAATTATTATGGATGGGTCGGTTTATAAACTCAACAACATTTCCGACCTTTTTGTTCAGCTTCACTACAGCATCTTAAATGTAACAATATAAAAGTCGGAATTCAATTTAAGAGTTAAAGGGGTAGATATATGATAACAATGGTAAGATTAATATCACTTCTTAAAATATATAAACAACCGTCCGAAGTTCTTGCTGTCCTTCTTAATACGATGATATTGCGCTTTGATATGCGGTTGTTCTAAAAATTTCAACACCCGCTTTTTGAGTTGCCCGCTTCCTTTCCCGGGAATAATCTCAACCATCTTAATTCTCTTCTCGACCGCATCTTCGATAATCCTGTTCAGCTCCTTTTCAATCTCATCGCCTTTGTTGTATATGTCGTGCAGATCAAGTTTGAGTTTAGCCATAACGGTTTTGAGTTTTCGGGTTTCATGTTTTGAGTTTATGATGACAAAACTATTAGGGGCAAGACAATTATTTATTATCATTTTTTCAAAAAATAGTGTTGCCCGAAATTGTTTTGCCTTCTCAATTATAAAAATAAACGAATGATAGAAATTATCAAGACCGGTATTGGTAGATAGCGGCCGATGAAGATCATCCAGCTTACCGAACGTTGCCGGTTTTCGCCTATCGATTCGAGCAGGTTTTCGCGGGGTATCATCCACGCGATGATCGCCGCACCGACCACACCGCACGTAACAACGATCTGGGTGGCTGCAAACATATCGACCACTTCAAGAAATGGTCTGTCGCCCAACATCACTTCAAGCGGTGAGAAACTTAACGCCGATGGAATTCCCAGTATAAATACCGGTGTCATTGCCGCAAAAACCGCTTTTGTATTGGTCAACTTAAACTCTTCACGGATCGTGGTAACGACGACTTTCATTCCCGCAATACAGGAACTTAACGCAGCAAGAAAGAAGAGCGTGAAGAAAACGGTGCCGAGTATTCCACCAAACTGCACTTCATTGAACACGACCGGCATCGTATTGAAAGCAAGCTCGGAACCTTCATCGGGTGAGAGACCGAACGTAAATACCATCGGAAAGATCATTAAACCGGCCAGCAATGCAATGCCGGTTTCAACACCGGTCACGGCACCGGCTGCTCTTGGTAAATTAACTTTTTCAGGTAAATAACTTCCGTAGGTTATCAGGTACCCCTGACCGACGGCTAATGAATAAAACGCCTGTCCGATAGCAAAGAACCATATCTCAAACTTTGTGAGCGCGCTGAAATCGGGACTGAACAAAAACCGTAGTGCTTCCCGGCTTCCTTCCATCGTAAGTCCGTATATAGATAACCCGATGATGATAATGATCAACACCGGCATCAGGTAATTGGCTTTCTGTTCAATACCGCTTAATCCACCGATAAGAACTCCGGTAGTGACCACCACAACAATAAGAAAGTACCAGAGGGAATTGTATTGTGCCGAAAAATCCTCAAACGAAGAAAGCTGACCGAGAATGCTGTCCACGCTGTATCCGAGTGTCCAGCCGGTAATGACAAGATAATAACTCATAATGATGCCGGTCAGCAGTACAACTATCCATCCGAATATCGCAGCGCGCGGATGTTTATCGCGGAAGGTTGCAACGGGACTTCCCTCGACGGTCCTCCCCGCACCGAACTCCATCAACATAATTGGAAATCCAAGTACTATTATAGAAATGAGATATGCAAGAATAAAAGCACCGCCGCCGTTTTCGCCGGCCATATAGGGAAAACGCCACATATTCCCCAGACCGACAGCAGCGGCAGCAGTCGCAAAAACGAATGCCCGCTCGGAACTCCATCTCATTCGTTCATCCATAAAAAACCCTTTAAGTCTTTTCTTAATGCAGTAAATAGTAAAGGCAAAACTATTAAGGGCAAAACAATTTTTTTAAAAAAGTTTTGCTCAAAATCGTCTTGCCTTCTATACCTTATAACCATCTGTAAGGAAATCATCTTCCGCCCGGTTCGGCATATTCGCCGATCCATTTCCGTACCTGCTCGTACCAGTACAGTGAGTTGTTTGGTGAGAGTATCCAGTGGTTTTCATCGGGATAATAGATCAATCGTGAATCGATACCGTGATGCTGCAACGTACGGAATATCTCAAACGATTGTCCGACCGGTACGCGAAGATCGTTTTGACCATGAATGATCAGCGCCGGTGTGTGGAAATCTCCGGCGAGGTAATGAGGAGATATTTCATCGTAAATATCGTGTTCCCAAAAATCTCCGAAGCGTGTTGAATGCACCGCAAAATCGGCTGACATTTGAGAATACATATTATATACCGGTGCGTGAATCACGAGTGCATTGAACGGATGTTCTTTACCAAGCAATACACTTGAAAGATAACCGCCGTAACTGCCACCTCCGGTTACCATTCGATCTTCGTCAATCCATGGTTGGTTTGCAAACCATTCGGCAGCAAGAATTGTATCTTCATACGGCAAAGTCATCCAGTCAGGATTAATTGCATCGGTGAAATCCTGACCGAATCCTGACGAACC
>PWXV01000242.1 GCA_003568415.1 Ignavibacteriales bacterium
AAAAGGGGTGTATTCGGATGTTTATACGGCTTAGAAAACTCTACATAATCCTGTTATCGATATTCGCGTTGACGTTATACTCGGATGATCTAATCACAATAACAGGTACCGTCACCGATGCCGAGACAGGAGAACCCGTTGAAAATGTAAATATTTTACTCACAGGTACTCCGTACGGCTCTGCGAGTGACAAAGAGGGATTTTTCAAGATTGAAGACATTCCTCCCGGTACCTACACAATAACTTTCAGCCATATTAATTACATATTTTCTTCGTACACACACGATTTCAGACCCGGGGTTGATGAGGAGTTCCGTGTTCAACTCGATCAAAAACCAATACTGATGGAAGAAGTTGAAGTTGTCGATACGGTCCGTCGTATTGAACGAAGCACCCGACACTTTTTCACCCGCGATGAACTACTCGATGCGGGACACCAAACACTCGGCCAATTTCTCAATCGCAATTTAACCCGTGTAAATATCCACGAAAATGGTGCCGATCTCCATATTAACTTACAACTGAGAGAACCGGCAGGACAGGATCAAAGTCAACAGAACCCATTGGTAATAATAGATAATATAAGGATTGGAACGGAACCGGACGGACTTGCACAAATAATACGGCCGGCAGAAATTGAAACCCTTGAAGTTATACGACCGCCGGAATCACGGTTGCTTTATGGAAACGATGCGATATACGGGGCGATCGTTATCAGAACAGTTGAAGGAAGCGGGCAAGCAACGGGTACAGGGCTGTCAGTAACCCGACATTTTATAACTCTCGGATTAATCGGATTGGTGTTGTTCTTTATGTATAATTAACAGATAAATAAAATGCCGGACAGACACTGAAGCCGTCCGGCATTTTTTTGGGTGGCTATTATTTCTCCCCGAAAAATTCGGGGTCCAGTGTTTATATATTTAAAACATAGTGAAATAGAAATTAAATCCGAGATCAAGCGAGAAGAATCCCTGATCACGGAAGTCGGGGCCGAAACGCACACCGTCATCGGCCAGTACAAGATCATATTTCCCTTTTGCAGCAATAGCCATAGAAGGAGTTACATAAAACTCAACACCGAGTCCGGCATTGAGTCCGAATGCGGTTTTTGAAACATCCTTCAATCGGTTTTGTGGAGAAGGGATCCGGTCACCGGTAATCCCATCATCGTTTATTTCAAACGAATATATCCCCATTCCAAATGTTACAAATGGAGAAATTGATTCTCCCGTACCGAGGACGGGATTAAGATGCGTCACACTCTGCAATTTAAATCCCCACATTGCGTATGTGGGATCCTCCGGAATAGGATAGGTCGGATCGGGGCCGACGCCCGCTTCAAACTCTTCATTAAATGATGCAAAGCTGAAATCCACTAATGCCTCAAGGCGGAACACCTCAGTCAATCCATAACTTACACCGAAACTAAAATTTGTTCCGTTATCAAGGACATCGCTCATAGAATGGGTCGGATGAAAGAATCCGCCGTGAGCACTATTCATTAATCCTCCGGAAAAGGATACCCCCACCTGCCGCGATTTATCGAACCCGAAGCTTGGAGCCGCAAGTCCTACAACGAGCAGAGTGACGGCTAAATACCGGAATATTGTTTTCATTTTTCAACCTCCTTTTATTCAATTACCAGTAGACAGTTGAGATCAATAAAAATATCAACTGTCTACTGTGTACTGTCAACGTAATGATCACACATACCTAAAAATATTTCTGATTTACTGAGTATCCCACCAGACTCTATACGTCATAGAATCAAAACCGAGTGGTACTCCCGTATCAGCAACATTTTGAGGATTATTTTGCCACTCGGTCAACGGATAGGGAAACCGCCTCGGTATCATATCTATGACAGGATCTACTGCAAGTTCGAGTTCAGGGTAACCGGTTCGTCTCCAATCATTGTAGACTTCGTGACTGAGGAAGTTTGCAATATACTTCTGAACCATGATTGCTTCATAGGGATCATCCACTTCTGTCAATGACGGTAACGTAGCCAGATACTCCTCTACTTCTCCATCTTCAACATAAGCATGTGAAGCAACATCAAGGCGTT
This sequence comes from Ignavibacteriales bacterium, assembly GCA_003568415.1. Taxonomy (GTDB): domain Bacteria; phylum Bacteroidota; class Ignavibacteria; order T3Sed10-11; family T3Sed10-11; genus T3Sed10-11. The sequence continues at coordinate 2,072 of PWXV01000242.1, forward strand.
CCATCGAGGCTTCTACTGCCTCACGATAGATCGGATCTGCTGCGCCGGCTCCCTGTGTCAGAAAGACCGCTTCGGCTTCGATAAACTTTGCCTCGGCATAGCTGATCCAGTTGAGCGGTGCACCGGCTGCATTATAAAACTCACCGATGCGTGATACATTATCCGAACCGATCCCTTCGGCACCGTTTACGTGACCGACATATGCTATGCTATCCGGATATTCGGCATCGATCGGACGCATCTGAACATGGATACGGGGATCGTTCATTTCCTTGAGCAACTCGACATAATGATTGCTGAGCTGATCGCGATCATCCCAGACGCCCATTGTATACTGCCACCATGGATTCTGGGCACCCGGTGCGTTTTCATATTGAAAATCGGCATCGTATTCCGGTCCCTGAAAGCCACTGGCAAGTGCATTGAGTGCATTCTGCGCACGGTCTTCGGCTGAATTACCCGGTGCGTATGTGAGACGCATATGGAATCGTGCCTTTAATGTGTATGCCATCTGACGCCAGCTCTCAATATCTCCTCCGTAGAGAAGATCGTCCGGACCCGGCGTTACCGTACCCGGATCCCGGTCGAAATCTGCAATAGCATCATTCAGGTACTGGAAAACAACTTCATAGATCTCTTCCTGTGAATCATATGCCGGATTCGGAGTATCGACCGGATCGAAAGCCTCTGAATAAGGAATATCATTATAGAGATCAGTTGCAATCGAAAGTGCCCATGCATGGATGATCTTTGCGATTCCTGCATAGTAGTAATTTCCCCTTTCTTCTGCACGCTCATTGAGTTCGCGTGCATTTTTCATACTATGAGTATATAAATAAAGCCAGGCGGAATTTGCATCCGACTCGGTCATATCATAATTATCCTCTGATGGAGGAACGCCGTTCCATGCAAGCTGCTGCGTCCAGTATGCAGGGTCTCGTGCCGGCCAGTTACCGATGACCCGGTAACTAAACTCACCGAGCAATCCCGAGAGCATAAGGTTTTCAGTAGCATCTGCCGGAGCGTTTGGATTAACATTCACATCCAGATAGTCTTCACATGAGATGAAGAACATCACCATAAAGACCGCTAATGCTCCTGTTGTTAGATTTTTTATTAGTTTCATAATCAAACACCTTTTTTTTAATTTCTTGATTACAATACACACTCATTAAATATCCAGATTGAGAGTAAAGTTATAGCCGCGCGTTGACGGTACTACCATATGATAAAATCCCTGTGCGTTATCGCTTCCCATCAGGTTACCTTCAGGATCACCGTAGGAGAAGTCGCTTGATATCCAGAGATTGGTTCCGGTGAAGCTTACGGTAGCTCCCCGCATCGGAAGTGAATCCATGATCGATGATGGAAGTGTATACGCAACGCTGATTTCACGCAGCTTCACATAGCTTCCGTCCTCGACAAAATTTTCAAAAATATTACCATAAACACCCTGGTAATAAGTCTGATCGCGAATTATTGATACTTCATTCGGTTCACCGGTGGCAATATCAATACCTTCATAGGTGTACTCGGTACCTCGATTTGCAGTTACCTCGTGCGTACCGTAAAAGACGGTATAGAATTTATCCATATTCATAATATCACCGCCCTGTTTAATATCGAGCAGTGCGGAAACCTGAAAACCTCGATAACGCATCGTCGACCGAAGATTTGCAGTCCAATCAGGCATTACATTACCAATAGGACCAAGTTCACCTGCGGGCATCGGATAACCGTTTGAGATAAGTTTGTTACCATCTTCATCACGTGCAAAGCCGGTAGACCAGATAACGCCATAATTTCCTTCACCTTCCATGACCCGTACCTGATTTGAGACAAATCCGGCCAGGAAAATGCTCTCAACGCCGGGTGCAAGTTCAACCACTTCATTGGTATTTCTGCTGAAGTTTGCATTGAGATCCCAGCTAAACTCACGGGTTTCAATCGGTGTACCGCCCAGTGTAAGCTCTATACCGTAATTTCTGATCTCACCTGCATTACGGGGCATTGATGTAAAACCGCTGCCATAGGACATCGGCACCGAAAAGATCTGGTCGACTGTCGTACGGTCATAATATGCAACATCCACACGGGCACGGCCATTAAAGAATCGCAGATCGGCACCGATTTCATACTCGGTGGTAAGCTCCGGTGACAGATCGGGATTACCATGTATATTGCTGACAGTATAAGCACCTTGTCCCCGGAACGGATACGTGATCTCGCCCCGCACACCATCCTGAGGATTCGTGCGGATGAAATCGGTTGCAAGCTGATATGCGCTTGCATCACGTCCCACCTGTGATGCTGCTAAACGAAGACGACCATAATTCATGAATGATCCCTCAAATACATCAGGGAACATTTCTGAAAATACAATCCCAACACTTGCTGATGGATAGAAGTAAGAATTATCGTCGGTTGGTAAGGTCGAGCTCCAGTCGTTTCTGGCGGTAAGATTCAGGTAAATCATTTCTCTGTAATCCAACACCATTTGTGAATACACGCCGATTTGTCGCTCTTCCTGTAAAAAATCATCACCAACAACTGTTACAGCATTTGTTATATGGAAGAAATCAGGCCCGCCAAGCCCGATACCGCGCTGGCGTTCCCACTTAAACTCACGCATGTTGATGTTATGCCCGAGCATCGCATCCAGTCGCAAATTATCGGAAAGTGCAAACTGAGCGGAAAGCTGCAAGTCGGAGTTGAACTCCATCCGCTTATTTGTTCTGTCGAACATACTTCCTTCGGGTCGACCTGCACTGCCGACATTAATCTCTTCTTTACGGGTATCGGTATACCGGTCGAGCGAAAGTTGTTCGCGCACCTGCAGCCATGGCAGTATATTATATTGAATTTCAAGACTACCAATTAGTCGATCTACTTCGCTAGTATACCGGTTATTTCGCACTATCCAGTGCGGATTATTCCAACCGCCAAAATACAACCGCTGCGATCCGTCTTCCCACTCGTATTCGCGGAGATCATAATTGATGGGGGCAGGGTTAAGCGACCACAGAACTGCACGTGCACCGTTCCCTTGTCCCATCCAAACATTATCTGTTGCTGTGTAATTGGCAGATGCGTTAATAGTAAGATTCGGAGTTACCCGGCCGCCGAATCGGCCATGGACACTGCTTCTTTCAAGTGTCGTGTTTGGTATAATTCCCCCCTGATTCATATTCGAGAAATTGAAGTAATAGTTAAATCCTTCAACGCCACCACTAATACTGAGGGCATTTTCAACCGTCGAGGCCTGACGGTAAAAATCTTCACGGGGATCATATGTCGGGATTTCTCCGCCATACGCTTCTATGACTTCTTCAGGGACTTCATCTTTGTGCGGACCCCAGCTTACCGTGGTTTGCGTAATATTTGTCCCGAAGTATGGATTCCACAACGTATCACCGTTTTCTATACGGAATTCTCGCGGATCCTGGAAACCACCCCTGTCAAGAGGTATACCATCAAGCATAAATCCCTGGCTTCCCATAAGATATTCGGTCTGATGCCCTTCATTAATTGCGTTTTCAAAACCGACACGGGTACGGAATCTGATATCAGGTGCTTCGGGACGGTGTTCCATTGCACCGCGGGTTGTGACGATAATCGCACCATTTGCAGCTCGTGAACCATAAAGAGCAGTAGCACTTGCTCCCCGCAATACGGTGACATCTTCGATAATGCTCGGATCAATATCTACCTGACGGCTTGCACCACCACCGGTAAAGAGTGTGCTCTCATACCCAGCCGTGGGGTCTTCATCTGCACTTATGATCACACCATCGACAACCCAGAGTGGTTGATTATCGCCGGTAATTGAGGAGACACCGCGGATCTCAATCCGAGATGCCGCTCCCGGCTGACCGCTCGACTGGGTAATCTGCATTCCGGCTGCCTGACCGCGCAAAGCATCTGCAAGATTTCCGGTTGCAGCGCGTTGTAAATCTTCTCCGCTTACTCTCTGAACTGAATAACCGAGCGAACGCTCCTCACGGGTAATACCCATAGCCGTGACAACAACATCTTCCAGTCCAACGACATCCGGGGTCAGTGAGAAATCTTCGGTATGTTCACCGGGATCAAGTACAATATCCCGTCGTAACTGCCGGTATCCTACGAAAGACACCGATAAAGTAACTTCTTCACCCGTCACCTGAGCGGCGGGTATGGTGAATGAGTACTCACCTTCTATATTTGTTGCAGCACCAAGGGCTGTACCTTGAATAACTACATTAGCACCTGGTAAGGGTTCGCCCGTCTCAACATCGACGACTGTCCCTTGAATCACTGCTTCCTGAGCATACACTAAAAAGGGTATAAACAGGGCAAACAGGCAGATTTTTAGGATTTTTGAATAATTCATACAGCATACCTCCAATGAATTAATATATTATTTGATAGGTTGGATAAATTTTCACACTTTTTACGAATGGGTAGATTATGACATATATTGATTTTTTGGGGAGAAAGTGACACTAATTGTAAAGCTTTATGGAAAATCTGCATCAATGATCGTTATTATTTGATAAATAACCCAACCGCACGAACACTTCTTCTATGGAAGGGTATTAATGTCATAATTTACTTATATTATTACAGCTTGTAAATGTATAGATACATCGAATATTAAAATACCCTAAATATATATGTAAAATTTGACATAATTTATTTGTAAATATTACAAAAATCTTTTGCTTCGCTGACAATGACATCATCTGTGCCCCGCCGTTTGCGGGGTCTCCACTTTTGGTGGAAAGGGGGAGTCAGGAGAAGATCAATTTAGAGGAGAAGAGCAGAAAAATCTATGTCTGGCATTAGTTGAAATTTGATTGAATATCTGTATATTAGTAAATACAAACTCGAAATGAACGAATATTTATAAGAATAAACGATATGTCAACTCCCCAAGTAGAACCCATTGCCGGACA
>PWXV01000341.1 GCA_003568415.1 Ignavibacteriales bacterium
AGATACCGGACATGTTCACAAGTAGTTTGTACGATTGAACGAAATAGCAACGAATTGTATTATGTATCTTTTGTGTATTTAACGGTGCAGCCATACGGACGTGTGGTACTTACCTCAACTGTTTCACCGCCGAGCACCTGCTCCAGGGCATTTTGGAAATATTGTACCCGCTCTGCGTGCGGTTGATTACCCCGCGGATCATCATCGATTGCACCATTGTAACGCAGAACACCACTCTCATCTATAATGTACATTTGTGGAGTAGTCTGTGCGTTATAAGCGCGTCCAACACTTCCGTCAAGATCGACAAGTTGCCCGCGATACGCTGCATTCCACTCGGTAAAGATATCATTCAAACTTTCATCCGTCTCATAATCACGGTGTTCGGGATGGGTAGAATTAACTGCAAACCAAACGACACCCGCTTCCGCATACTGACGTTGCAATGCAGGCATCAGATCATCTCTGTAGTGCCGGACAACAAACGGACAGTTGGGATTTGTCCACTCAAGAACTACAACTTTTCCTTCTAAATCTGCCAGACTATAGGAATTGCCTTTGGTATCGTTTAGTGTGAATTCCGGAGCCGCCTCACCGATAGCCGGACCATCAGCATAGAGACCGCCGGCCATAAGGATGATGCTGATCATTAAAGATACAATTATTCTTACCATGAGAATTCTCCTTTTTTATATATTGGATTAATCAAGTACAGATACAGGTTCGTTGAAATGAAAAGCTACATCGTCAATAAACAGTAACCCGCTGACTTCTTCGACAACAGTTGTATCGGAGTATGGTCGAAGCGTATATGATATTTTATGATCACTGATCTCTATATCCTTGTGAGAAAGGATAAAATCCTCTACCGGTCCGGGGAAAAAATCAGCAACCGGGTCTCCTTCAAGATGAATGGAAATATAAAATCTTCCATCCCTTTTTAGCGATTCTACAGTACTAACCCGCGTCGATGAATGAGCGAGAGGTTCAGGAAGTTTATTTTTATATTTATCGAAAAGCCCGGGAGTGGGTTCAGCGTTCAACAGATCTAATTCGGCCGTGCCGTCCTCAAGGATACAACTCTCTTTACAAACCATCCACGATACATCTGCTGATATAATCTGTTCGTGGTTGCCGGTTTGGCTTGATGGGGGTGTTACTTTTGCAAAAAGTAAAGCTTCATCTTTAAATCCGAACGACATTAAACCTTGTGTATCGAATCGTTCCGGCGTTGGATATATGAGTTCGCTTATACTATAACCGTCGGGGAGTTCCCATTGTACATCGACCGGGATACCCGCATCACCCGTATTTTCCCAATAGATATACCAATCAGGTTCCATTTCAAAATAAAGCCCGATATAAAAAGGTTTTGTAATGTCGTCTGACTCGGTAATAAGCGAGATTTGAGCTATGGTATCTTCATCTGCAGCAGCTGAAAATGAGACAAAAATAACCAATATAAAATATACTAACAATATCACCTGCATCCCACAATTATTCATTTCACAATTTATAATTGACAATATACGCATTAAACCGCATCTATTCAATTCGACTTTTCTTCCCGATGTTCTCATCGAGAATTTGCTGACACGCCCGGCAGGGTACCGTTTTTTTCAGATCTATCTCCTCAACATAGGTAGATGATTTCATCACACACTCATAATCCTGACAGTGATACATACCGAATGTGTGACCGAGTTCATGTACGATTTCCTTTTCAAGCCGCACTTCCATTAATGTATCATCTTTCGGTAATCCGTAATACTGATTCTTCAATCGATGTGTAGAAACTACCGCAGCACTTCCGTCCAGTTGTGCTTCACCGAAGACAAACGTAAGTACAGGTATATACAAATCCACATCCACGACTATAATAGATTTGTTATTCGATGTATCGAAAGTATTTAAAAGTTTGGCAAGTAGTGCAGTTGAATTATACTGTTCTCTCCCATTGTCATAAGCGTCTTCGAGATTAAGCGACACATTTGCTATCGAAACCGGCACCGAAAACACTTTTCGAAGTGTAGTTGAGAAACCGTCAAATGTTCGCGAATTTATTTCCGATGAGTTGTAAATTCGTATTATACTGCTCACGACGGTTTTTTCAATCCAAATTTTTGAATCTTATTGTAGAGCGTAGCCCTGTCAATTTTTAATATATCTGCCGAACGTGAAATATTCCAGTTTTGTTCCTCAAGTACTTTCTGGATATGATGGCGTTCCATTGCTTCGAGTGAACCTGCTGGAGCGGTATTGTTAACACCTTCTTTTAAAGAGAACGGAAGATCGGTAGCTTTGATTGCGGGTGGAGTACCCACCACAATAGCACGTTCCACAGCATTCTCCAGTTCACGGACGTTCCCCGGCCAGGAATATGCTTTGATTTTATCAAGCGCATCATCTGAAAAACACTCGTATGGTTTACCCATTTGCTCGCTATATTTCTTCAAAAAGTACTCAGCCAACAATACGATATCACCGGTCCGTTCACGAAGCGGTGGTACGTCTATGGTAAACACGTTTAATCGATAGTACAAATCCTCTCTGAAGGTGCCGTCTTTTACTCCTTTTTCGAGATCACGATTGGTTGCGCTGATAATCCTGAAATCCACCTTAATGACTTCATTACCTCCGACACGCGTGAATTGTTTTGTCTCAATGACGCGTAACAGATCCATCTGTGTTTTTTTATCGATGTTACCTACTTCGTCAAGAAACAAGGTGCCACCATCGGCAAGTTCAAGTTTACCCTTTCGCCGGTAATGTGCACCGGTAAAAGCACCGCGTTCATGGCCAAACAATTCACTTTCGAGAACTCCTTCAGGCATTCCACCGCAATTGAGGGTCACCAGTGGAAAGAATCTTCGTTCACTATTGTTATGAATAGCACGGGCAATTAATTCTTTACCCGTTCCACTTTCACCGCGAATCATCACAGTGGTGTCGGTTGCTGCAACATTTTCAATTAATTTGTATATGCGCTGAATTTGTGGCGACTTACCGATTATTTCATATGATTTTTCGTGTTCCGATACCTGTTCCTTTAATCGTATGTTTTCGTTGGTAAGCTGTCGTTGCTTCACGGCGTTGCTAACCAGATGTGATAGATAATCCGGATCAACAGGTTTTGTTACATAATCATATGCACCGTTTTTGAGCGCTTTAACAGCCGAATCGACGGTGGCATGTGCAGTAATAAAAATAACTGTTGGGTTCTGATCCAGATCACGAATGCGCTGATGAAGCTCCATACCGTCCATTCCCGGCATTTTGATATCAAGCAATAATATGTCCCACTTTTTTGCCTGCATCTTTTTTAAAGCTTCGGCAGCATTCTCAGCTCCCTCAACATTATAACCATCCTCCTTAAACCATTTCGTCAATGATTCCCTTACAACTTTTTCATCATCGACTACAAGAATGGATACTTCATTAGTTTTCATGATCTAACCTCAATTCTCTATTTCATTTTTTGCTTCTTTTTGTTTATCCTTGTGCGCGGTAGCCGGAAATGTAATTGTAAATGTTGTTCCCTCACCGAGCTCGGATGATACCGATATTTGTCCACCGTGCCGCTCAATTATACCATAGACAATCGACAGACCAAGACCTACTCCTTTACCTTCTTTTTTCTTGGTAAAGAAAGGTTCAAAGATATGCGGAATATCCTCTTCGGGGATTCCGGTACCGGTATCTGAAATTTTAACGATTATATCCCCATCTTTATCTTGTTTCCCGGCTTCTACAGTCAAAGTACCACCATCGGGCATAGCTTCGACCGCATTGACGAAAAGTGCTATCAATGCCTGCTGAACCTGATTGGGATTACAATACAATCCGATATCTTCATCGGGATATTTCGTTTTCAACTCAACCTGTGATATCTTTAAGTGGTGCTCCACCAATCGAGTCGATTTCTCAACTATTTGTTTAATAGGTACGGTTTCAAAGTCACCCACCTGCTTGCGGGAAAAGAGAAGCAAGTTCTTTACAATATTGCCTGATCGTTCCGCCTCACTGATAATGAGTTCAACGTCATCAAGCATCTCCTGCATAATTTCGGAGAGTTCCTCTCGTTTTCGTAGCCGTTTCGCTATTAACTTTGCATAGGTGAGAATACCCTCGAGCGGATTGTTCAATTCATGAGCAACACTCGCCGATAGTTTACCAAGCGAAGCCATCTTCTCGATTTGTATTAACTGCGACTGTGCTTTCTTCAGCGCTTCGGTCTTTTGTTTAACCTTTTCCTCAAGGGTGTCCGACCATTCTGTAATCTCGCGATGTGCCGCCTTCAACTCACGCGTCATAATATTGAACGAGCGTGCAAGATCACCCAATTCATCGCTGGTATCATAGCTTATCTCAAAATCAAGATTTCCGGCAGCCACCTCTTTAGTTGCATCCACTAATTTCCTTACGGGGCGGCGAACCGAGAAAAGAATTACAAAACCAAAAATTGCAGCTACAACAACGATCAAAACGATCGCAGCGACAATCATCTGTTCGCGAGCCTGGGCAATATTGGCATCTACCCTGTCTAATGATATCATCACGTCAAGAACACCAAGAATCGTGACATCATCAGGACTGGGATGACACCCGACATCATAGCATGATTCCTCATTTTCTATCGGAGTAGTAAGTTCCAGAATTCGGGAAATCTCATCGGGCTGCTCTTCTTCCGAGAAAATACGCCAACGCCGTTCATAAGGAATTGCATGAACCGGTGGCGTAACATCATGACAAATCACACACGCATCGGCTTGTAAGTCAACCTGTTTCTTTATCTCATCATGATCGGTTGAATACGTAATGACGCCTTCTTTATTGTACAGCCGGATATCCTTCACTTCGGGTTCTTCTGCAATTTGTTCAATGATCTGATATGCATCCTCTTTCCGATGCAGTTTCATACTGTAATGTAACGAACTCCTGATAAGATCGGTCGTGGCGTTCGCATTTTGAACCACCATATCCATCATTTGTGAAGATTGATTCGATATTGTGGTATACATATAAATGCTGAACAATAGAGCAAGCAAACCAATCAGGAGAACGAACAGTTTGAAACTTAGTGTACGAACAACTCTTTTAAAAGCTGGCATTTTTTTCTTTACTGTAATTTACAATATCATAATTATTGTACCTGAAACCACATTGCTAGGATGTAATGCGTATCGTTCCATCGCTGAACTGGTCCCGTTCCTGTTCCTGGTGGGTTTCAAGCAGTGGCTTCGGTTCCCCGTGATGTTCAAAGATCGGGAAATACTTAACAACCAACCCGAATACGCCAAACCCCGTTGCAACCAATCCCATTGTGATTGAAATCTCCATCCATGACGGGAAGTATGTCTCAGTGGCAATCCCTGCCTGAATTCCTGTCACGGTTACATTCATCCGGTTGATTATTACACCGATAACAACCATAAATGAAATCCAGAATAAACTCTTTTCGCTGGTACGGAATTTTCGAATAAAGAGCAATACGATAGGAATTAACACACCGATTATCATCTCGGCCTGGAACAGTGAGCTTTCCATTGAAAAAGTAAATGCGCTTGCAAATGCCCCCCGTGCCACGAGATCATACACTTTTAATAGTCCGTATATCAGTAGAATGACCGCAAGTACACGCGCCATCGGAACAAGTATATCCATTTTCAGGTGTTTGTTAAAGGCGCGTTTTGATAGAAACGATTCAAATGTCACCATTGCCAGACCAACCGCTGCTGCCGAGATGAAAAACATTACCGGCAATAACGGAGTATACCAAAGTTCGTGCAGCAAGTGCGGAACAATCAGATATAATGAGCCGAGAGATGATTGGTGCAATGTTGAAAGAATAACACCTAATATGACAAGCGGGATCGTAATCGATTTTATGATCTGGAGCGGCCGCTTTAATCGGAATTTTTCAAATACAGCCGGAATGAATTCAAGAAATAACACGGTGTTGTATAATATCACACACCACGCAACTTCAAACATGACCGACCGCGGATTCCACATAATGATCGGATGCCATATCCTGTCGGGCCTGCCGAGATCGAATATCAAACCGGTCACAGCCAGAATATATCCCAGAAAGGCTGTGAGAATTGCCGGCCTGATAATCGGTCTGAATTTTTTCAGATTAAATATATAGACAATCGTCACCAACATAAAGCCACCGGCAGCAAGCGCAACTCCCGAGAGAAGATCGAAACCAATCCAGATTCCCCACGGGAACGTATCGGATAAGTTTGTCGCAGCCCCCAGGCCATAATAAAACCGGTAGATACCGGAATAGATCATAAGTCCGATAAGGATAAACATTACCGTTTTCCAGAATGTTAACGGACCGATAATTTCTTTCAGAGTTTTCATATTTCTTCTAAATCCAGTTTTTGTTTTCAGAGTATCAATTATTTATCACCCTTTAATTTCTTCTGCTCCTCTTTCTGCGTACGCTCAAATTCAGCGACCTCATCGCGGCGGCTTGTAATCCAATAAATACCATACAATGTTGCACCGCCAAACAATACGACATCCGGTACTTTTTTGAGCGCTTTCCAGGTAAGCATCGGAAACGGATCGGTCATAAGATCAGCCCGGAAACCAAGTTCCTCAAACGGAACCGGCGAAATATAGAGAAATGATGTTCCGCCAACTTCCTCTAATCCGTAAATGTGTTTGACATAGTCATTGGGATTATCTTCTATCCGTTTTTTTGCCATCTCGATAATCTCATCACGGTCGCCAAAATGGGTAGCTTCAACCGGACATGCTTCGACACACGCCGGCAGTTTGCCTTCTTTTAATCTGTGCGCACAGAAGATACATTTTTTAACATACGGCAATGGTTTATCCCAGGTATACTTAGGTACACCGAACGGACATCCTAACATGCAATACCGGCATCCCATACAGCGGGATTCTTCGTAGAGCACCGCTCCGTTCTCATCCTTTGTAAACGCCCCAACGGGACATACCGATTTACACGCCGGATC
>PWXV01000045.1 GCA_003568415.1 Ignavibacteriales bacterium
GACCGCTCGATGGCCGGGTTACGGGTAATCGACTCCTGTCCTTCAAGGCCGAACGGCACGAAAAATTGACCTGCCCGCAGTTTGAATGCGGGACTGAACCTAACGTCAATAAATGCGTTTACCGGTTGCGGCGTTCTATTTGGTGGTTCAAGGGCGCCGGCGACAACGACGAAGTTAATTTTTTCGTGAACATTCCCGTGCACCCCGAATCGAACACGACGAACGTTGAAACCCCAGGGATCGTCGGTATTGATCCCGTTCGAAACGTGATGTTGCAAGAAACCCATAAACCGGAAATCCGGTGTCGCATCTTGTTCCTGAGCAAAAACGCCGACCGGTAATAGGAGCAATAAAAGTAAATAGAACTGTTGTCGTTTTGTGGTAATCATAACGGATAAAATATTTTGTAGTTTCCTTAGAGAAGAACCGGAGTGGAGACCGATAAACGATGACCTCTCCGGTTTTCGATATCAATCTGGCATACCCGGTTTAACGCAGAATCTGTGCTATAATTTCCTCTGTTTCAACTGCAGCTTTTTGCATTACTTCATTGATCACGCCGCCGAACGGACGCGCCATCAGTTTCGAATCCATTCTGGTGATGTAGGTCTTGCCGTTGCTCTTTTCGTAAATAGCAATGCGGCAGGGCATAAGCGGAGATACGATACGCTCATCGTCGAGTTTGAGTATCTCGGCGGAGTATTGTGACGAGCAGAGTTCGAATATTTGCACGTTCTGCACATCGTGTCCGTGCCGCTCGAGAATGGATTTCATATCGTGAACCTGGAGCACACTCCAGCCGGCTTCGTCTACCTTCGTTTTAAAAACTTCTACCGTTTCATCGAATCCGTACTTGCTTTCGTCTTCCAGCATCATCATACCCGGCAAGCTGTAAAACCCGAGAATAGCCATCAGCGCCAATCCGGCAATAAAGCCCCCGATTCCGATTGCGAGTGTTTTAGTGTTCATAGCGTCTCCTTATAATTATCATATGATTATGTAGTAATATCCTTTTTCGCTATATTGGATGCACGTATTTAGAAAAGGATTCAGGATTGCAAATCGTTCTGAGAGGGAGTCTATAAGTGCCCATTCTATTCACGAAACGACGAAACCGTTGTGTATTCGTTATATTGACTTTAACATGGCGTATTCATAATTTCCTGTACATCACATCCGGTATGTTCATAGTCAAACGATAGTCGGCATCGTTCCATTTAAAGAAAGGATATACCATGAGAGCCATCCTTTTTGTAGCAATCATTGTATTTCTGTGCACGGGAATTGTAACCGCTCAAACTACGGAACAGGTTGAAAATCTGCGGATGCGAATAAGTGCAGATGGTGCGTATAACGGCGCGTATCTTTTCGATAAAGATGAATCCGAGCTTATATCGGTTCAGAAGGATACGGGATTTGAAGTGAGTGAACCAACAGGCTATGTTGCCGCCATATTTCAATCAAACACGGACAGCCCGATAAAATTGGAGTTATACAAAACAATATAATTATTACAAAAAATGGTGTTGCCCAAAATCGTTTTGCCTCCGGCTTAAAGAAAAGAAGATTAAATACGAACGCTGTGATGTTCAAATATTCTAACGTGATGAACGCGCTCTTCTTTTCGCAATACTTCTCCATATTGGTATGGCTAATATTATCGATACAACACACGAAGCGAGAAGAAGAACACCTTCCTGCATAATTTCAAAACCGGCTATACGTGCGATTGCACGTGAGATATTCGTTACTCCCAATACAATTGCCGTGAACACAACCGCACACATCACTACATTCTTAATGCCGCTATTCATACCGGCAGCACCCATCAGTAACCGGTCGTTCACCGCGATCAGGAGAAACACAGCCGCAAACGGAAGCACTATGCCGTTCAATGCCTGCGCGAGTATGATCACCGGGATCGGTTGGACGCCGGAGACTCCGAACACCAGGCCGGTAAGAAGAACCGCACCCCACACGACACGGTATCGGGGTGAGTTCTCGTTCCAGACATTTCCCGTATGGCCGAATATACTCCGCGCCGTAATTGCCGTCGCGAGCGGGGCAGTCATCGCCGATGAGAGTCCTGCTGCAAAAAGCCCGATACCCAGAAGTATCCCTGTTCCTTTGCCAAGTTTTTCAGACAAAATATCTGCAAGGATTTCATAGCTGAATGCTCCCACCATCGCGCTGCCGACCACGAGTACTGCCATTGAAATAATGCCGCCGAGGAGGACGGCAATCGTTAATCCGAAACGCATCTCATTCAATGTGTGTCCGCGTGCTATACCGGAACCGAGAAAAAGATTGTACGGCACGACGGTAGTCCCGATCAGCGCGAGAATCAGTATTCCCGAACCCACAGGAAACGACGGTACGAATCCACCCGACAGGAGATCTCCTACCGGCGGTCTGAGCATCACGGCCGCAGTCAGAAAGCTTATCCCCATTATTGCGACAACCCCTCCGAGTACCCGAACGACCGTTTTTATCGAACCGCTCCACAATAATAATGCCGCGACCGTGCCGATCATAAGTGTCAACACATACGGGGGCACATTGACCATGAGCGTCAGTCCGGAAACCGCTCCGAGAATATTCCCCGCTTCATATGCGGCGCAGCCGATAAAAATTGACACAAAGACGAAATAGGGAATGAATTTAAGTCGAAGTGTATCTCTGTATTGTAAACGGATCGCCTCGCCGAGGTTGTAACCGGAGACCACAGTGATGCGTGCGCTCGCTTCCTGCAAGACGAGCGTGGCTATGACCGAGAAAACAAGTGCCCAGAGCAGTTCATACCTGAATGCAGCACCGGCAGACGCGGCGGTCGTGACCGTTCCCGGTCCGATAAACGCCGCAGCTATCACCGACCAGAAGAGTATGCTGAGTAAGCGGGATTTCATTGAATGCAGTTTCGTGATTTATTTTAGAATATTTTTAAAAAACCGAAGGCGTATTTTACCACTAAAACACTAAAACACAAAAAATTATATTGCGTTAAAAACAACCTAATAAAATACGGAAGATCATCGAGCTAGTCACCATTATCCATTAACCGGGTTCTCCCCAACCTCCTCCTCCCGGTGTTTCGATTACGAACCGGTCGCCGGGATATACCTTGCATCCGTCGATCGATGTCAGGTTTTCAATATTGCCGTCCTTCCGTATGATATACTGTTTTCCCGTGGCTCCGTCTTCTCCCCCTTCCATTCCGTACGGGTGTACCGTTCGGTGCTGTGTTAATACCGATAATGTCAGCGGGCTGAGGAATTGAAATATCCGGACGACACCGTCGCCGCCATTCCATTTTCCTTTTCCACCCGAGTTTTTTCTTATTCGAAACGTTTCCAGCCGGACAGGATACCTGTGCTCAATTAATTCCGCATCGGTAATTCTTGTATTTGTCATATGGTGATGAACAGCTGATGAACCGTGAAAGCCCGGTCCCGCACCGCATCCGCCGCAGATCGTTTCATAATACCCGAATTGAATGTTGCCGAACACCACATTGTTCATCGTACCCTGGCTGCATGCAACCTTCTTAAAAGGTTTGAGCAGAGTATCTACAAGACGTTGACTCGTCTCGACGTTACCTCCGACAACCGCGGGACATCGCGAAGGATCTTCGGAAAATCTGGGATTTAAAATTCCTTCAGGTATGTGCAGCGTAACCGCACGCATCAACCCTTCGTTGAGCGGCAGATCCTCGTCGATGAGCAAGCGAAGTACATAGATGACAACACTGTTCACAATTGCGGGTGTAGCGTTTAAGTTTCCTTGATGCATTGCACCCGATCCGTTAAAATCTATTACAGCCGAATCACTGGTTATTGTAATCCGCATACGAAGCGGCGTCCCGTCATCAAGGAATTCCTCCGATTTGTATATACCGTCAGGTATAGTCTGCAGCGTTTTCCGCATACGTGACTCTGCATATTTTTTGAGCTCACTCATGTAATAGACAACGCGTTCCAATCCGGATTCGCGAACAAGCGATTGCAACGATGCGACGCCACGTTCATTGGCCGCGATCGCTGCGTTGAGATCGGCGAGGTTATCGTTCAACGATCGTGTCGGATACTGAGCGTCGGATAGAATTTTTTGCATAACATCCCAACGGGCTTTTCCGTTTTTTATAAGATACATCGGCGGAATGACCACCCCTTCTTCCGATAGATGCCGTGCAAGCGGAGGCATCGAGCCCGGCACCGACCCGCCGAGTTCTCCGTGATGTGCCCGGCTTGCCACATATCCGATAAGTTTTTTATCGTCTGTATAAACTGTTGTTACCACGGTAATATCCGGCAGATGCGATCCGCCGTGTGCGGGATGATTTGTAACGACCACATCTCCCGGTTCCATAGGAAGGGCTTCGCGGATACGTCTTACACAGATGCCGAGGGATCCGAGATGTACCGGAATATGCGGTGCATTGACCACCAGCTCTCCGTCCGCATCAAGAAGTCCGCATGAAAAATCGAGCCGCTCTTTCACGTTTACCGAGAGGGCGGTACGGCGCAGCATCTCACCCATTTCCTCTGCAATTGAATAGAACCGGGCGGTAAACAATTCGAGCATGACTTCTTCGGGGTGAGTGTTTGTGTGAACGGTAGCATTTATCCGGATCAAACCGGCAACACCGTTTAAATTTTCATCGAGTTCCATCCGCCATCCTTTTTCAATGACCGATGTGCTGTGTGCGTCGAGAAGCAGTGCGGGACCGTCAATCACAGCACCCGGTTGTAACTTTGAACGGTAGAAGACAGGAATATTGCGATGACTGCCGTTCAAAAAAGCTTTTCGCATACTAGCCGGTTCCGGATGATATTGTTCAGGTGATGCGGGTTTTTTTCGATCGTTCTGCTGTATGGTCGAGGCAATAACACGTGCCGATTCAACCTCGATATCTTTTTTATCGATCCAGTGACCGAACAATTTTTTATACTGTGATTTGAATGAATTGTTAATATCGGTAGTGTCGCTGCATTCAATTTGTATAGTTGATTCCTGACCCGCAAACCGCAGGTTCAACAAGCGCCGGCGAATTTCGATATCGCTCTCATGTACTCCTTCCTGCAGGAGACGATCTTTTGCTTCACGCTCGAGTGTTTCCCATTCTGTTTGCATGGAAGGAAGTATTTCTCCGAGCGGTTTTAGATACTGCCGTTCCGCAAACCGTTCGATTGCTGCGCATCCGAGTCCGTAGGCACTCAGCAATCCCGCATCTGCCGGAAAAAGAACCGTCTGCATACCGAGGTGTTTTGCAACTGCGCATGCGTGTTGTCCACCCGCACCGCCGAAGGCGACAAGCGTATAATGCTGGGGATCGTATCCTCTCCGGATGGATATTTTTCGAATTGCATCGGCCATTCTCTCGTTTGCAATATCGATGAGACCTTCAAGTATGGCTGTCTCGCCGGGTCGTGTTCCGGAATTTTTTTCTATTTCATCCAGAAGTTTTCTGAATTGATCCCGCGCGGCTTCAACCGATAAGGGAATACCGAAGTTTGCAGGGTCGAGACGTCCGAGGAGAAGGTTCACATCGGTGATTGTAAGCGGACCTCCGGCGCCGTAACATGCGGGTCCGGGATGTGCTCCGGCACTGCCGGGACCCACCGACAGCTTGCCTGTCCCGCCATTGCCTGACACACCATCGTATGCACAGATCGAACCGCCGCCCGCTGCAACAGTCTCGATGGCGAGAGCGGGTGCAACCAGATGCGCATCGCCGACACGATGTTCGAATATATACTCGAAGTCACCGTCGAACCGCGCGACGTCGGTACTCGTTCCTCCCATATCGAATGAAATGATTTTTTTGTAACCCGACCCGATGCCGGTCGCTGAAGCGCCCACAACCCCGCCCGCGGGTCCGCTTAAAAGACAATCTTTTGCATAATACGATGATACCTGAACCAGTCCTCCTGCGCTTGTCATCACGTACAGACGTCCTCTTTGCATCGACTTTTTTATCGATTCAAAATATGTCTCGACAACCGCCGCAAGGTAGGCATTGACGACGGCAGTTGAGGTGCGGGGAACGATCTTGATAAACGGCGCAAGCTCGGATGAACAGGATACGTGAGCAAATCCTTTTTGTTTTAAGTAGTCTGAAAGTTTTTGTTCGTGTTCCGGGTTCCGGTAGCTGTGAAGAAACGCAACAGCAGCCGAGGTGATCCCCGAATCGAGTACCCGTTTTACCTCACCGGCAAGTTGGCCGGTATCCAGCGGTGTGAGTACATTGCCGTGCGGGTCAAGACGTTCATCGACTTCGACAACGGTTTCGTATTGCGGTGAGGGCTTTTCGATATTGATGGCGAATAAATCGGGACGCTGCTGTGTACCGATACGGAGCAGATCACCGAACCCTTTTGTGACGAACAGCGCAACCGGAGAACCTTTATGCTCGAGTAAGGCATTTGTGCCGCGGGTGGTACCGAGCCGCATCGTCATCGGCGGGAGTTGTGTATCCGGTGGAGTTCCGGTTACCAGCTGTGCACCAAGAATCGGTGCCTCTTCGGATGAACGTACTTCAAACGACATACCCGGTTCTATGACTCTTTCAGGTGGGTCGTCGAGTGTTATAACGGAAGTTTCCGGATCGAACGATCTCACCCTGCTGACGTACGTTGTATGACCGAAGAGATGTAACGTGAATCCGTTGATAAAATTCCGGGGTGCATTCCATTTCTGTTCTACTTCGAATTTCTGTGTATCGATAGCTCTGCGGATTGTTCCCCGCAGTGCGCTGCTGCTCAGTACCTTACACCGGTGCATTGTTCCCTCCGGATCGCGGGCGATGACGTCGGTAAACGTTCCGCCGGTATCGACCCAGATATCCCAAGAAGCTACATTCGATGAGTCGTGCATAGGGAGATGAGGCGTTATGTATAGTATATTGATTGAATCGGCATTCGTTAGTATAAGAGTTTTTCAGTTAAAATTCACCATCCCGGAATTGTCCAA
>PWXV01000136.1 GCA_003568415.1 Ignavibacteriales bacterium
GTTCAAATCCCCACGCAACTCGATAAAGATGAAGTCATTGCGGATATTGCTGTTGCCCTGACCGAACGTGGTGCACGCGAACGTGCACGTTCGTTGACCAATCAGATAGAATCCGAATATCAACGATCCCGTGTGCTGGCCGGGATCGCTGTGGCGTATGAACGGGCGGAAGAATACCGCCGCGGGCGTGAATTAGCCGAAACTATTCCCGATCCGAATTATAAAGCACGTGCCGTGGCGGGCATTGCCGTTATCTATTATGCGGAGGGATACGGAGATCTTGCCTCACGATTGTTCAATCAGGCATTGGAGGCTGCACGGCAGGAACAATCACTCACGCATCATATTGAAACATTACTTTATATTTCGGTTAAGTATAACGAGGCCGGACAGGAACAACGCGCACGTGAAGTATTTGCAGACGCCCTCGAACTTGCCGGTCGAATTAATAACGAACATCAACTTGTGAATGTGTGGAATACTATTCTCGCTGCCTATTCTGAAGCGGGCAGCGAAGTTGCTGTAATAGATGATGCTGTTACCGTTGCACATGCAGTTGGTGAACGTGAAGACTTTTATAAAGATGAATTACTGGGGCGGGTGGTCATTGCATATGCAAAAGAAGGCTTGTACGATCAAATGACTGAAACAATTACCGAAATCGGTGACATACCGCTGCGTGCAACTACGCTTGCACGAACATCAGTTATAGTACACGATAGTAACTATGAAGAAAAATCAAATAAGCTTATTACTGAAGCTCTTTTATTGATCGATCGGATAGACAGTGAAACCTTTCAACGGCGTACGCTGCGTGAAATTGGTCTGGCCGCTGCTGAGACACGTCGTTTCTCTGTTATAGACGAGGTGTTAAATACACTCGATGACAAACAGATACTGGCTGAAATCGCTTCAAACGCTGCCGGTAAAGCTCTCGAGGCAGATAACCAGGTATTGTTTTCAAATTATCTCAAGCAGAGTATATCTGCACTCGATACAATGGATGATCCGGTCGAGCAATCCAGGAAACTTTTTACCATTGCAGAATTGTATGATCGCAGCGGGTATACACCCGACGAGGATACAAAATTAATTGTTAGTAAGGTACTACATGCCATAGACTAAAAACCATGCAAAACACTATAGAACATGACGAATCATCTAAAATCGATGAAATATTTGATCTTCAAAGGGATACAGTACTTAAGAACCGAACAACAACCTATCGGGAACGCCGTCAAAAGCTTCGCCGGTTACTAGATGCCATTCTCGAATTTCAGGATAGAATAGAATCGGCACTCAAGTTAGATCTCAATAAATGCGCTGAGGAATCACGCGTTACCGAGATCATACCCGTACTCATTGAATTACAGTTAGCGTACAAAAAGATACCCGAATGGATGCAGCCAAAACGCGTTGCACGATCCTTCCCGCTTTTATTAGCAAAGAGTTCAATAAAATATGAACCGAGAGGGCGAGTGCTTGTCATATCGCCGTGGAACTATCCTTTTAATCTATCAATAATACCCGTAATATCTGCACTCGCAGCCGGTAATACTGTAGTATTAAAACCCTCGGAAATAAGTTCCCATACCAGCTCGATACTTAAAGAGCTTATCACTAATACGTTTGATGAGGATGGGGTTGCAGTTATTGAAGGTGATGCCGACACTGCGCAGTATCTTATCAAAAAACCGTTCGACCATATATTTTTTACGGGTAGTCCGCAAGTCGGTAAGCTCGTAATGGCACTCGCTGCCGAAAACCTTTCAACTGTAACGCTTGAACTTGGCGGGAAATCCCCGGCGATAGTCGGTGAATCGGCCGATCTGAAGGATGCCGCGCATAAGATCGCCTGGGGAAAGTTTATTAATGCGGGACAAACCTGCATTGCTCCCGATTATGTGCTTGTGCCGGATCACTTGCTGAAACAATTTGTCGAACTAGTAAAGGAAAAACTTCACGATTTTCTGAAGAGCAATTCTTATACCCATATAATTTCCGATAAGCACTATACACGACTGACCGGCTTGCTCGAAGATGCAATTGAACGGGGTGCATCCATTGAATCGTTAGGTGAAAATCGTGATACTGATCGGTATTTCGCACCGGTTATCATAACGGATGTAGATAAAGAATCCGCTATCATGCAGGAGGAAATTTTCGGGCCGTTGCTGACCGTAATCCCGGTGCGGAATATTGATGAAGCAATTGCATTTCTCGAGCCACGACCTAAACCCCTGACAATGTACGTCTTCGGTCGAAATAGGGAGGAAATTAATAAAATACTTACACGTACAACGGTCGGTAGTACGTGTATTAATGAAACGTTAGCTCATTTCTCAAATCCTAACCTTCCGTTCGGAGGTGTAAATAACAGCGGTACCGGGCGCTATCATGGTTTTCACGGATTCGAAGAGTTATCGCACAAACGGGGTGTTTTCAAACAATCGCGATACGGGATGTTGAGCTTATTGTATCCTCCCTACACAAAATTAAAACAAAGAATCATTGATTTCTTTATGTGGTGGTTTTCGAGATAGCAAGTACAGATACTAATCAGGCATGCTTGAGGGTCTATAGCCAACCTAAAAAGCATGTACTACAAAATAATTTCGTGACATAATGATTCGTAAGTATGTACGATAGAAGAAGAATCATTTCTTCTTCGGCTGCCGTACAAACACCGGAAATAGCCCCATGCGTTGATAAAACCCCTGTGATTGCGGAAATACCCCTTCCCGGGCAGTACGGACATCCTCAACGGTATAAAACGCTTTTGGATTGAATTGTTGAATCAATTCGATTACCTGCTCGTATTGCTCCCGTCGAATGACACAGAATATCAATTTCACTTTACCTGCGGTACCCTGTGCGTCGATATGGGTTACACCATACCCTTTCTCCTTGAGTTTATCGATCAATGCCTGTGCTTCTACTGCAGTAATGACCCGTATGATAAGTTTGCCGACGGCAAGCCGTTCTTCTATTATCAATCCGATATAATTTCCGAGCGCGAAGCCGGCAGCCCATCCGATGTATGCCGGAGCATTCGTTACATTTTGTATAATCTGACTGATCGCGATAAGCCATATTAATGATTCAAAGAAGCCGAGTCCGGCTGCAAATGCTTTTTCTCCCTTCATCAGATACACGATACGAATTGTTGAAAGGGAGACATCGATCATTCGGGCGGTCATTATAAGAAGTGGCAGTACAATATACACGACCGCTGGTGAACTGTTATATACTAAATCAAACATGGTTTTGTCCTGTTGTAAATGGTGAGTTATAGTCAACTAAGTTTACGAAGAGACATTAATAATATTCTGCTTCGTGTTTATTGGTGTTTTTCGTGGATAATCATTTTCTCCCGCGGTCCCGGTATCGCTTGATTGCCTCTTCTTTCCCTTCACTATATAAATCAGATAACCGGTTTGGTGCATCTATATAATAGAGGTAGGTCGGAAAGTAAACCTGATGTATAGTATACTTTTCTTTTGCACGTTTGATGAAATCCCAATCCTCGGCATACACGAGCTTACGAAAGCCGCCATGGTCGCGGAACACCGACACCTTACCGAAGAGTGTTCCCGATACAAAGCAGTCGCTGAGATGTATTTTCTGCCCGGGTTTTTCCATATCCATAACATAGTGGCGTTCTTGCGGTCCTTGCGGTACAAGTCCGCCCCACACTATATCCACATCGGGATTTTGCTCAAAATATTCTACTCTTTTATGAATATGTTCGCACGTAAACTCATCATCATCATCTATGAGTGCAAAGTAGTTTCCCGAAGCACGGTCCATTGCATTATTTCTGCTTTGAGGCAATCCCTGGTTGGATTGCTCGATAACTATAATACGCGAATCCTTTTGCCTGTACTCATCAAGCAATGATTGTGTTTCGTCAGTGCTTCCGTCATTAATGATGATCAATTCCCACGATTCATACGATTGACAGAGAACGGATTCAATAGCGCGGGGAAGTAAACCGGCACGGTTAAATGTGCACAATATAATGGAGACGTTAGGAGTTTTCATTTTTGACCACTTTTGAGTATTTTAAATACTAATGAAGAAATATACGTTAAAAAAATCAATTTTTCAGAAGGAACCGCAAAAATCGGCCCGGCAGTTTCAGGTCGATTATCAGAATGAGCTGAATCCTGCCCAGTATGGAGCGGTGACATCGGTGAACGGACCGCATCTCATCATTGCCGGCGCGGGGACGGGTAAAACCCGCACGATTGTTTTTCGGGTTGCGTATCTTGTCGAGCTCGGCGTCCGTCCGGAGTCGATTCTGCTCCTGACGTTCACCCGCAAAGCCGCGCAGGAAATGCTTCGCCGTGCAACGTCGATACTCGATTCACGGTGTGAGAAAGTAGCGGGCGGAACATTTCATTCTTTTGCGAATATGATCCTTCGCCGGTATGCACCGCTCATCGGTTTCGATCCGGCATTTACCATACTCGATCAGTCGGATGCGGAAGATGTGGTAAATTTACTACGCACACAATTGCGGCTGGATAAACGCAAGCGGCGGTTTCCAAAGAAACAACTGCTGTATACATTGTTCTCCCGTTCGGTAAATACACAGGAAACAATTAAGGATATCCTGACCGAAGATTACCCGCAATATCTTCAGGAGCTTGAAACGATACAACAACTCCACGAACGGTATAACGAATACAAGCGGCAATATAATCTCATGGATTACGATGATCTGCTTGTGCATTTGAAAACATTACTTGAGAAGAATAAAAAAGTTTGTGATGAACTTGCCGGCCGGTACAAGTATATCATGGTGGATGAATATCAGGATACCAATCGCATTCAGGCGGATATTGCGGATTTGCTCGCATCCAAACATCGTAATCTCATGGTTGTCGGTGACGATTCACAGTCGATTTATTCGTTCCGGGGTGCAACGATACGGAATATACTCGAATTCCCCGATCGTTATGAAGACTGCAATATGATCACACTCGAAGAAAATTACCGCAGCACGCAGCCGGTATTGAATGTTGCAAATGAGATATTAAAACGCGGAAGGGAATAGGAGCCGCGAAGAGCACAAAAATAATTCATTGTTATTTCGTGCTCTTGGTGTTCTTCGTAGATTGAATATGTTGACTACCTATTCGTAATTTACTACATTTATTTAATTCATAGCAATCAGGAACACAACGCTGCATGACTCATACGCTTACCGAATCTAATCTCATACAGGACCCGGTCGTTCAATTCAAACACTGGTACGGCGAAGCAAAAAATCTAAACATCGAGATGTATGATGCGATGGCACTGGCAACTGCCGATGAGTCGGGAGTGCCGTCTGCACGTATGGTTCTGTTAAAAGGATTCGATCACGACGGATTTGTTTTTTACACCAATTATAACAGCGTAAAAGCACAGGAGATGGAAAAAAATTCCTCTGTATGTCTTTTATTTTACTGGAAAGAAATTGAAAGACAGGTGAGGATATGGGGACAGATTGAAAAGGTTTCACGTCAGGAATCGGAAGCGTATTTCAAAACCCGGCCGTATGACAGCCAGCTCGGAGCGTGGGCATCCGATCAAAGTACAATAATCCCCGACAGGAATCACCTTGAGCAGCGTTTTGATGAGCTGATGAAAAAATATCCCGAAGGTAACGTACCGTTACCCGATTTTTGGGGAGGATACCGTGTCACCCCCGATGCGTTTGAGTTCTGGCAGGGAAGACCCAGCCGGCTTCATGACCGGATAAAATATATAAAAAAAGGAGATGATTGGGAGATTGTGCGTCTTGCACCATGAAGAAAGTTAATGGTTTTCGGATAATGGTTAATTGTCGGTTACCGTCTACAGCCAATTAACCAACAACTATTAACAAATACCTTGTTAACATTTAGTGACTTATAAGTTAAATGCTAGCACAAAAATCAAAAATATTTAGACAAAATGATTATATGTCAAAATAATTTTGTCATTAAATTATTTTGTTTATGATTTTGGATACGGCTTTGCAGCGTTGCGGAAAAATATCTGAGAAAATCGTTAACATCATATCAAATTATACATCGGTTACCACTTAGAATCTGGAGAAAAGAATGGCAGATAAAGCATCGGATAAAGATAAACAAACCGAACAGACAACCGACGAATTGCCCGGACAGCCACAATCCAAAGGACTGTTGTACTGGATTGAGGTGATGGGGAACAAATTACCGCATCCGTTCTGGATGTTTGTGTGGATATGTATCATCGTCATACTGTTAAGTGCATTAACAGCATTCTACGGTGTGAATGCCACGCACCCCGATACCGGCGAACATATCGTTGCGGAGAACCTTATCACCGGCGATTCACTTCGCCGGTTTGTGGAAGAGATGGTCACGAATTTTGCACATTTTGCTCCGCTTGGGCTAGTGATGGTAATGTTGATGGGTGTGTCGATCGCAGAGCGGAGCGGATTGCTTGCCGTGGTGATGCGGGGAATTGCGTTTGCCGTGCCGAACAAGATTGTACTGCCGACTATCTTTATGCTCGGTGCCTGCGGCAATATAGGATCCGATGCGGGAATTGTGGTGGTGCCGCCCATTGCGGCCTTAATATTTTCTAAAATGGGGTTGCATCCTGTTGCGGGATTGGTGGTTGGGTATGCCGGTGCAACGGCAGGATTTACCGCTAACTTTCTCATTGCCGGAACCGATGTACTGCTTGCCGGTATCAGCACCGAAGTAGCACGGGATATAAACGGCGGTATTGAGGTGAGCGCGACCGCCAACTGGTATTTTATGATCGTATCGACCATTATGCTGGGTATCGTTGGAGCATTTATTGCACGACGGTATACAATTCCTCGAACACAGTCGTTCCCCGGTGCCGATCAACTTGTTGATGAAACTGCCGATCCATCGACAAGCCGGTTGAGCGAACAGGAGCGAAAAGGATTACGATGGGCGGGTATAACGCTCCTGATATATATATTTATAATCGGACTTCTGGTTGTTCCGGAAAACGGAACTCTACGTGATCCGGAAACCGGCTCGATTGTACCGTCTCCGTTCCTTCGCGGATTAATACCGATTCTGTTTTTCTTCTTTGCATTGCCGGGATATGTATATGGTAAAATATCAGGAACCTTTAAAAGGCCGGATGATGCACTGCGTGCGATGGAACATGGAATGAGAGAGCTTGCCGGATACATAGTATTGATGCTTATTGTTGCACAGTTTATCCATCTGTTCAGCTGGAGTCAGATGGATACCATTCTTGCAATACGTGGTGCGGAATTCTTGCAGGCAACCGGCTTAACCGGACCGTTATTATTCGTTCTCTATATGGTGATAGTAGCATTTGTGAATATCTTTATGGGAAGCGGTTCGGCGAAATGGGCTATCTTCGCACCGATATTTGTACCTATGCTCGCGCAATTAGATTATAATCCGGCATTTGTGCAGTTAATGTATCGTGTCGGCGATTCAATTACGAACTGTGTCAGTCCGCTGTATGTATACTTCCCACTCCTGCTCGGCTGGATACATAAATATGATAAGCGGGCAGGTATTGGAACGATCGTTTCACTGCTCGTGCCGTATGCGGTGATATTATTCATTATGTGGACGGTATTGTTGTTTATCTGGTATGGTCTGGGCTTGCCGATAGGAGTTGGTGAAGGAATTTATATAGCGCGGTAAAGTGAATATACATTGATTACTATACAAGGCTCAAAGATACTACGTTCAGTACAAAAACAAAGTTACGTATAGTATTCCTAAGTTAAAAACCGCTCCGCACAATCGAATATCCTGTGGAAACTTTCGTTAACCTGCCCGGTGATACGTTCGTTTACCGGGAATGGATTTTCATGGGTATATTGATAGGGGAAATCATCCGGATGTATGTTGTTGCACATTATTTTTCCCAGTGTAGCATCCACACTTTCAGGTGACATAACCGTATCCTTTTGAAGCGGGATTATCATACAGCGGTCCGCAAAAGTTTTGAATTTCGAATTCCTGAACTCCTCCATTTTTGTGTGATCGAGCATGCTTTCAAAGATCTTTCCGCCTTCTTCAAATTGTGCTAATGTTGATTGTATCATTTCATCATTCAGAAATTCATTACCGTTGTTGTCGATATAAAAATTCTTCAATGCCAGCGCTGCCTCGCTGTCCATAATAGCTTTTGATACCGGTTGCATGCGGTCCATGGTACATCCGCCGCAGAACAGGAACAGTTTTGAATTGCTGAAATGATCTTTCGGATTGCTCATCATCAGCATTTGCGATAAAAACGCTCCGATCGAATAGCCGAATATATCAAACGGTGCACCTTTGCTGAGATGAGGATGGTCATCATGCCGGATGTTATCTAACAGTTTTACAATATCGTAAAATGTCTGGACACCCGAAAGCAAAAACCGAGTCGGTGAAAATTGTAAACGTGTGCTGAGCGCTGCATTTGCAAAGGTTGAACTTGCAACTTCGGGGAACAATCGTGACCGTTCATTTGAAACCTCCCTCATGAGCCGGGGATCGCTCCACTCGTGTGGTGCGCGGTTCATGTGAAATGCAAGTGGAAATAAAATTACCGGTTTATTCGTCTTCGAGACGAGATCAAATGCCCAGGGAAGGTATTTATCCCAGCTTCGTTCGTTCAATCCGTGTAAAAGAAGTATACATGAATTTGCTCTACCGGAGCTTTGCTTTTTAACGATGATATAGTTAAACGAATTGTTTTCAGTAATATTTTCATCTTTTTCATTGAGGCTGTGAAAAATGTATTCATTCGAATACGTGTTAAGCTTTAAGTAGTACCTGAGGAGTGCATTATAGATTTTTTTATCAAAGCGATATCCGGCCGGTTCTTTCCCGCCTGTAATGGGTGTGGAGGAAAACGGTAAATTATGGAAGCTTATGTCGCTGTCCGGAATCCTGATCGTACCTTCATCAGTTGTATATATATTTCTGAGACGTTTGTAAAGTTGGATGTAGTTCAATGGTAAAATCCCGGCGGTTTAAAATTCGATGTGGTTATTTTGATTTATCGATCAATTTGGTTATCTCTTTTTGCTTTTTCTTTAACAGATCTTCCCATCGCGATATTCCTTCTGTGAGTGCGGTCATTTTGGTGAACAACTTGTGGATCTGTTGTTGCATTTCTTCGAGTTTCTTTCGCCTTTCATTGGCCGGATAGGACTCCGGTTTATTGCTGATCGTTACAAAATCCCTGAACAAATCCGATACTGTTTTGATCTCATCGAGCGTATAACCGAACATCTGGAGGTCGAGAATAAGTTTGCCAAGGTAAATATATATTTCCTGATATAATCTGAATCCTCCGCCGCTTCGGGCGTCGGGGAAGATGATGCCCTTATCCTCCCAGTGTTTTATCGTGCGGGCGTTCACGCCGATCTTCTCGGCGAGTTCACCAACCGTCAAATAATTTTTCTCATTTTCGATTTCTGCGGCATCTTCGACTACGGGTAATCCGACCTTTTTAATTATTTTCCTTATTTCCTCAAATTCATACCCGATAATTTTCAATTGCTTAATTTTGCGGAGAATATCCAGCGCATTTTGAGAGTACAGCTCCGTCCCCGTTTCATTATTTACTAGAGGCGTTATCAATCCGTATTTCCGGTATCCATTGAGTTCTTCACGGCCGATATCGCTTTTCTGAATGACTTCTTTTTCTGAGTATACAGGCTTGCTCATGACTAATCCTAAACGTATAGTAATGACATAATATACGTAAACGTATAGGTATAGTCAACAGGGTGTGGGGCAATTCAGTGATTTTCTATGGCAAATATAACTGTATGATGGGTGGGGGATTACATCTGCAAAAAGATTACGTGATGTTTTCTTTCACATACTTATACATCATCCGTATATATTCCTTATACGCAGGTATGCTTTCTTTTGCTGATGTGTAGAATTTTTCATAATCCTCCTCGAAATCATATTCATGGACGAGGACATTTCTGAGTTTTGCAGTATTCACGAGTTTCCGGATAAGCTCACGATATAATAGATTTAATTTCCCGAGGTCGCTGAATGATTGTTTGTAAGAATCGGGTGTCCTCTTCCCGTTGGCAACAAGGATGTGTGTATTAATATCGCTGGCCATATCAACGACAAGCTGGAAATTTCGTTCAGCAGCACGGACATATATAAAACTGCTGGTAAATTCATCGAACGGTTTCGAAAGCAACTCTTCAAGTTCGGATATAAGTTCCTGTATCTGATCGAGTTTTTTAAGAAGTACTTCCTTCGACATTAAATTTATCCTCCAGAGATTGTTGGCGGTAGCGGCGGAATTTTTCGGTGTTCAGATACTGTTTCCAGGCGAGCACCTTAAAGCGTATGAAATCCTCTTCAGTACCGTACAGGAGTTTACCCGATTGAACCACCTGATATCGCAGGATAGGCGGAGCGATACTTAAATCCACAAGATCGATCATTTCTTCAGATATCGAAAAATGTGCAGCGTATTTTTCCTCAAGCTTTGAACGCTCGTCAAGGGTAAGCGGACGATCACCGAGTACGGCTATATCGGTATCCGATGTTTTACCTGCTGTACCGGTTGCCTGTGAACCGAATAAGATTATAAGTTTCAGAGAATTCATACAATAATATACAAAAAAGAAAAGACATTAGTCGATTACTACGTTCTCAAATTTTAATGCATGAGAATTCCAAACATATAAAAGAGTAACGTTGCAATTCCTGCAGCTATCGATGCATATGGAAGTTGTGTTGTAACGTGATCGATGTGGTCGCTCGCGGCAGCCATTGATGAGACTAATGTGGTATCAGAAATGGGGGAGACGTGATCGCCAAAAACCCCGCCGCTGAGCACGGCTGCAAGAGCCAGGGGAGCGTGGATATCCATAAGCAGAGCGGTCGGCAGTGCAATCGGTATCATAATCGCAAATGTGCCCCAGCTTGTACCTGTGGAGAAGGCAATAACTGCTGCGGCAAGGAATACAACAGGTGCAACTAATTCCGGCTGCAGAAATTCATCGGCAATACCGGCGACATAAATACCCGTTCCCAGCTCCCTGCTTGTATCGCCGATTGCAAATGCGAGCATCATCAATATTGCCAGCGGAACAAGTCCGCCGATACCCTTGAGAGAAAGATCCATAACCTCCCGCACATGTAATATTCGTTGTCCGACTGATAAAACCCCGGCTGTGGTTATTGCTGCAAGCACCGACCAGAGCACGGCGGTTGTTCCCGTTCCCGCAGTGATATCTCCTTCACCGGTGATATATAATCCGGCGGGCATCATCAGTATCATAACGATGATCGGAATGAGCATATTAAGCGGACGCTGGGGTGATTCATCTTTCGGCTCAATTGAAGTGATTTCCTCGGATACCGTCGGCACAGCTCCGTCGCGAATTGTTTTACCTTCTTCCCGTGCGCGGCGTTCTGCTTTGCGCATCGGTCCGATATCGATGCCGGAAATCACAACGAATCCGACAATGAGTACAGCGAATATTGCATAAAAGTTTACGGTGATGGACGACACGAAAATCGAGAGTGCGTTCTCGATATCTTCGCGTTCGATTAACCCGATGACATATGCGCCCCAGGCATTCAATGGAATGAGAATACACACCGGTGCCGATGTGGAATCCAGAATATACGCAAGCTTTTCGCGGGATATTTTCAGCCGTTCGAAAATAGGACGGGAGACTGCACCGCTGATAAGACAGGTAATACTTGATTCGATGAAGATTACCATACCGAGGATCCATGCGAGAACTGAGGCACCCCGCCGTGATTGCACAAGATTTTTATTGGTAATCCAGGTAATAAAACCACTCACACCGCCGTTTCGCTGCATCAACGTAAGTAATGCACCGATGAGTGCACAGAAGATTATAACCCGTGTATTGCCTGCATCTTTAAAAACATCAATACACGCTTGAATAGAAGCGGCAAGTCCCCCGAAAAAGCTGCCGTCGGATAATATTATCCAACCCGACCATATACCGATGAACAGCGATAGGTATACCTGACGCGTTGCAATTGCGAGGATAATTGCAAGCAGAGGAGGTACAAGAGAGAGCCAGTCGTAATGCATAGAAGGTTAAAAATAATGGTTTTTTTGAAAGTACATTATTTCTGAGAGATAATCAACGAGGTGTTATTATAAGAGAAGGTTATCTTTTTTATTTTGTTTAATAGAGCATTATATTATAGGTGTATTTAATTATGCATTGAGACGGATGAGGAGGGATATGTGGTGTTATTAGCTACATTTTGCTTCCCGTATTCCTTTAACTTATTTATCGATCAGAGGGTATATATGCAATCATTACAGGATTATACATTGCGGAGTGTATTTAACCACAGTACTGAGATGTTCAGAGATAAACCGGCACTTTCATTTGTCGACGGCGAAACCTATTCCTATGGTTCGTTAAAGAAACAGGTCGATGAAGTATCGGCGTTCTTACACGAACGAGGTGTGTACCCCGGCGACCGGGTGGCGATACTCGGCGAAAACAGTCCCCATTGGGGAATTGCCTACTTTTCCATAACCACGATGGGCGCTATTGCCGTACCGGTATTACCGGATTTCCATGAATCGGAAATCCATCATATAATCAGGCACTCGGGTGCAAAGGTGTTGTTTGTGTCGGAACGATATTATCATAAAGTCGAGGATTTCAATCTTGAGAAGTTAAACACAGTCATATTGTTGGAAAATTTCTCAATAATAAATCCGGACCTTACAAAGGACAGGTTATCGGCACTGCTTGAAGACGGCAGCCGCGAACTTACCAGGATCAAGCATCTTGCGCTGAAGTTTGTAGGAATGGTGCCGGATACGGTCCGGGAAGACGACATCGCCGCGATTATTTATACCTCGGGAACAATGGGAAATTCCAAGGGCGTTATGCTTCCCCATAAAAACCTTGTCAAGAATGCACTCGCAACGCTCGATATGGTGCCGGTTAAAGATACTGATAGATTTCTTTCAATACTGCCACTTGCACATGTGTACGAAGGAACGCTCGGTTTAATTGCTCCGATAGTTGCAGGTGCTTCAGTGCATTATATAGCAAAGCCGCCCACCGCTGCGGTGTTGCTCCCGGCTTTAGAGCAGGTTAAACCGACCGCTATGCTTTCTGTTCCTTTGATTATTGAAAAAATGTTCAAAATGAGGATCCGCCCCAAGATACAAGAGAAGAAGATCGTGAGAATGCTGTATAAGTTTCCGGCAGGTAGAAAGAAGATCCATAAAGCTGCTGGTAAAAAGTTGCTGGAAACGTTCGGAGGTGAATTGCATCTGTTCTGCATCGGCGGTGCATCGATCGCGCCGGAAGTCGAGTTGTTCATGCGCGAAGCCGGATTTCCGTATGCCATCGGCTATGGATTGACCGAAACATCGCCACTGGTAACCGGAACCTATACCGATAAAACACGATACCGCTCGGCTGGGAAACCGTTGAATGGTGTCGACCTCAGGATCGATAATCCTGATCCGAAAACGGGTGAGGGGGAAATACTCGTACGCAGCGATATGGTGATGAAAGGGTATTATAAAAATGATGAGGCGACGAAAGAAGTAATTACCGAAGACGGGGGGTTTCGTACCGGTGATTTAGGGTATATGGACAATGATAATTATCTCTATATTAAAGGACGTTTAAAGAACGTTATCCTCGGTCCGAGCGGCGAAAACATTTATCCTGAAAGTATAGAATCGGTCATCAATCGTTCCGAAATTGTGCTCGAATCACTGGTGTTTCAACAGAACGGAAAACTCGCTGCACGGATCCACCTGAACTATGAGCTGCTTGACGAGGAGTTCACCGAACGGAATATGAGTGAACGTGATGTTCGTGCAGAGATAAACAAGCGACTTGAAGAGATTAAAAAGTATGTAAACGAAAACGTTTCATCGTTTTCCCGCTTAAGTAAAGTGATCGAACAACCCGAGCCGTTTGAGAAAACGCCGACCCAGAAGATAAAGCGGTACTTGTATACCTGAGACTATGTAATCAACATTCATTCATTTCATCCGAATGACAACAAATGTCATATCATCTTCCTGTGGTGCTCCGTTCTGCCAGGAATCTCCGGCACGAACGAGCTGTCGGATAATTTCTTCCGGATCTTCATTTCCTGTTTTTGAAAAGATCTGCTCAACTCCCGGATAATCAAAAATTTCTTTCTTATCATTAAACAATTCCGGTAAACCGTCGGTCATAAATAAGACTGTATCACCGGGTGACAGGTTGACTTCTCGTTGTTCATACGGGAAGCCGGAGAAACTGCCCAGCGGCATTCCTTTTATTCTGACCTCTTCAACTATATCTGTTTCTGCACGATAAATATACACCGGCGGCATCCCGGCAGCAGAAAGCGTCATCGTTCCGTCTTTTATCCTCGCCAGCGTCAATCCCATATAAAGCTGACCGAGTTTTAGTTTCTTTATAGATTCGGTATAGTGGTGAAAAGTGTCAGGAATATTCCGTTGGCTCCCCAGTTGATGAAACAGACTCTTTGCCACGGTAACCATAATGCCCGCTTTCATCCCGTGTCCCGTTGCATCTCCGACCGCAACGGTTAAGGTGCCGTCGTTGCCGGTATGAAAATCGTAATAATCGCCGCCGACCTCTGTGGCCGTTTTCATATAAACCGCTATATTAAATGCGGGATGGTCGGGTACTTCCTTTGGCAGCATCGATATTTGAAGTTGGCGTGCATCCTCGAGTTCTTTGGTCTTTCGCCGGTTGTCGGCTTCGAGTAAACGCCGTTCTATCTCTTGTTCTTTTGCCTTTCGCTCCTGTTCGAGCGTTTGAGCCGATAAGGTTTTAACATTGTCGAGCTGCACTTCCAGATCCCGATTGATACGTCCGAATTTTCTCGAGAGGTATATTGTCATTGAGACACTGAGTGCAACAACACCATAAATATATGTTTCCACTAACCCCGCTATCGGATTAATAATAGTGTACTGTACAAGATACTGGTATGCGACGGTCACAAATAGTAAGACAAATCCGGCTTTGATTATCCATAAATCATGAGCATGCTGAGGTTTATGCCTGAACATTTCGAATAGTAACAGACATAAAACCATTGTCATAACAATGTTTGTAATATCTTCCCGAATTCCGAATGGACGGAAATACCCCCATATACCGATTGCGATCGTTACACCGGCAATAACATAGATATAACGGGGAATTATCCGTCGCAGCAAGTAATATAATGTAAGTGTGAGAAATGCAAGTGTGAGTCCCCTGAATAAATAAGCTAACCCACCGTACCGTATTTGTAGTTGGGCAGTAATAATATGTCCATCCTGGAATGAAAAAAAAGTAATTCCCGCGAAGCCAAGCATAGTGAGTGAATAGTAAAGGTTTTCTCTGAACGGCGGATAATAGAAAAAGAGCATTATATGCAGCAGTGCGAGTGAAAACGGAAGTGCCGTAAAAAACATCCGATGGATTGTGGTTTCACGGACGGCATCTGTTCGATGAACGATATACCATTCTGTGTCGGCGACAGTAAATTGAAACCCTGCTCCGTATCCCATTTCGAGGATTCGTTCCCACTTCTGGCTTGAATATCGTACTGTTATAATATTTTCGGTGGCCGGTCCGAACGAGAATTCTTTCGGAGATCGATCACTGCTCGGTATTTCTGTATCTTCCGAATATCCCACTGTACCGAATGTAGTCAATAGTTTTCCGTTGAGGTAAACTTCTGCAGCGCCTCTTAGCCACATATCAAGTATGATCGGTTTGTTTACAAGTGATGAGTCAACCGTAAGATGAAGTCTGAACCATCCGATACCGTTCCATCCAGATTCCGGCAGATTATGTGGTGATAAAAACGTGTTTGTACTCTCCCAATCGCTGTCATCGAAATCAGGATCAGCCCATGCAAGATCATCGCCGGGATGATAACGCCAGGATTGTGCAAGCATTCTGTGCTGTTCAAGGTCCTCCGCGCGGAGATGATAACTGTGTGCTGATTGATTGGATAAAGCAACCTCATTGTTTTCCGGCGATGTTTGATCGCTCATACCGGACAGTGAGAAACAAGCAGGTACAATCGAAAGTACCAGTATAACAGAGCTAAGGGTTTTTATCATTAAAATTCCATAAGAAAAATCTGCACATCTCATAATACAAATCGTTTCTCACCATGTCAATCGATATACATAAGAATTGATTTTCAGGTAATTAGACTTGATGGGTATGCAAGGGATATGCTTCCGACCATGGTATCAAACCCACAAAATATTTATCTCCTTTTCAACGTACTTAAACTCATTATCCCCGGTAACGAGGTGTGCGTTCTTCTGAATGGCAAGGGCAGCTGCATATGCGTCGGCATATGACATTTTGTTTTTTGATTTGAACACTGCTGCTTGTCGTGCAGCTTTCCAATCAGGATTTTCGAATTGTATGCCAAGAGAACGAATATCCGATATTGTTGAGTCTGCTTCGGATGGCGATGTCTGCCGCGCAACGATATACCACACTTCTCCGGCATTGACAACGCTCATGTACATTGGAATTTTACGTTCATTGGCATCGCTAATAATTTCTTCTATTATCTTGCCTGCCGGTGCATCTTCAAAGTACGCGATGATTGCCCAGCTATCAAACACAAACATCCGCGGTTTTGCTTTCATTATAGCTCACGCTCACGTTTTTTCTCTTCTTTCAGAGATTTCATCAATCTCTTACCTTTAAATTTCCCCCGCAAATTGTGAATATATTCACGCGTTATCGGTTTGAGTATGATGCGCCGGCCCTTTTCATCGACTTCGATCTGAAAACGTGTTCCTTCTTTTATATCAAATTTCTTTCTCAGTTTAGCGGGTATTACTACTTGTCCCTTTGATGTTGCGATCGTTTCCATATATCTCCTTTTATTATTTATGTAATAAAATAAATATAATTCCAACAATAATCAATAGTAAGATATATTATAATTATCTTACTTACTGTTCGATCGAGTTCATCAACATTATTTGAAAGTACGCAATATATTTTTTATATCAACAGAAGATGATAAAAAGCACGATATAACATAACAACAATCTGAGTAAACTGACAATGAAAATCCGGTCGGCATCGATCGATATCATAGCAGACCATCGCGAGAAAAACAGCGGTGTAAGCGAGGCGCTCTGTACTCAGGAAAACGTCACAGTTGAAATCCGATCTCTTCAATTAGGCGATTACCGTGTTGATAATCTGCTTTTATTCGAAAGGAAAACTCTGCCGGATTTCATTACTTCGATAAAAGACGGACGTATATTCCGCCAGGGAGTCCAGCTGGCGTCATCATCACTAAGAAGTGTCTTAATTTTGGAGGGTACATCCGAAAGCATAGCAAAGAGCGGTATGAGACGTGAAGCAATCCAGGGAGCGTTGATTACCCTCAGTTTGTGTCTGGGAATACCGGTGCTACGGTCTGCTAATCCTGAAGAAAGAGCACGACTGATATTATACGCTGCACGTCAGGTAAAATCGTTTGCTGTCGATTCTCTTCCTCGCCGGAGCATACGTCCGAAAGGTAAGCGGGCGGTGCAACTTCACATTTTACAGGGATTACCCGGAGTTGGTCCGAAACGAGCGCAGTTGTTATTATCGGCATTTGGAAGCGTGGAGGCAGTTCTGGCTGCAAGTGTGGAAGATTTGAACAAGATTGAGGGAGTGGGGAAAATAACTGTTCAAAATATTCGATGGGCGGTGAGTGAGTCGGAGAATTTGTATGGGGAGAATCGCGAGAGTATTTTTCTGGTATAAATGACACTCTTGTCGTCATTTCAAAATTTAAATGACGATTACATCGTCAAGCTATGAAAGCTCTACCTGTCCTGGACAGGGGAGAAAAATTACAATATTTTTCCCCCACCTCTTGACTTTTCCATTTTGCCTTTGTATATTCACTTTATATTATAAAGTACTTTATATCGCTATCAGGAGGAAACAATGGACCAGCAGAGTGCTCAACAGGAACTGGCTTTTGTAAAAAAAGTAATCGAAGACAGCCGGAAACTGCTCATTTACGACGGCAAGGACATGATCGTGTGGGGGGTGCTTGTTGTAACCGGTATGTTTCTTATGTACTGGAAATTCCAATTCGGACTGGCTGTTCCTACCTATTTAATTTGGGTTGTGCTTATAGGCGCCGGATGGATCTTTTCGATGTGGAGAGGGATGAAGGTGAATAAAATACACCGCGTGAAAACCTTCAGCGGCAGGATGATGCGAACAATCTGGATTGCCTGCGGTGTGTGTATGACAATTGTCGGTTTTGCATTTACTTCGAGCGGACTCATAAGCGGATGGGCGATCAATCCAATGATTTCACTGTTTATGGGAGTGGCTTATTTTGCATCCGGAACCGTACTTGGGATGAGATATATGTACGTTGCGGGTTTCGCCTGGTGGATAGCGGCAATTACGATGGCATTCTGGACCGGTCCGCATACATTTTTAATTTTTGCTATATTAATGATTGCGTTTCATATTGTTCCGGGAGTTATTTTTTACCGGAAATGGAAAACAGAATACGTACCGTCTGCAGCAACGGCGGTTAAATAACCTATGGCAGATTTCGATTATCAGCAACTGGATGATATTATACATTCGCGAATTCGACTTGCGATCATGGCGCTTCTCGTGAGCGTCGATGAAGCAGAGTTTACCTTCATCAGGGAGAAGACGCAGGCGACCGACGGGAATCTGAGCGTTCATTTGAAGAAGCTCGAAGATGCCGGATATATCTCTGTTAAAAAAAGCTTCGTTAACCGGAAGCCATCATCTTCGTACCGGATCACGAGAAAAGGACATAGGGCGTTTGAGATCTATGTCGAACGGCTGGAGAAATTACTGAAGAAATGAGAGCATTTTTAAGCAAAATAAGTCGATTTATTGAGAATAATTGAATTTCAAAAGAGAATTATTTTGATTTGACATTTTTATTTAAAATTTTTATTATGAACCAATAATGATTCATAATGAACCATATTATGGGGTATACCATGAAATCTTTTACAATACATAATATCGATGAAAGACTAGCAAAAGAGATAAAAAAGGTAGCACAGCGGGAAGGAAAAAGTATTAATCAAACGGTAAAAACCCTTTTGCAGAAAACGCTTGGACACGGATCCGACGAGCAAATAAAAAAATCAGAATTCCTTGATCTTTTTGGAGTATGGAACGAAGAGGATGAGCTAGAATTTAAAAGAAATATTCAGGAACTGAATAAAATTAACGACCAGGATTGGAGATGAGAAAAGTTTTACTCGATACGAATGCGTACACGAAATACCTCCTGGGTGATGAGAAGGTTCTTGGAGTAATTTCACAATCCGATGTTGTTTATATGTCTGTATTTGTAATCGCAGAATTATTTTTCGGTTTCAAGGGAGGAGCACGGGAAATTAAGAATAAGGAATTGTTGAAAAAATTTTTAAATAAACCATCGGTTGAAATAATCGGTGCTACAGTTGATACCTCGGATATATTTGCCGATATAAAATATAAACTGAAAAAGGCGGGGACACCAATACCCTTGAACGATGTTTGGATCGGAGCTCATGCAATTGAAACGGGGGCTGTACTTATTACATACGATCAACATTTTGACAAGATAGCCGGGTTACGGTTATGGGACTATATGTAGTAAAGTAATTTTTTTTATGTGTATACTTTATAATATAAAGTACTTTAAACAGATTGTTAATCATATGCCAGTAAACTTTGGGACTTTGATTAACCAATGTGATCAAACACTTGTCAAAGGAGGAGCTATGATGATTCGTTTTATTTATTTACTCACTCTCGCGGTGACGGTAATGTTACACTCTCCGGCGCAATCTGATTTGCACGAATTCGTAACCTCGGCGAAAGAAACCGTCGAACGCGGTTCGATAGAATTCGATAAGTCCTTATTGATGCAAGGTCACAGCTTGTTCGAGCGTGCGCTTGCAATGGAACCGGACAACCCGTTGCTCCAGTATCATGTCGCTTATGCGGAATACCGTTTAATGACGTATCTGCTCAACCGTGAGAAAGACCGGTTCGATCCGGTTGCGCATAAGGCGGTGGAGCGGCTGGAGAGAATACTCCGGAGAAAGCCCGAATGGTCTGAGGCGCAGGCGCTCCTCTCTGCTATCCACGGATTGCAGATCGCAAAAAGCTGGACGCGGGCATTGACGCTCGGTCCCAAAGCAAATAGTCTCGCACAGCAGGCAACCGGGAACGATCCCGAAAATCCCCGCGCGTGGCTGATGCATGCGGCACAGAAACTGAACACACCCCGTATGTTCGGCGGCTCGATCGACGAAGCGCTTGATGCGTATAAGAAATCCGTGGAGTTATTTGAGAACCGGGGCGAATATGATTCGCTCGAACCGTCGTGGGGATACACCGATGCGCTTGTCTGGCTCGGCATTACATACGAACGATTAGATCGTGATGAGGATGCGCTTGCCGTATTTGAGAAAGTGCTCGAAATAGAACCGGATTACGGATGGGTGAAGTATAATCTCCTACCGGCGGTCGAAGAAAAACTGGTAAGCAACTGACAATTTGTTTTCAGTTTACAGTTTCGATTTTACAGTTTTGAGTTTTCCGCTGAAGGCGAATCCGTTTAGCGGAAAAGTTTCGAATTTCGTGTTGTCTGTTCTCTCCAGGAAAAAACTTAGAACTCAAAACACAAAACCCGAAACTAATAACCGGCAACCAAAAACCCCGCCTGCGTCCCGATAAAGAACTTCGGGCCTTCGGCGGGCAGGCAGCAACAAGCAACAATAGATATTTAAGAGAGGATACGGAAAGATGAAATCGCTCTATATAATAGTATTTGTATATGCTGCATTAGTACTCAACATATATTCCCAAACTCCGGCAGTTATAGAGGGAATCGTCACCGGCGATAATAACGAACCGCTTCCCTATGTCAACGTCTATATTGCCGGCACATTCGACGGATCAATGACCGCAGAAGACGGATCGTTCAGTTTTATTACAAAAAAAACAGGTGAAGTAGAACTTGTGGCAAGCATCGTCGGTTACGAGCAGCATACACGAACACTGAACCTTGAAGAATCTAAGCACTATACCTATACCATCCGCCTTCGAAGTAAAGCACTAGAGACACAGACGGTTGTTATAAGTGCAAGTTCTTACGGTACGGAAGAAGGAAAAGGACTTGTCGTTTCTCCAATGGACATACTCATGACACCCGGCGGTGCGGCAGATATTTTTCAGACATTAAAAACGTTGCCCGGTTTAACACAGGTTTCCGAAAGCGCCGAGCTGTACGTCCGCGGCGGCAATCCGACCGAAACAGTTACGCTGCTCGACGGCGCGTCTCTCTATCATCCATACACGTTCGAATCGGCCTACGGCGGATTGTTTTCAAACATCAATACAAACATTATCCGGGGTATGTATTTTTCGAGCGGAGGATTTTCGGCAAAGTACGGGAACGTGCTCTCCGGCGTGCTCGACATGCAGACACACAATGAACCCGCACATACAGCATATAATATCGGACTAAATCTTGCAGGGGGCGGATTAAGCGCGCACGTGCCGGTTGCCGGCAGCCGTCTCGGCGTACGAGTCGATGCGCGTCAGAGTTATACCGGCCCGGTTATGTGGCTGAACGGATCGCAGGATGAATTCACCGTGATGCCGCGGTCGCGCGATATCGGCGCGCTTGTATCGGGACGATATTCTGATACCGGTCGCATAAAGCTCTATATGCTCGCAGCGCAGGATAAGCAGGGTGTGCACGTGCGCCGTGCCGAGTATAACGGCGCATTCGACGGCGAATCCGGAAATTACCTAATCAATCTCCATCATTCCGATGCAATTACGTCCCGGCTTGTTGCACGGACGAGTCTTTCGGCGAGCCGGTACACGGGTTTATGGAAGCTCGGCGTGCTCGATCTGGAACGGGCGGATGACGTATATAAAATAAGAACGGATGCGGAGTATTTTTATTCCTCGAAATGGAGATTGTTGTTCGGCGCGGAAGCGGAGTACCGGACGTTCTCGTATATGGGACGCATTCCCGATGAAGATTATAACATCCGTCCCGGTGCACCGTCTACCGTTATCGACGTGGAATACGGTGGAAGCCGTACAGGCGGTTACGCCGAACTCGAGCTTCCCGGATTATTCGGCTACCGGAATCTCTCCGCCGTTGCGGGTGTCCGGTTCGATTATATCGATGAGCTCGATCTATTGTGGTTCGATCCGAGAGTAACGCTCGGCTATGCGGTCGGTTCCAACTCCACGGTACGCACCTCGTTTGGTATTTTCCAGCAGACGCCCGACCCGCGGCTCTACGATCCCGCGCTCGGCAACCCGGACCTGAAACCGATGCGCGCGGTGCATTACATCGCCGCATACGATTACGCACCATCTTCGAACACTAACTTCCGCGTCGAGCTTTATCATAAGGAATACGACCGGCTGCCGCTCGAACACCCCGAACTTAATTACGATAACGGCGGATACGGTTACGCGCGCGGTATCGATATAATGGCAAAAGGACGTTTGTTGCCGCGTCTTGAAGGATGGATATCGTACGGCTTTGTCGATACCAAAAGAAAGTGGCTCGACTACGAAGAGTACGCGCCGAGTTCGTACGACGTGACGCATAACCTGACGCTCATCGCGACATACAGGATCACCGACGCATTCCGCACCGGCGTGAATTTCAAGTACGCCACGGGGCGTCCGTTTACCCCGGTGACCGGGTCGGTATACCGTGAAGAGTACGATGTGTATGAACCGGTATACGGTCCGAAAAATTCCGAGCGCTACAATAATTTCCGTCGATTGGATCTCCGGTTTATGTATTTCCGGCAGTTGTTCGGCAGGTACTTCACCGTGTTTTTCCTCGAAGCGATCAACGTTTTGGATATCAACAATCTTTTCGGATATACATTCTCACGTGATTACTCTGAGCGCGAGGAGATACAGAGTTATTTCGGGAGGAGGACGGTGGTGTTTGGGGTGGCGGTGAATTTGTGACAGGGATGAGATGTATATTAACAGCAAGTTTAACGATTGATTCCAGCCTCGT
Source organism: Ignavibacteriales bacterium (assembly GCA_003568415.1). Taxonomy (GTDB): domain Bacteria; phylum Bacteroidota; class Ignavibacteria; order T3Sed10-11; family T3Sed10-11; genus T3Sed10-11. The sequence continues at coordinate 23,097 of PWXV01000136.1, forward strand.
ATGATAATCATCGCGGGGATAAATAGGAAGGTGGTCGCGCGGAGCTCGAATATACACTTAACGAGGTGACTGTAACTAATATCAGTCCCATACCCAGAATCTGCGTACCCACCAGATATTGATTCAAAATTACGAATCCGAACAGCGACGCGGTGACCGGCTCGACCATCGCCACAATTGAAGCAACGGCGGGAGCAGTATATTTGAGTCCGTTGATATAAAGGACAAACGACAATCCTGCACCGAACACACCTAACGCTGCGAAAAACGGCCAATCCTGTGTACTCAGGACTGCAATGGTCTGCTCTACATCGGCCGGCAGGATAAGGACGATGACGAGTACCGCAAACGCGATAGAGAGAATAGCCTGCGGGCTGCCGTGTGGCGCCGCATACTTGAAGCCGAAAATGAATATTGCATAGGAGAGTCCGGCAAGCAGACCGGCGCCAACCCCGACAGGAGTGACGCCGCCCGCACCGGTATCGTAAATTTGTGTAAGCAAAACGATACCAACCATCACCACCGCAATCGCAGCCCACTTCGGTATGGTAGGACTTTCAAGCTTAAGTGTGAATGAAACGAGGTACACGAACACCGGGGCGCAATACATCAACGTAGCCGCAACCGCAACGCTGCCGTGCGCGATGCTCAGGAAATAGAACGAGAAGTTGCCTGCCACGCCGACACCGGCAATGACTGACCAGAACCACAACCGGCCGCTTGACAGTCCGCTGCCGTGCGGGCGCAGCATTAGCCAGACGAGCACGAATAGCAGTCCGATCGCACCCCGGTATAATGAAACGACGAACGGGTTCCAGCCTTCGGCCATGAGAATACCGCCGATTCCGCCTGATAAGCCCCAGAAAAGAGCCGCCAGCGCAACGAAAGCAACACTCGCGCCCACCATTTGATCTCGCTTTTTCATGATAAAGATAAACCGATTTTTGGCGGTGAATTTGTGATTTTAATAAGCAGAGGATAACGCCGGTTTCAGCGGTTGCGGGATTTCAGCGTAAAAAATTTGTTGAGGAACAAAATCTGAAAATCACGCCGGAGCTCCGCAATCCGCCGAAACCATTGTTGTATGTTCTTTTTATTTAAGTCAACATCTTTCAATCAAAACGGTCTGCATTCATTACTTTTACCCATGCCTTCACAAAATCGTGAACAAATTTTTCTTTGTTGTCATCCTGTGCGTAAAGTTCAGCATAGCTACGCAATACCGAGTTCGACCCGAACACTAAATCAACTCTTGTTGCCGTCCATTTTGTCTGACCGGTTTTTCTGTCTACGATGTTATACAGATTATCCGAAACCGGTTTCCATGAGTATTGCATGTCGGTAAGATTTACGAAGAAATCATTGGTAAGAATTCCTTCTCTGTCTGTAAATACACCGTGTTTTGTGCCGCCGTGATTTGTTCCTAATACACGCATACCACCTATCAATACTGTCATTTCGGGAGCGGTAAGTCCCATAAGCTGCGTTCTGTCAAGCAGCAGTTCTTCGGGTTTCGGCTCATAGTCTTTTTTAAGCCAGTTTCTGTATCCGTCGTGGACAGGCTCAAGAACTTCGAAAGAATCAACGTCGGTCATTTCGGCTGTCGCATCACCTCTGCCGGGCTTGAACGGAACCTTGATATTTACTCCCGCTTCCTGTGCGGCTTTTTCTACTGCGGCACTTCCGCCAAGAACAATCAAATCGGCAATGCTTACTTTTTTATCCAGACCTGACTGAATTTCCGTAAGTTTATTCAGAACTTTCTGAAGTCGTTCGGGCTCATTGCCTTCCCAGTCTTTCTGAGGGGCGAAGCGGATCCTTGCGCCGTTTGCTCCTCCTCTGTAATCTGAACCTCTGAATGTTCGTGCACTATCCCAGGCGGTATTGATAAGTTCGGTTCTGGTTAATCCGCTATTCAGAAGTTTTGTTTTTAATTCTTCTATTTCAGCTTCGGAAAGAGTGTAATCAACGGCCGGAACCGGGTCCTGCCAGATTAAATCTTCTTCCGGAACATCGGGTCCGAGATAACGGCTCTTCGGCCCTAAATCACGATGCGTCAATTTAAACCACGCCTTAGCAAAAACTTCGGCAAAATATTCCGGGTCTTTATAAAACCGTTCGGCTATTTTCCGATACCCGGGATCCATTTTCAAAGCCATGTCTGCATCGGTCATCATCGGATTTCTCCGAACACCGGGTACATGTGCATCTAAAGGTTTGTCTTCTTCTTTTATGTTAACAGGTTCCCATTGCCATGCACCGGCAGGACTCTTTGTAACTTCCCAATCGTACGTGAAGAGCAGGTAGAAATACGTATTGTTCCATCTATCCGGGTACGTTGTCCACGCACCTTCTAATCCACTTGAAATTGTATGTTCGGCATTTCCTTTCCCTGTCGGGTTTTTCCATCCGAACCCCTGTTCTTCAATATCAGCGCCTTCGGGTAATGGACCTAAAAGCGATGCATCACCGTTTCCGTGAGTTTTTCCGACAGTATGACCCCCGGCTGTTAAGGCCACAGTTTCTTCATCATTCATTGCCATGCGGCTGAATGTCGTTCGCATATCCTGGGCAGTTTTTAACGGGTCGGGATTTCCATCCACGCCTTCGGGATTTACGTAAATCAAACCCATTTGAACGGCAGCCAGCGGATTTTCAAGCGAATCGCTGTCTGAACTGCTTTCGTAACGGGATTTCCCAAGCCATTCCTTTTCAGCTCCCCAGTAAATATCTTTTTCGGGATGCCATATATCCTCTCTGCCGCCACCGAAGCCAAATGTTTTAAATCCCATAGACTCATAAGCCATATTTCCGGCAAGGATAAATAGATCTGCCCACGAAAGTTTGTTGCCGTATTTTTTCTTAATGGGCCATAACA
>PWXV01000277.1 GCA_003568415.1 Ignavibacteriales bacterium
CCTTCCATCTGAACCTAATTGAGTAACATATTCTACGATCTTCAATTAAAAATTCCTGATTTCCTATATAAATAAATATACAATTGCGATAATTTAATTACAAATTTGCTGATCCCGCAGGTCGAGCTCGCCGCGTGAGCGTGTAATTATGTTGGTATAGCCGGAGCTTGTCAGCTCATCGAGTATTGCGGCGCCTACCATGCCGCGGTGACCAGGGATGTAGATTTTTGAGTTTTTATTTAATTGAGTCAATTTATTATGGTATTACTAATTTTTTTGTGAAACGGGGTGTCGGTGAATCCGGGAATCGGTGATGCTTCGGTTTCCCGCCAAACCCTCCTTCGGCGGGCAGGCGACGCGGCGGACAGGCTCCGTTTCTCCGTTTCGCCGTAACGCTGTTTCAGTATAGGGTTGTTCGAATTACTTTTTATCTACTATTTCAGCCGGAGTTTTACGTCTAATATCGGTTTGATCGAAATCTGTATCAAAACTTATCATCTGAAGCTGATATTTTTCAGCAGCTATATACTGATACGCGTCATCAAAGTCCAGTTTAAACTTTTCAATGGAAGGTACTACCGATTTTCGTATATCTTCAGGATTCAAATTAACAATTTCTACACTTCCATTAATAAATATATCATCAATAAACTTTACAAATTCATGTACTCTATCCAATTTGCTTAGGATGATACCGATTGAATGAAATGAAAAATCCGATATATAAAGTTGATCGGAGGGAATCTTATCAAGAAATATACCTACTTCGTTTGCCTTCTCTTGACCAAGTAACCTTTCAAGCCAGACATTTGTATCGATGAGATACAATGTTTAATCTCCACGCCACTCTAATGCTTTTTTCTGAAGCTCAATGGATGTGTACTTTTCCCGGAATTCACGTAATGCCCCGGCCCAGTCCTGTCTCAACTTTTTACCAGGTTTTTTATGTCTTTCCAACAAACGATTTACAAACTCTTCAACCATTTTTTTCTCGTTTGGTGAAAGCTCATTAATCAATTTTTCTATCTGTGTCATAACGATTTCCTTTTCATGTAACTAACTATTTAAAAATAGATATATTGGAATTCAATTTCAAGCTGTGAAGTAACTGGTTCTCCGGTTCACCGGTTCTCCGTTTCTCTGTTTCTCTGTTTCTCCATAACGCCGTTTCAGTTTTAAAGTTGGTTAATCAATAATTTAGTAAGTGCCTGCCCGCTGTGCTTTTTGGCGGGCCCGCTGAATCCCGACTCTGTCGGGAGTAAGCGGGTTGCCGGTTGTCAGTTGTCGGTTCCTGGTTGCTGGTTCCAGTAGATTATCTCTGGTTTTGTTTTTATTAGAAATTTTTAGTTGTTTATTTAATTATTTCATCGAGTATAGTAGATGAAGCGCGCCGTATCAATAGCGATGGAATGTACATTTTTAAGAATTTTTATTATTTTCAATTCCACTCACTTCTCAGCTTATTTACATATTCCTGTGCATCTATTCCTTTCCATATTTCTTTCCCACATCCTCTTAATTCAGTAATGTTATGTTTCCGATGTGAAGGTTTTAACCCGGTTTTAAGAAGCCGAACAATATCCAATATCTTCTTTTGATCTGAAACAGGAAGATCCTTTATCTCTTCCAAGATTTCAGTCTCTATAGTTACATAATTTCTCATTTTCATTTCTCCATAAAATTATTATTTTTAATAAAATGTTGTCGGTTTCTTGTTGCGCGTTGCTGGTTGCTTGTTGAAGATGAGAGAATGCCGCTGCCACTCAATTTTACCGACTTTTACGACTTCTCTGAGAAGTTTTATATCCATTTTTTAATTATTTAGAAGTATCTGCCACACCCCACAGAGCGTGCTGCCGGGTCAGTGCACTGTGGTCAAGCAGTTAGGCCTTTGAATTGTTTATTGGATATTGCCTATTGAATATTGGACAGGTTACTGACCACCTCCAGGTGTTAGGTGAGAGGTGTTAGGTGTTAGGTTGTCTGTTGCCGGTTTTCGGTTGCCGGTTCCTTTCAGTTCTCAGTTTTAGTAGAATCGATATCCATCTGCAAGATCTTCGAGTGCGGACGGAAGTATCCGGATTTTCATCCTAACCGGTTATGCAGTTTTTTCTTTGCAGTTTCCCAATCTTCATATTGCTCTTGACCGGATTTGACCCGTTCTTCTCTCGCCTTCAATACATCTTCATGCCAGTTCGGAGAGATGAATTCTTGTTCATCTTTTGTTAAATCCTTCCACAGCTCTTCCATTGCTCGTAATTTCTCTTCTTTAGTCATTTCGCCTAAAGGAAGTGAAACTTGCATTTTTAAATTCCTCCTCAGATGATTATTACATCATAAGTAATATATGATGTGGAGAGGAACAATTCAAGGGAATCGGGTTTTGGGTTTCCCACCTACGCTAAAAAACAGCTTCGGTGACGAAAACGACAGATCGGGTTTGTAGTTACCATGCGCTCAGGAATTCGACTCTATTCCTCATTGTAACAGATGTCCGTTCTGCTGAAATACGAAGGATTCTTTGCATTTGTTCACCAATGGAGTATTGTTGTTGCTGTGCAAGAATGATACCGGAGTGAGTTTTACCTTCTTTCATGTAAACAGAATGCAGATGGTAGAAATCTTTAATGTTAAAACTATACAAGACACGACCTTGTTCAGTCGCGTATTCCAGATGTTCTTCATCGGCACGTCCCGTCAATCCGACATCTAAGGCAGTGAGCACATCGAGTTCGCGCGCCCGTAGTGCTCTGACAAGAGCGTTTCGCATAGAATCTTCATCGATGTAAAGAAGAATCATTATTTGGTAGAGGAACGTTTGGTACTATACTGCCGCTCCAACTGCTCAGCCACTCTTTCCTCTTCCGTAATGTCCTTTTCTATTTCTTCACGATTTGCATGATAATAAGCTAATGCCGCATGTACCTGTGCTAATGTCAAATGCGGAATCTCTGCAACAATATCCTCTGCTGTCAACCCAAGTTTATACCAACCCACAATACGGCGTACCGTGACTCCTGTTCCGGCAATACGAGGCCGTCCGTCCCGTATTTCCGGAGATCGATCAATCAAGCTTCCAATATCTATAGGAGTGTGTGACATAGTTAAAAGGTACTATTTTTATCTTTTAATATAAAATACTAAGTTTGTAAGGTCAAGTTGCTGGTTATTTGGTGCTGGTTTCAAGTTCCAGGTTCCACTTTACAGGTGTTAGGCCTGCCCAACGAAGCTGTTTTTTAGCGTAGTTGGGTGATAGGAGTCTACCTGCTATCTGCTACCTACTACCTACTTCATACTTCTTACTATTTTCAAAATGAATCGGTGTATCGGTGATGGTTTCTATCAGTTTTTTCGGGAGTACCCCGTTTCTCCGTTTCACCGGTACTCCGTTACTCCCTATCGCCTGCAACCTGTCACCTATCACCTATTACCTGTGACCTATCACCTCTCACCTATCACCTAACAACAGTCCCATCCGTATTACATCTTTCGGTATGCCCTCGATGATATTCTCCGCGCGGTAGATGCCCTCGAGTTTGAAGCCGAGTTCTTCGTTTATGCGTATGTTCCGTAAGTTCGTATCGAATGTGTAGAGATAAATTTTTCGTAACTGCAGTCCGTGTATACCGTACGAGAGCCAGAGCTTTGTCGCTTTTTTGCCGTACCCCTTGCCGCGCAGAGCCGGATCGCCGATGAGTTTACGCATTTCGGCTTTGCGTTGTTCACGATCACGGTTGAGATACCCCACGATGCCGAACGGTGTGCCGTCTTTAGTACAGACAATTCCAAAGATCGTATCTTTGTCGGCCGCCAGGTCGTCGACACTCGCCGCACTGTTTTCAAGCCGTGAGAGAAGAAACTCCTTGCCTGCCCTGTCGGCAGTCCACCTGCGAAGAAGTTTGATATCCTCACCGGGATCGAACGGCCGTATTGTGATATCGTCCGATGAAACCGGAAGTTTTTTAACGGGTTTCACGCCGTAGTCGCCGGCGGCAAAGCCGTTCACCTGCTTCTTCTCAAGCGCCGCATCGAGAATCGAGTTGGCAATTTGTATGTATTCGTTTGTACTTAACTGCAATCCCGCCAGTTCATCATGAATAAGCTGGGTCAGGGCTTCTTTGGTAACAAGTGATTCGAGTTCGGACTTGGACATGGTAGGTGTCAGGTGTTAGGTTATAGGTTATAGGCCTGCCCAACGAAGCTGTTTTTTAGCGTAGTTGGGTTATAGGTTATAGAAAATTAATCGATTGATTGAAACGGAGTATCGGTGAATCGGAGTGTCGGTGATGTTTTTTCAAAATTTTAATAAGGTTTTCACTTCTCCATCGCTTCGATACTACGGCTCTCAATTCAGAAAATCGTAAATATCCTGTTGAGCAGGAGTATCATCGATGCAGATGAGCTGATGATCATGACGGCATCCCACACATTAAAACGCTGGACCATATCGATCATGACGACGTCGCCGTCGCGGAGTTCGAAGTTGCGGACCTCTTCGTAGAGGAGATGATCGATTTGGGATTCGAGCACAACACCGGTATTACCTCCACGGGATCTGGATACACGAATGTGGGTACGGCCGCGTCGCTGCCGTTCACGCTGATCGATGCCGAGAACAATACCGCGGGTATCGAAGCCGGGTCCGCCGGCGAGCGAGAGCAGATCGCCGAGGTTTGTTCCTTCGGGAATTTCATAGCGGCCGGGATTACGTGCCTGACCCCATACACTGACGTGTATCGGCAGATCGCCGCGCTGTGTGTAAACGTAGTTCGCCATACCCCGTCCGGCAAGTCCGGGCGCTCTATCGAGAAACCGGTCGGGCAATTCCTGTGCGGATGCGTGTACGGTGAATAAAAAGAGCAAAGGGAGAAATAGAAAAATTGTACGTGTCATTGGTAGTTTCCGGTTAAAGGTTTACGGTATACATAAAGTTATATTTTAAATTTTAAAAATAGCATCGGGATGTTTGAAATTTTGGGAAAAAGGAAAATGGAATACCGGAATGATGGAATGTTGGAATAATGGAGTAATGGAGTAATGGAATACCGGATTATTGTACTATATCAATCCATTACCGCATTATTCCAGCACTCCAACACTACAGCATTCCAAAATACTCAAATTCTGCAACAATTTCACCCTTTCATTTTTCCTGTCGTTAGATTTTCACAAGTTACCGGCCCCGTTGAAACAGGTACTTGAAATAATAACTAAATTATTGTATAATACAAGCGATTAGCCTTTAAATATCACCCCCGTCCCTGCGGTACACATGTCAGCGCCTGTCAGCGTTAGAGGGATTATGTGAGCGCGCATTGCGGGACGGGGAAATTTTTCAGGTGATAGGTGATAGGTGATAGGTTACAGGTGCTGGTTGCTGGTTGCTGGGTGCTGGTTGTTATATTTTTATAAACATATCTATTTTACCGATCTCCAGTTTTTCTCCACATATTGGATATATGTATTAATTCGTTTACCGAGAATATTATACTCTTTAATCAGGTCATCCCATTCAGAAAGTTCGGGATATAGTTCGTGAATTGTTTCAATCTGGTTGGTACATTCATCGCACGATGCCTGTGCGAAAATTAAATACTTAATATACTCAGCTTTGTAGCGTCTCCTTCCATAGCCTTCTACAATTTGATCCTTTATACTTTTTGATGATCTTCTAACCTGACTTCCTTGTTCATATTTTTCAAACGCCGGCAATTGCAAACTACACTTATGTACCCGTATCGATAGCTCAAATGAGACCTGATATATTTCTAAATCTCTATAACTACCCATACATACTTTAACCTATAGATCTTCAACCTTAATTTTTTACTTTATGTCCAACACCAAGCACCTGGCAACCCCGCCTACGCTAAAAAGCAAGCTTCGGCGGGCAGGCCGCGCCTACGCTAAAAAGCAAGCTTCGGCGGGCAGGCAGTCTACCCACCGAAGTCCCGACGCTTTTTCGGGACGCAGGTGGGCAACCAGCACCTATCACCTATCACCTAATCAACCTTCACCTCCTTCAACTTCCCGCTCCCTTCTTTGCCGTTGCGGGAATAGCCGTAGCTGCCGTAGCGGTAGTACTTGTATGCATAGGAGCTTCCGTATGCCTCGCGGTAGTTGAAGAAATTGAGTACCACACCGTTGATGCGTGAGCCGATGCGGTGTAAGCTGTCGCGTGAGAGATCGAGTTCTTTCATCTTTGTTCTGCCCGACGCCGCAATCATGACCACACCGTCGGTAACGGTCGAGAGCACGAGCGGATCGCTTGCGGCAAGCACCGGCGGTGAGTCGAGCAGTATGATATGATACCGGCTCCCGAGCATTTCGAGCAGCATCTTCATTTTGTTCGATCCAAGCAGCTCTGCCGGATTGGCCGGAAGGGTACCGCTTGCAAGGAAGTCCATCTTATCGACAACGGTTTGCTGTACCGCTTCGTTAAACGACATTTCGTTTGCAAGCACTTCGGTCAGTCCCGGTTTGCTCAGTTGGTCGAGCTCTTCTGCAAGTGCAGGTTTCCGCAGGTCGCAATCGATCAGCAATACTTTCTCGCCTGCCTGCGCATAGCTGATACCCATATTTGCTATGACGGTCGATTTTCCTTCACCGGGATTTGGACTTGTAATGACCAGTGTACGAAGTTTTTTATCGACCTGTGCGAACTGTAGATTTGTACGCAGCAACCGGAAGGATTCAGCCGACGGCGACAGCGGATTGCTGAGCATGATCAGATGTGCATCAAGTTCTTTGCCGTTTTTATTTATGTAACCGGTTTTGGAAACTTTCTTTATCTCCCGGTTCATCGATGCCACGGTTGTGAGCGTATCGTAACCGTTCTTACTGAGGTCTTCGGGGACACGAACCGGACCATAGAGCCGTTCGTAGCCGATCACAAATACAAAGCCCATGCCGGCTCCGAGCAGTAATCCAAGCAGCAGGTTCAGACGCAG
>PWXV01000113.1 GCA_003568415.1 Ignavibacteriales bacterium
ATCGGCTCGCCCTTTTCACCGAGTTCGGTCATCGCCTCAATGCCGATTTGTAAATGTAAGTCAACAAACTTCTCCGTTACCATTTTATCGGATTCTTCTGTTTTGATGCCTTCGGGAACCATTGGTACATCCGAAACGAGAAGGAGAGCTCCGCGGGGTATTTCGTTTACAAGTCCTACAATAAAGATCGTTGCGGTCTCCATATCGATCCCGATGGTTGCGAGCTGTTTTAAGTATTGCTTGAACTTTACATCCCACTCCCATACACGGCGGTTGGTAGTGTAAATAACACCGGTTCGGTATTCCTGTCCGTATTCTATTATTTTTTCAGAAACGAATTTATGAAGTTTAAAGGATGGTAGCGCCGGCACTTCTTTCGGCATGTAATCGTCGCTTGTTCCTTCTCCGCGTATGGCTGCGATCGGAAGAATGAAATGACCGATCTCCGTTGATTTTTTCAGACCGCCGCATTTGCCGAGAAATAAAACACCCTTTGGTGGGCGTGCGACAAGAAGATCCATCAATGTTGCGGCATTTGCTGATCCCATGCCAAAATTGATCATTGTCAATCCGTTCGAGTTGGTAGCCGTTTGCATGGGTCTTCCTTCACCGCGAATATCACAGGCAAATCGTTCAGCGAAACTTTCCAGATAGTTGTGAAAATTTGTCAACAACATATATTCACCGAATTCATCAATCGGTGTTGCAGTGTAGCGCGGAAGCCAGTTCTTTGCAATATCAAGTTTTGTTTTCATGTGGATCCTGTATTGCTGTTAGTTAAAAATTTTATGCACGTAAGATACGAATTAAATAAAGGCGCTTTCACGTATAAAAAATATGTAATTGCAGTTATATCAGATTGGACTATAGTATCGTGATTTAATTTCTATTAATCAACCTTCATCAATTTTTATATTGGCGTTGATTATAAAGCGGTAAATAATTATCATTAGTACAATTATTATTCATTCACCTAGCAAAAGAATATTTATGGCCAATGATAAAATAGAACAGTTACGTAAACTTAAAGAAGAAGCCACCCTTGGCGGCGGTGAGAAACGTATACAGGCCCAGCACGAGAAGGGTAAACTTACCGCGCGTGAACGACTCGATATACTGCTTGATGAGGGGAGCTTTGAAGAGATTGACATGCTTGTCAGACACCGTTCGCATGACTTCGGACTTGAAAAGCAACGGTATCTCGGCGACGGAGTAGTTACCGGCCATGGAACGATTGATGGTAGAAAGGTATTTGTCTTCAGTCAGGATTTTACCGTATTCGGTGGTTCACTCTCCGAAGCACATGCTGAAAAGATCTGTAAAATAATGGATATGGCTATGAAGGTCGGGGCACCGGTAATAGGAGTAAACGATTCCGGTGGCGCACGGATTCAGGAAGGGGTTGTCAGTCTCGGTGGATATGCTGATATTTTTCTGCGTAATACACTTGCTTCGGGTGTCATACCGCAAATCTCTGCAGTGATGGGACCATGCGCTGGTGGGGCAGTATATTCACCGGCAATTACAGATTTTATACTTATGGTGAAGAATAGCAGTCATATGTTTGTTACCGGACCGAATGTTGTCAAGACTGTAACCCACGAAAATGTTTCGTTCGAGGATTTGGGCGGTGCGTTGACTCACGCCACGAAAAGCGGTGTTGCACATTTTGCCTGTGAAAATGAAATCGAATGCCTCCAATACATCAGAAAGCTTATAAGTTTTATTCCCTCCAATAATCTTGACGACCCGCCACTCGTTGATACAGATGACGATCCGAACAGAATGGAACAAAATTTGCAGTCTATTATACCGGATAACCCTAACAAGCCGTACGATATAAAAGATGTAATAACGGCTGTGCTTGATAGTAAAGAGTTCTTTGAAGTGCATGAATTATATGCCCCGAATATTGTAGTCGGATTCGGACGTTTGGGTGGTCGTTCGGTGGGTATAGTTGCAAATCAACCTGCAGTACTCGCTGGTGTTCTTGATATAGATTCTTCCATAAAAGGAGCTCGTTTTGTTCGTTTTTGTGATGCTTTCAATATTCCGCTCGTTGTGTTTGAAGATGTGCCGGGATTTTTACCGGGAACAGAACAGGAATGGCGGGGTATAATTAAACACGGTGCTAAGTTGCTGTATGCATTTTGTGAGGCGACCGTGCCCAAAATCACCGTAATCACGCGAAAAGCATACGGAGGAGCTTACGATGTTATGAATTCGAAACATATACGGGGTGACATTAATTATGCCTGGCCAACGGCAGAAATTGCGGTAATGGGACCGAAAGGGGCGGTTGAGATAATATTTCGTAAAGAAATAAAAGAGGCAGAAGATAAAGAAAAAGCACTGGAACAAAAAGTGGACGAATTCCGTCAAAAATTTGCAAATCCCTATATTGCGGCTGAAAGAGGGTATGTTGACGATGTCATAGAGCCGGTCGAGACCAGACCCCGGCTCATAAAGGCATTAAATATGCTTGATACGAAAGTTGACCGGAATCCAAAGAAAAAACACGGTAATATACCGCTGTAACGTTTGAAAATTGTACTAAATACAATATTTTGTTAATAAAAATTATTAAACAAATTTCCTAATATATTATAAAATATTATAGTTACACTTGAAATTAAGATGAAACAGTTTTATATTCACGTTAACAATTATTTTTCCAGGAACCAACACATTAACGTAGAGGATTGTAGATGAACCGGTTACCATTTCACCTGTTGCTTGCCGGAATAATGTTCTTTGCAGGCTGTTCTTTCTTCTCTTCCACCCAGAAAGAAAAACCAGAAATAAAACCAGAAACAATTGTAGAAGAAAAAGATGTAACGTATGAAGAAGAGTCGGATACGTTGTTTGCCGATGATGAAATTCTTCTTGATGATATGTTGCGGGGTGTGCATCTGATTTATATTAATGCGCAACATGCAGTTACCGAAGGCGACACACTGTATGCTCAGTCGTTATTTGAAGAAGCGATCGAGCAGCTCAATGAAATCAGCTATCATCTTGATGTAGAGGAGAACGAAGATTTTATCGTTCTCTCACACCGTATCATCGAAGATTATGAACGGTATATCGCATTAATAGATGAACTCGGCCCTGAAAGTTCTATTTTTGCATTGCGTGAAAAATTAACAATAGAAGTCGATGCGATCGAGACTGATGAGGTTATTGTTGATAAACCCGAAGTTACCACAACAATTCCGTTAGATGTAAACGAACATGTGGAACGTAACCTTGCCTTTTATCAATCGGGAAGAGGACGAGAACACTTCGAGCGATGGTTATATCTGAAAGGAAAATATTTCCCGATCATGGCACCGATCCTCGAAGAAGAAGGAGTACCTGCCGAGCTGATCTATCTTACCATGATGGAAAGCGGCTTGAATCCCAATGCACGTTCCTGGGCTGGTGCGGTCGGTATCTGGCAGTTTATCAGAAGTACCGGTCGTTTGTATGGATTGAATGTCGATTGGTGGTATGATGAAAGACGCGATGTTGAAAAAGCAACCCGTGCGGCCGCTCGTCATATGCGGGATCTCTATGAACGGTTCGATGACTGGTATCTTGCACTTGGTGCGTATAATGCCGGAGCCGGACGAATCAACAGGGCAATTGCCCGGAGTGGTTCACGTGATTTCTGGGAGATGCGCCGCTTCCTTCCGAGAGAAACCCGAAACTATGTACCTCAGTACATAGCGGTAACTCTTATGGGGATGGATCCTGAAAAATATGGTTTCAAAGGTATTGAACCGGCCGACCCCATTCCTTTCGAATATGTCGAAATCGACGGCAGCGTTAGTTTGAACGTACTTGCCGAATGTGCCGGTACTACATATAATGTGATGAGAGAACTCAACCCGGAATTACTTCAGGGATATACGCCCCCCGGTACACTCGGATACCGTTTACGAATTCCCGAAGGTACAAAAGAAGAATTTATAAAACGATTCGCTGAAGTACCTGAAGAAGACCGGCGCGATTGGATTGTACACAGAGTTCGAGGTGGTGAAACATTAGGCCAGATTGCCCGCCGCTACGGTGTTCCGCTCGGATTGATACAACAAACAAATGAAATTCGTAATGTGCATCGTATCTCTATCGGCCAGACTGTTATGATCCCGGTATCCCGTGAAGCGTACGAACGATATCAGCAGCAAACCGCTCAAGCTCAAAGGACACAGACTGCCTCGCAACCGAGGCGAACAGCACAAACGCAACGGCAGACTACTATCTCAACCGAAGGCAGACAAAAAATTGAATATACGGTACGGAGAGGTGATACGGTCGGTCATATAGCAGAGTGGTTCAACGTTACTGCAGCAGCGATCAGAAGCTGGAATGGAATATCATACGGACGGCATATACATCCCGGTCAAACACTTGATGTCTGGGTACCCAATGATAGGGTGAATTACTATAGCGAAGTAGCAAAGCTTTCGTTCGATGATAAACAAAAAATCACTAATGGAATTGCCGTGCTTGTTGATGGAGGTGTTCAGGAGGTACGGGACGATACCCGCGATAATGAATACTGGACACGCCACACTGTCCGCCGTGGTGAAACAATAGGCGCACTTGCAACCCGTTATGGTGTTTCGGCTCAGGACATTCGTACCTGGAATAACCTGCGCGGCAATACGATATATATCGGTCAGGTACTCGAAATATTCACAGGGACAGATGACCGCACACTGGCACAAACGCAATCGGTAGGTACGGCGGGCGTTATCGGGCCCGTGCCCGGTAGCGATAGCAGAGGTACCGACCAGTCGACCGTACATGTTGTGCAATCAGGTGAAACTTTATCTGAGATCGCAGGCAGGTATGGAGTTACCATCCGGGAAATCCGGGAGAAGAATAATTTATCCGGTAACCTTATTCGTCCCGGACAGGAATTAAAAATAGAACGGGCAATTGATGAAGGTAGTGCTGATATTGCATCATCCGCATCGGGATCACGTCGTCACGTGGTGCAGCGCGGAGATACTCTATGGGATATTGCCCGACAGTATGATGTATCGGTTGATGAAATCAGAGAATGGAATAATATTAATCGATCGATCCGGCCGGGTGATGAGATTCTGATCAGAAGATGACAGTCCATAGTTTTTAACGTAATTGAATGAGGAGCGGAATGATCCGCTTCTCATTTTTTTTAATTTCTCGTTAAAAAATATTTAACGATTTATTTACCCGGCATCCCTTGAAATTTACCTCCCTGATCAGTATAATTATCGAAATTGCTATTTAATCCGCGACAAAAATCCGAAGAGTGTTATCCGCAAGTTATAAACAGATAATGTAGTCTGGAGTTGTTTTGATGAGCAGCTTATTACATACCTTTGTCCCATACTGATAAACTAAAAAAACATTTCCCATAGGAATTCTCTAAAATAGTCGAAAAGGGCTGTTCCCCCTCCAAATCGGAGTAAAAATAAAAGAGGAGCCCGGTCAAGTTTGATAATAAAAAATTAATAATACATAATGGTATTTATCAGTAATTTGAAATATAAATTAAAATTCAATATATTTAAACATAGTGTCATATATTACATAATGCAATATTAGACCTATGAATTATACAGTTGGTATGTTGAAGGGAAGCCATTTCACAACTTTTTCACATCATTCCATTAAAAACCTACGTTTTATATTTAATTATCAAAAAAATACAGGAGGATATTATGAGAAAATCCGGTAGTGTTTTTACTTTGGTATTAACGCTGTTGTTTATGGGATTTTTTCTGATACCTGATACAGATGCCCAGGTTACGACCTCTGCAATACGTGGTGTTGTTACCGATCAGGACGGAAACCCATTGCCGGGAGCTAATGTCGTTGCGATCCACGAACCCTCGGGCACTACACAGGGAGCTGCTACGCGTACCGATGGGAGGTACAATTTGTCGAACCTGCGTCCGGGTGGACCGTATACCGTAACAGCTACCTTTGTCGGTTATCGAAGTCAGACCGAGGAAGGGATCAGGCTGGAATTAGGACAAGAGATATCCCTTGATTTCACATTGGTTGATGAAGCGATCGAGCTCGATGAAATAATTGAGGTCATCGGACGGGTGGATCCCGTACTCAGTCCAGGCCGGACGGGAGCAGCACGAAATATTTCCTCTATGGAAATTGAACACATACCGTCAATCCAACGTGAGATCTGGGATTATACCCGGTTAACTCCGCAGATCAGCGGATTAAATGTTGCCGGACGTAACAACAGGTATAATTCAATCCAGGTTGACGGTGCGGTATTAAACGATGTATTTGGTTTACCGGCAACCGGTACACCCGGTGGACAAACGAATGCCAATCCCATCAGCATGGATGCTATAGAAGAATTCCAGGTTAACATTGCACCGTATGATGTTCGCGAGAGTGGATTCACCGGCGGTTCGATTAATGCGATCACAAGAAGCGGTTCTAATACGTTTGAAGGATCAGCATATTTTTACGGCAGAAATCAGGATTTTATAGGTTCGACACTTGATGGTGCGGATGTGCCGGTTGATGAATTCACTGAAACCCAGACCGGTTTTCGTTTGGGTGGTCCTATTGTTCGGGATCAAGCGTTTTTCTTTGTGAGCGGTGAAATAAAGCGTCGTTCTGATCCGATGGATGCCGGTTTACCGGGATCGGGTGCCGGAACAATATTTGATTTGCCACCCGAGACGATGGATCAGATTATTAATATAGCCGAAAATGAATACGGCTACTCACCCGGTGGTTACCGACGTTTATCAACCAGAGAAAATGATGTTAAATTGTTTTTACGGTTTGATTATAATTTGTCGGACCAACACCGTTTAACCTTCAGACATAATTATGTCGACGCATTACTTGACCGCGGTTTAACCCGTAATCCCTTTACCTTTGCTCTTGAAGATCAGCAGTATGAATTTGTAAG
>PWXV01000265.1 GCA_003568415.1 Ignavibacteriales bacterium
AAGAACAATTCCTGAGCGAGCAGTATATAATCTTGCCGGCTGCCAGTGCATCAATACTTGCGTTAATTATCGTGTCAAAGTTAACGCCACCTTCGCCTCCTGAAAAGTGGAAACGTTTTTACACCAAAGATACGTCACTTGAAGAAGCAATCAAAGAGCAACAGGCAAAAGCAATAGAATGACACACCGGGACCTTGCACAGAAACGGGTGGAGCTCTGGCGGCTCCGCCCGGATCTTGCACCAAATGATGAAAAAGAAATCCGTGAGTTTATTAAACTGGCAGGCTTTTGCTACACCTACCATATTCCAAAGGATGCCATTCCTTCACTGATTCAAACAATATCCGGTACGGTTACTTCGAATACATGGAATACGTATCCGCAGCAAAATGATCCATACCAGGAAATGCTGAACGAAACATTTCGTACATATCACAAACAAAAATTATTTGTGGAAGTCGGTGTGTTCGGAAAGCATCCGGTCATCGTATACCGCGATGTCTTTGCCCGGCTCTACCGTATTATCGGCAGCGATGTCCGCGGCGGTTATCTCTCCAGACGTAAAAGGAATACACAGCTTGAAAATGCCATTCTTTCCTTTCTTCAGGATAAAGGTGCCGCAACGCGGAAAGAGCTTCGACTGTCTGTGACAAAACCCAGAAAAAAAGATGGAAATGAACTCTCTAAAGCACTCGATTCACTGGCACGACAGCTGAAAATTATTCGGATCCGTCAGGGAAACGTGATCGACCTCCAATGGATCACACCGGAACACTGGAACCCGCAACTCTGCGAAGAAGCGGTAACCCTCGACCGGGACGAAGCCATCGAATTTCTCATTTTGCGATTCGTAAAAACTGCAATCGCAACCTCACGTAAAGCACTCAAAAGATTCTTTAAACACATAATCCCATCCGAATTTCTCGACCTTACCCTCAATAGTCTCATTCAGCGCGGATTGGTGGTTGTCGATCCGGAACTGATCATCGATGGTAAACGGGCACTGAAAACCCGCTAATCACTCCCTCTTGACAATTAACAGATTAACCAGTATACTATATTTAGATGTATCTAAATAATTTATTGTATAGTTTAAAGAATAGGTTTCGATGTCTATACATGTTGAGGATTATATAAAAAACATTTACAAACTGCAGAGTGATCAGGATAAAGTAACAACTTCCTCGCTCGCCGATGCATTGAATGTCTCCGCGGCATCGGTAACGGATATGATCAAGAAATTATCCGAACGGAGTTTGATAAAATATATGCCCTATCAGGGTGTGGAATTGACACGCCGCGGGCGAATAATGGCACTCCGTACACTTCGCCGGCACCGGCTCTGGGAAATGTTCCTTGTGGAATATCTCGATTATACATGGGATGAAGTTCACGATGAAGCGGAGAAACTTGAACACATTATGTCGGAAGATCTTGAGGCAAGAATAGATAAAGCATTGGGATTCCCCAAACACGATCCGCACGGGCACCCCATACCGACAAAAAACGGTGAGATAATCGAAGACGACCACCCGTCGCTTGCAGAATTAAAAATCAATGATACCGGCAGAGTCGTTCGTGTAAACGATGTCTCACAATCACTTTTAAAATATATGGCATCGATGGGTATACAGATCAACTCGCGTATAAAAGTTTTGGAAATTGTAGAATTCGACGGTTCGATGCGCGTACAGGTAAATAGTACTGAATCGTTTGTGAGCCGTCAGGTTGCACGTAATATTTTCATTGAGGAGGATTAGTGATGGGGAAAAAATTAACAATTTTAATAATCAGCTTCATTACAACAATAGCGCTGATCGGTTGCAGCGGATCCGAAGGCAGCGAACGCGACCGCCCCCTCGTCGTGGCAACCACCACAATTATCACCGATATAGCTGAAGAAATTGCAGGCGACCGGGTGGAAGTACATGGTATTATGCCCATCGGCGGCGATCCGCATATTTACCAGCCGGTACCCGGCGATGCACGAATGATTGCACAGTCGGATCTTGTATTATTGAACGGTTTACAACTCGAGGGGTGGTTGAGCGAGCTTGCACGCCACGCAGGCGGTACACGACCGATGATAAGCGTTGCAGATGGGGTCTCCGCCCTCGAAGATGAAGAGCGGCACGGTGAACCCGATCCCCACGCCTGGTTCGATGTACGGAATATGCATATATACGTCGATAATATAGTACGCGGATTGGTTAAAGTTGATCCCGATGGTGAAGAAGAATATGTTCAGCGCGCAGATGAGTATAAGAAAAAGCTTGATGAACTCGATACGTGGGTACGCGAACAAATTGAAACATTACCGGAAGACCGGCGTATCCTCATTACCAGTCACGATGCATTCCGGTATTTCGGTGAAGCATACGGGGTGAAGGTAATGGCATTGCAGGGTATCAGCACCGAGGCACAACCGCAGACAAAAGATGTCATTAAACTGGTACAAACGATACGGGAACACACTATTCCGGCTGTCTTTATCGAGACAAGCGTGAATCCGCGTATGCTCGAACAAATTGCACGGGATGCCGGCGCGAGGATCGGCGGCGAATTGTTTTCCGATTCCATCGGCGCTCCCGGCCACGAAGGCGGAAGTTATCTCGGTATGGTCAGGTATAATGTTCGCACCTTTGTCGAAGCAATGAAAGAAGATCCGATAACTCAGAAATGATATGAACTCAACTCCGGTAATTGACATACAAAATTTGACGGTATCCTATCACCGAAAACCGGCAATCCGGTCCATTAATTTACAATTAAAAGAAAACGGTATCATCGGTATCATCGGACCGAACGGTGCGGGAAAGTCCACCCTGCTCAAAGCAATTCTAAAGCTTGTACCGATCGAGCATGGAAACATAAAAGTACTCGGTCAACCGGTAGATAAAGTAAGAGATAAGATATCGTATGTTCCGCAAAAAGAAATTATCGACTGGGATTTTCCCGTTACAGTTAAGGATGTCGTTATGATGGGACGCTATGCACATATCGGAGCAATCCAACGGCCATCACATCGCGACCGGAAGATCGTGGATGAGGCAATCGACAAAGTGAGTATGAACGAATATAAGAATCAACAGATCGGCAATCTCTCCGGCGGCCAGCAGCAACGGGTGTTTCTCGCACGTGCATTAGCACAGGAATCTGAAATATTGCTGCTTGACGAGCCGTTTGTCGGTGTGGATGCCGCCACCGAGCAGGCAATCATCGACCTTATGCACACACTCAACGATGAAGGGAAAATGGTTATTGTTGTCAATCACGATCTCGGTAAAGTACAGGACTACTTCGATCACCTGATTATGATCAATCAATGGCTCATTGCTTACGGGCCGACACGTGAGGTATTTAAGCCCGAATTGTTAAGCAAAACGTACGGCGGACGTCTGACAATATTACAAAAAACGGAACGATTATTCGGTGTAGCGCAATGATGTACGATCTTTTCATAGAACCACTTCAATATCAGTTTATGCAGCGTGCATTGATCGCTTCTGTGATGGTCGGGGTGATCAACGGTGCACTCGGGTGTTTCATTATCCTGCGTCGTATGGCGTTTATCGGTGATGCAATGTCACACGCGGTGCTGCCGGGTGTTGTCATTGCATTTATGGTAGCCGGGAAAGGACATATTGCGTTATTCCTCGGTGCGGTATTTGCCGGAATTATAACTGCATTGCTCATAGGATTTGTAAACCGGAACAGCCGTACCAAAGAAGATTCGGCAATCGGCGTTATCTTCATCGGTATGTTTGCACTTGGCGTTTTACTGATCAGCCGCCTTCGGGCAGTACATCTCGACTTACAGCATTTTCTGTTCGGTGATCCGCTTGGCGTGTCACCGGGAGATCTCTGGTTAACGGCGATTATCGGTATGGTCATACTCGGTTCAATCATACTGTTTTATAAACAATTACAGCTCACTTCATTCGATCCTACGATGGCAACCGCTATCGGTATGAACACAGCACTCGTCCATTATTTTCTTATGGGTATTTTATCGATGACGATTGTTGCTTCACTGCAGGCAGTGGGTATCATACTCGTTGTTGCCATGTTAATTACACCGGGTGCTACTGCATATCTGCTCACCGAACGGCTGCCGAGAATGCTTATGCTCGCATCGATCATCGGAGCAGTTGCAGCAATAGTCGGATTATATATTTCATACTGGATGAACTATTCATCCGGGGCAGCAATGGTCATAGTTGTGACATTGATCTTCCTCCTCACGCTTGTGTTCGCTCCCAAACAGGGTATACTCATAAAAGCAATTCAGCGTAAGCGAGCTCAGGAACGCCATCTCAAAGACGATATTCTCAAAGCCATATATCATTTGACGAAGGATAAAAAAGATACGGGCATTGAAACGATTGCAGATTACCTCGGGACGGAGTTACCTATGCTGAAGAAACCCGTTCAACGTCTCAAACAGGCACATTTACTTTACACTCCCGATGGTAGAACATTACAGCTCACTGAAAACGGTGAGAAACAAGCATTGAAGGTTATTCGCTCACATCGTTTATGGGAGACTTACCTCACCGAAAAAGCCGGACTTGGATGGGAGCATGTCGATGAAGAAGCCGAACGGCTCGAACACGATCTTCCCGATGCTCTTGTGGACGAAATAGATGAACGTCTGGGATATCCGGAGACCGATCCGCACGGCGCCCCGATCCCGAAAAAAGACGGTACCATCCGCGAAACCGAGGATCATCCGCTTGCTTCATTACAGGTGGGTGAATCAGGTATTATTACCCGGGTGAGTGATCAGATACCCGAAGTGCTCGCAACGCTCTGGAAGGCCGGACTCGTGCCGAACGTTCAGCTAACCGTTACCGAACGCGATAACGGAGTAATTCATATTCAGGTTGGTGAAAAGAAATTCACGTTGGATAACAACGCAACCTCGAGGGTGATGGTTAAAAAGGTGTGAGTTTTATGTTGTCAGTTTATAGTTTAGTATTTTACTCGTGTTGCTTTGTGGTCTTCGTGATATTTCGTGAGCTTCGTGGATCAGAAGCCTGCGGCGGTATCGAACATCGTCTCATATTCTTCGCTATACCGTTGAACAGCTTTAAAAATTGATGTGGCAATTTCCTGCTGGCCGGCTGAGCTCGCCAGAAACCGCTCTTCCTCCCGATTTGACAGATATCCAACCTCAACCAGAACGCTCGGCATCGATGCACCGACAAGCACATAAAAACCAGCCTGTCTGACTCCCCGGTTATTTACTCCGGTATTATTCGAAATTTTGTTCTGCAATATATCCGCAAACTGTTCACTGTACCGGATATACGCGCTGTGTGCCATCGAGACGAGAATAAAATTCTCATCAGTTAGATGGGCATACCGTTCTTCATGATCTTCTTCAAATTTTATCACAGCATTCTCACGTTCGGCTATACGAATTGCCTCCTCGGTTCGTCCCGGCCGCAAAAGATAAATCTCAAATCCATTTTGCGGAGCAGGTTTACGCGGCGTGGAATTGGCATGAATACTGATAAACAATTTTCCTCCCGCTTCATTGGCGATCTGTCCGCGCCGGTACAGTTCAACAAATTCATCCGTTTCTCTTGTATACACAACTTTCGTCTCGGGCATATTGGTGCGTATCATTTCGCCGAGCTTTTTCGATATAGCAAGGGTAACATCCTTCTCGCGTGTTCCGCTCACCCCGATCGTGCCGGGATCTTTACCACCATGTCCGGGATCAATTACAATTACATCAAGCTTCCACCGATCCCGGGGGCGGTCAATCGGTCTATCGGGTGTAACGGGCAGATAACTCTGTGCGAGTTCTGTCGGATCGACTTTCTTATGTAATGCAATAACAATATCGTCGTTTTGCGGATCGCGGAAAACATCGGTCGAGTGAACTTCACGGTTCAACTGTACTGCCAGTTGAAACGAGGTAGGACTTTGTTCGGGTATAACCCGCCGGACGGGCGGTGTGGGGCGAAAATTTTTAATCGCTTCTATATCCACATGCGCACCGACCAGTGTTAGATAAAACCATCCGTCCTCGCGGTAAAACCCGGAAAAATCTTTCACCCGCTGGTTACTCTTCAAGCGAATCAGATAGCCGTTCTTTCGTTCTTCGACTTCCATACCGGTTATATCGATATGATGATCGTCGCGCAAATCACCGACTATCAGTTCGCGTCCGGCCTGTTCAAATGTTACATTCGCCGGGAGTACAATATCCAGAAATTTTGCAAAATCACGCATCGGTACAAACAGATCATCACCCGCAACAATTACATTGACCGGGAGTTGATACACAGACTCGGCACCGCTGGCTATATCGTTCACTACAACAAACGGATTATCTCCGGTCGCTTTCAACCGGTAACGGGTTGTCTTTAATTCAATCTTCCGTGTATCCTCAGCGTAGTAAAACCCGAGATCAAGTGCATCGGCTACATCGCGCATCGAGCCATACATGATGGAACGTTCGGTGAATGTTGCAATCAGCGGGTTTTCATCGCTTCCTTCTATCACAACCCGCGATGTCTGGGCATACATTGCAACAGTGAAGAGTAAATACCACAAGAACAAAAAAGTAAATAAACGTTTCATCACAATCCTCCGGTTATTCATCATCAATTTTCCTAAGATGGAAAGTCCCGGATATCGTCCAGGAAAATTCTTGAGGGCATTTTAGCCGATAGTGTACTTCTTTTGATCTGTTTACGTAGGGGATATGGAAATTGCCCACTTTAGTACTCACACAATTGTTTTTTAATCATTTGAGCGAAGCCAAAATACTGTATATGAATAGACGTATAAGTACCCCGTTATTGTTTCATTGAATTCGCTTCAATTTCAGGTTGTCCGGTCAAATACGATTTGTGTATCC
>PWXV01000175.1 GCA_003568415.1 Ignavibacteriales bacterium
AGATATTGTAATATGTATAATCGGAACCAAGATTCGATAATCGCGCTGCGATTTTCCAATCCGCAATGCCGATTTCATATACCGAACCGAGATCGACGGCAAATACACCGACACTCTGATCGTCGATCGATTGATTTATATATTTCAAATTGATTCCAAGCGACAATCGTTCTGCAAAATATCTTGCATAACTGAGTTGAACCAGAACATCCTGGTAATCATATGTTGCTGAGGTAGCGCGATCGGTAACCAAATCATCTATTTCAGGTATACCAAAATCCCGCTGCCGATTAGCAGGTATATCAGACACACCGAATGCGACGAATCCTACTCCTATTGTTCCCAAATTACCAGCATTATACGAAAATGCCGCAGCATTTTGAGAAATACCGGCAATCCAGTCATTATAGGAAAAAGTACCCTGGTATCGTTCATCTTTAAGTGCAATACCTGCAGGATTCCAGAACATTTGATTCACATCATTTGAAAATGATGAAGCTGCCGATCCCATTGCAACCGGGCGGGCACCAACACCAACCTTAAGAAAGCTCATACCGGTAAGCCCAGCCTTTCGTTGTTGCGATTCAAGGTCCGACGAAAAGAAGAGCGAGAGGATCAGCAATGATATCGTTGAAAAAATAATTTTGCGCATCATAATTACCTCGTTTTTCATTGGTTAAAATTTAGTGCAACCTACCGTAGTATTGCAAAATGACCAAGATGTTCTCCGCCATCATATTTCACATGATAAATATATAATCCACTCGCAACCTCCACACCATCTTTCGAGAACATATTCCATGTCCAGGCCCCATTCGTTGCCCCCTCGATTCGTTCCTGTAATATAACCTGACCCGAAACATCAAGTATGGTCAGTGTACAATTTGCCGGTAGATTGAGGAAATCAATATCGTGGCTTGTTGGATCGTCACGAACATCGGTTATTGATGCGATTTTGTAAGGATTTGGTGATACCGTAATCCCTACCCTTCCTGCCCGTAAATCATCGGTGCTTGCAACAGGTGGAACAACGGTAAATGCTGCTCCAATCCTTGCAAGACCCTCGGGAGTTGTCGGCCAGGATGCGGAATTATGTGCAAAAGGATATGTCCCTTGCCAGAATCCGTCGGCACCGTTCCTGTTAAAATTACTCGTTTCCAGATGTGTTGTTGTTTTTCCACCAGGCCCTGTAAAGTTACCTTCATTATATGCAGACACATAATACCAGTAGGTAAACCCTAAGATCGCATTCTCATCCTCCCATGCATATGTAAATTCATCTTGTGGATCACGATACTGATCGAGCTCTGTACTAGGAATCCTCGCAACCAGATCATAGGTACCCCATGAACCCGGATTATAGATACCTCGGTCTTCCGGTTGAGCGTAATCGAATCCGCCGAAATTCGGATTAATCGGATCCAGATATTGGTCGGGGTCTTCATTAGGATTATGCTGTTTCCAGTAACTGGAGAGGGCCCGCATTCCTCTGTCTATGTACTTTATATCTTTAAATTGTGCAGCTCGCCAGATCTTATACCCATCAGCATCTGCATCGGCAATATCATCCCAACGGATTAGTGCCGTTTCACCGGGGGTACCTTCAACTCTTATGTGAGGTGTCGGAGGAACGGGCAGTTCACTTTGAATATCCCAATCTCGTTCCCAGGTCCATCGGGCTGCTTCGAGTGCATTTTGAATTCCAGGTAAACGATATCCCGAATACTCGACAAATACAACAGTCATTGTTTCTCCGACTTCGAGACTAAATGGCCCCATACCGCTTACCATTATACCACTGAACGGTTCATGGTAGTTATAACCTTTTGACCAACCATCCTCAAAAGTTTGCTGTAAAAAGGCCTGCTGAGGTCCAACATCCTCTGATGCATATTTTAGGTCGCCGTGAGGTCTTTCCGGGTTCGCTCTTGGTACGAACGTCGTTATATCACCCTCTTCACCTGATTCAAAGAATCTTGAATTAGGAGATAGGTCTCGAGCATCCCAATTCTTTGTTCTTCCATAATTTTCGTACCATGTAGCTGTCGATGCTGCAAAAGTTCGCCACGGACTGGTAATCGAATAAAATTGCAAACCAAATGGTACACTTGCGTACCATCCTCTTTCCGGACCTTCCCCGACAGGATGAGTGCCAAAAATCGTTTCTTTATCAGGAGCATTATAATCACTTCCATCACCTTGTTTGGCTCCCATCCATGTCCATCCGCCCCATATATCAGTGTATCCACGACTTGCGTGATCGATTACACCAAAATTTCGATCTGCCGCATTGGTAAGCTCCCACTGATCAAGCGAGCCTTCAGACGGTCCGGCATACATTACCAACATATCCCACGGTGCACCATCTTCATCATCATCAGCAACATATCCTACCATTCTGGCAGCACCGAACCTGTTTCCTCTCCGGCCACCATGGTCAGCAAGTTCTACTGACATTCCCGGTAATGCCTGTTTGCTCAATGCAAACGCATCGATAACGTTATCGGTATGATTGATATTTCCATCACCATTTATATCTACAACACCGGTATTTTCAAAAGTATACTCGATAACAATGAAATCATTTAATCCAGCAAAGTTTCGAGTAAATTGTCGAGCTTTAATTCTCACGTCAATTCCGACATTTGTCGGAAAACCTGCCTCATAAATTTTTTGCGTTCTTCGATCTGGATCCGCCCAATATGGATCCACTCTATAATTTCTATTGGGATCATTTGCACCGGGCAGGTTGGGTGAGTAGTACATATATGAATACTGTGAGCCGGATTCACCGTCATGTGCACGGTTATCCTGGCCACCGATTTGCGGCGGATTGAAATCAGGGTTGGTACTAAAAACAGTCCCTATGAAGCGTTTTCCATTTCTCCACATAAGGGTCCTGTTCCAACCACCAGGCCAAGTATGTACCGGTTCAGTCCAATTATTGCCATGCGAAGCGCCAACATTCACCAGATATCTTCGCCAATTCTCATCTTCACCCGGCGATGGGAAAAGACTATTTGCAGGTTTAATTGTTTCCCACAATTGCCCAGCTATCATATAGCCCTCACCTTCAACAAGTGCATCAGCTCCCAGGATAACACCGATACCGCCGCGGGTTATCCCCTGCTTCTCATCATCTTCAACAATCGTCTGGGGATCTTGTATTGTCTTGTGTTGTGCCAGCGTAATCATTGAAAACAACATCAAGATAATGACAAGCTGGACACACAATTTTAGAATTGATTGATTCCGTTTCATATCCTAAACCTCCGGAGAATAAATATTGGGTATAGAGTCATAAAATAATTAAAATTCAAATTGTAGACCGATTCTAACAAAACGTGGATCATCATAAATATAACTACCATCACTCGTTACAACACGGCCACCAGGCCCTGTCGGATCGCCCTCTTCTTCCCATAAACGTTGACCACCTGTCATTTCAGTCGCATTATATGTCATGATGTTTTTGTTATTAAATATATTTTGAATATCTGCAAATACATTTAATCCGAAACCTCCGAGTCTGAACAATTTATCAATTCGTGCATCAAATCGATTCAATGATGGCCCTACACCAAGTGCCCTCGCCCGTGGATCCTCCAATGTCAGAGGATAGTAAAAACCACTGGCGGCTCGACCAAATACAGCAATCTGAAAGTCTGCCGGGAAACCGAGGATAGCAGAAACGGTAACCCGGTGTGGTCTGTCGTAAGCACCATCCAGCACTGAATTTTGTGCAATGACGTTTTGCTCATAAGTATTCCATCGTTTTAACTCATCGAACGGTAAAGTCTCATCAATTGCGGGATTAAATGATGTACGGTTTCCACCTGCATACCGTGCTTCCTTAATATAACTGTATGTGTAAGTGACACGCCCACTGAGATTCAACCATGACGCAATTCGATGTGGTCTTTGGGTAAGAGTAAATTCTATTCCTCGGGCATCTGCATATCCCCAACTTGTTCGTATACTATATCCAGTCGGTATAGGTCCTTCAGCTGCTTCGATATTTAGATTCCGGGTTCCATAATTTGAGATATCCCTGTAATATGCATTAATATCGAGGCCTAAACCATGCGTGATCTCGACCTGCATTCCCAATTCATAGTTGATAGATCGTATCGGATCCATACCAACGTGTGATACTGTATGCCATCTTGTGTTAGCGTTATACCCATCATAGAAGGTATAGAGTCCTGAATATGGTTGAAGTTGTGTAGTTTGTGCAAAAGAAAAGTACATCGCAGCCCGCTCACTGATTGGATGGGAGATGCCCAACCGGGGGGATAAATACCATTTGACTGGAAGTTTATCACCTCGACGTGCAACGTGTCTAATAAAACCGTCGTCATCCTGGACTACTTCATAAGGATGGAAATAATCTTCAAAATCGGCTGCATCTTTATCATATCCTTCAACACGTAATCCAACATTTATAACGAGATCCGCATATTCCATTCTATCCTGCAGATATACGGAATATTCCTTTGGTTTTCGGTTCCATTCAGATAAAATAAATGGCTTTATATCTTCATTTCCCGGTGTGATTACACCAGCCTCACTGCCTGTAATTCTATGAAAATCTACATCTGTCAAATCGACCTGTAGGCCAGCTCGGATTTGATGATTCCTTGTAATCTGACTAGTTATATCACCGCGAAACTGTAACCTGCCTGTTTGTACATCTTCAAAGTAGGGAATAGGTCTCGCAAGTCGATACTCACCACCATATCCAGGATTAGCAAAGCCAACTCGGGAAAAATCATCGGTATACCCATATGAGAAGAATTTCTCTCGGCCCGGGTCGTCAGTAATACTTGAAATATATTTCTGAACTTCTTCATTGCTGTCAAATCGAATGAAATCTCCATCCCATTCACCCCAACGGATTTGACCATCTCCATTTTGATCGACATATCCCTGTCTTGTGCTTTGATGATTATGGCTAATCTGTATCTCATAAAAAGTTTGAGGCGATATTACGTGTTGGAATTTAGCGCTGGCTACAGAAGTGAACCCATCATTTACCGGAACACCCTCGAGGAAAAATCGCCAGACATCGGCATAACGACGGTTTTTCCATCCAAAGATCTGTCCCCGATCTTCTAACATACCGAGAACAGTAATCTTCATATCTGTTCCAATATCAATTGTCGGCCGCGCTGTAAGATTAACTCTACGACGAAATTCACCGGGAAACCGGCCGTAGGATTCGTAATAGCGACCGGAAGAAAACATATGTAAGTTACTCATCAAACTTCCACCAAGTGTAAAGCTAACATCCGTATCTGGTTTTTTACCATAGGAATACTTATCCGGTGTCCAGGTGTATAGCTTCGACTCTGGTGCTTCCGCATCTATTTTTGCCTGTCGCTCTGAGATATAGCGATCTTGATCGTGATAAATATCAGGTCCAAAATGACTATATCCCGATGGCATGCGTTGGATAGTAAGTGATCCAAATAAATCACCCCGACCTTCACGAAGGGACATTGATACGACACCAGCCGTTGCTGATGATAGTTCTGCATCAGTTGCACCTGTATTAACCGACAGTTCCTCTATCGCATTTACGTTCACACCGAGAGACGTCGGTTCTCGTTCATCACCACGGTGAGAAAATGCATACCCATGATCCAATCCCTCCTGGTCCAGGTATGATGCATAAAATCCATCACTTATATCAATACCATCTACAATAGTTCTGGTTTCATACAACCGACCACCGCGCACAAACCCATCAAAACTGCTTGCAGTATTTCCAACCAATTGTGATACATCGAGGACTGGTAATGACCTAATTTCATCCGAGGTAATGGTTGTTCTGGTTGACGTTTGTGTCCGATCAACGACAGGCCGTTCGGCAATAACCGTAATTTCCTCAAGTCCGATAGCTTCAGATGTAAGTTCAATAGTACCCAGATCTGTTGTCCGACCGGTAACAACTCGAACCTCTTCATATGTTTTCGCGGTATACCCGACAGCTGTTATCCGCAGCTCATATTCGCCAGGCCGAATGTTAATTATTGAAAAATATCCATCTCCGCCTGCCGCAGCACCCATAGTTGTTCCAACCACAACGACGCTTGCACCAACTACTGGTTCACCGGTTTCAGAATCAACAATGTTGCCATCAATCTTCCCGATCTGTGCGTACATGTTTCCGCTTATACAAAAAATAAAAAATAAAACAAGAAGAAGGATGGTGTATCTGGGCTGCTCAATATGACGTTTGTTACTCATTGAGTGGCTCCTTTCAAGTTGGTATTAAAGAGATGCTAATAGTGTAACTTCTGTTACTTAGAAAAAAACAGCAAAGTAATTTAGTTAAATAACCTTTTTTACCTGCTAACAAACATTATTAAATCTTTCACCTCCTTTCACCACTTCGTAGTTCGCGGGCTTATAGTTATAGTAATATAGTTCATTATTCGGAATGTTATATTCTGTAGTTAAGTTGCAAAGATATACAAAAGGATAACAACCTGTGGGTCGGGTAAGCAGGTTGAGGGAAGTACTAGTGAGGGTAATCATATTATACGCACCTTCAATGTGTTGGTGTAACAATTTAATAGTTTTAATCCTACCCTCTACAGCACGGTTGGAATAGCCCGGATATTGCCAAGATTGTTTTAAGTCGCTCCGTTCGATGATTTAACAAGAATTGTGGTCAATACCAGGTTTTCCGAACAAAACTATTTTGCAATCACATACTAATCCGTGCAATAATCAGCTTGAGTGTGTTTCATATATGAAACATCGTTTCATATACCAGAATATAGAAATTAAAAAATGTTTTGTCAAATTATTTTTTCAGCGTTTCATAGGTAAATTAAGACGGTAGTCTCTTCCATAG
>PWXV01000072.1 GCA_003568415.1 Ignavibacteriales bacterium
AGCAGTCCTCCGTTACTCGGCATTCGTCAGCAACATACTGTTTTTGGTTATAGCATATATCGTTGTGACTGCACTTGATATGTCAAGTAATATATTCTGGGCAATTCTCGCCGGTGCACTGACAGGAACATTTATCGGTTTATCAACCGAGTATTATACTGCCGGGAAACCGATCCGCACGATTGCCAATGCGAGTAAAACCGGTGTGGCAACAAACATAATCAGCGGATTTGCTATAGGTCTGGAGAGTGTTGTTATTCCATTACTCCTGATATGTGGCGCCATATTTATTGCATACGAGGTTGCATTTCTCTATGGAATTGCGATCGCGGCAGTCGGAATGCTTGCAACGGTAGGAATTACGATGTCAGTCGATGCATACGGGCCGGTTGCTGATAATGCAGGAGGTATCTCGGAAATGGCGGAGCTTGGCCCTGAAGTACGCTCGATAACCGACCGTTTAGATGCGCTCGGCAACACCACCGCAGCCATCGGAAAAGGTTTTGCGATCGGGTCTGCAGCATTAACGGCCCTTGCATTATTCGCCGCCTATACAACAGCAGTCGGCTCAGCCGAAGGAGAAATGGTGATAAACCTCATCTCACCGACAGTGGTTATCGGATTGTTTATCGGGGGTATCATACCATTTGCCGTAGCATCGCTGACGATGACATCGGTCGGTAAAGCGGCATTTAAGATGATCGAGGAAATTCGCCGGCAGTTTAAGGAGATTCCCGGACTTATGGAAGGAAAAGCAAAACCGGATACCGCCCGCTGTGTTGATATCAGTGCAACCGCAGCATTGAAGGAAATGGTCCTCCCCGGTCTCGTTGCAGTGCTTGCTCCGGTAATTGTCGGCTTTACACTCGGACCCGAGGCGCTTGGCGGTATGCTCGGTGGTGCTACACTGACCGGTGTTTTACTCGCATTATTAATGGCGAATTCCGGTGGTGCCTGGGATAATGCTAAAAAATATATCGAAGCAGGGAATCTCGGCGGTAAAGGTTCCGATGTACATAAGGCCGCGGTTGTCGGCGACACGGTCGGCGATCCTTTTAAGGATACATCGGGTCCATCGATGAACATTTTAATTAAGCTAATGGCGGTTGTTTCGCTCGTCATTGCACCATTATTATAACGAATTTGTTTGAATAATATATATTACGGAGGTGATAGCATAGCAGTGGAACCTAATAAAAAAATGTATGAATCAACGGTGATCATAAATCCGACCCTCGAAGAACACCAGATCGAAGGTATTATAAAAAACATCGAGGAAACGGTCACCAAACTTGGCGGCTCCGTTAAATCAACGGAGCGGTGGGGTCGTAAACGGCTTTCGTATCCGATACATAAACGAAATAACGGATACTATGCTCATTTTGAATTCGAGACCGAGAATAACATCATCACCGATCTCGAACGGAATTTTGAGTATGATGATAATGTAATGCGGTATCTCACAATTCGGCTCGATGCCAAAATGCTTGAAGCAAAAGAACAGCAAAAGCTCAAGCCGCGCGAACCCGAAGAACTCGCTGAAATCGACACAGAAGTCGAAGAAGATGTATTAGAAGATGATGTAGAAGATTTTGATATCTCAGAACCGGAAGATGATGAGGTGGAACCATCATCTCCGGACGAAAAACCCGATAGACCCTGAGGGAGTTTCATTTATGTCAGCGCCTGACTGCCGATCCGTTCATATAAACAAACAATAACGGGAGGTGTACTATGGCTGACTTACGAATGCCTGAGATAAACAACGTGATTCTTGCAGGTAATCTTACGCGGGATCCGGTTTACAAAACAAATCAGCATGGTAATTCACTTATTCACTTTACCATTGCTTCGAATAGACGCTACAAGGACAAACAAAATATGTGGAAAGAGGACGTCTGTTTTGTAAATGTCGTTGCCCGCAATAAACTTGCAGACAGCTGCGATCAAAGGTTGAAAAAAGGATACGGTGTGCTGGTGGAGGGAGAATTGCAAAGCCGTAAATGGAAGACGAAACAAGGAACCTCACATTACGTTGTTGAAATCAAAGCACGACGTATTCAGTTTCTGGATAAAACGGCCTCTAAGCAGCTGATTATTAAGGATATAGAAAGCACCGAAAAGGAAGAAAAGAGTGCTGAAAGAAATCCACCGGTAGATGGTATTCGGTCTACGAATAATGAAGAGGAAAAACCATTATCATTTGAGGACGACCACTATAATCAATTTATTTCAAATGAAGAATCCGAGCTTCGACGGCGCGATTCTTCAGATACTTAATCGTAATTAACATTTCACTTAAAGGTAACGCACTATGAGAGCACAACAACAACAAAGACGACGTCCGCAACAACAGAATGTGAAACGCCGTCGGTCGTGTAGATTCTGTGACAACAAAGAGATCTACATTGACTACAAAGACGAGAAAAAACTACAGCGATTCATAACGGAAGAAGGCAAGATCATACCCAAACGGGTTACGGGTACATGTGCCCGGCATCAACGCGAATTAGTCGCTGCGATAAAACGAGCACGGCATCTTGCGCTGCTACCGTTTGTATCTGATGCAATTCGATAATCTAACGTTTTACTTATATGGAGTGATAATCATATGAAAGTGATATTACGAGAGAACCTCGACAACCTCGGCGAAATCGGCGAAGTTGTCGAGGTAAAAGATGGATATGCACGCAATTTTCTCATCCCGAGAAAATTGGCGTTCGAGGCTAATACAAAAAACCTTAACCAGCTTGAAGCTCAGAAAAAACAGCTCGAACGCAAAATTGAGAAAGAAAAAATTCTTGCCGAGAAAACACGCGAAGAATTAGAGAAAATATCTCTTACAATTCAGATGAAAGTTGGTGAAGACGGCAAGTTATTCGGTTCGGTTACAACACAAATGATCGCTGATGCTCTGAAAGAAAAGGGCTTCGAGATCGATCGTAAAACGATAACCATCCCTGAGCCAATTAAAGCACTCGGCATATATACTGTTGAAATAAAACTTCATAAAGATGTCGAGGCAAAAGTTAAGGTATGGACAGTTCGGGAATAGTTTCGAACTTTTATTGTTAATGTGTTGTTGAAACGATAGATAAGCAAATTTTGTCAAACAATAATCATTGCACGCAATGGAAAATAATAAATCAACCAAGCAAAAGAAAACCGAAACACTCGACGAAGTTGTAATTCATTTCGCAGGTGATTCCGGCGATGGTATGCAGCTTACAGGCACTCAATTTACGACATCCTCTGCAATTGCAGGAAACGATCTTAATACATTTCCGGATTTCCCCGCTGAGATTCGCGCACCGGCCGGAACAACATACGGCGTAAGCGGTTTCCAGATCCATTTCGGAAGCAGAAAAATTCACACGCCTGGCGACAGAAGTGATGTTCTTGTAGCAATGAACCCTGCCGCTCTGCGTGTTAACCTAAAACATCTTCGTGATGGTGGGATTATTATTGCAAATAATCAAGGTTTTACCCCAAAAAATCTCAAACTCGCCGGTTATGAAAAAAATCCGCTCGAAGATGGATCTCTCAGCAATTATCAGGTTTATCGGGTCGATGTCAGCAAGCTCACCGCCAACGCTCTTGAAGACTTGAATCTGGGATCGAAAGTAGTCGAACGCTGTAAAAACTTTTTTGCTCTTGGATTGATGTACTGGATGTATGACCGTCCTGTTGAACCGACTATCAATTGGATCAAGGATAAATTCAAATCAAAACCTGAGTTGATCGAGGCAAATACTCGTGCACTCAAAGCGGGATTACATTATGGCGATATCACTGAGATATTTACAACACGGTATGAGGTTAAACCGGCTAAACTGGAACCGGGTACATACCGGAACATAACCGGTAACGCTGCTCTCGCACTCGGATTTATAACAGCAGCAAAGAAATCCGAACTTGAATTATATCTCGGTGCTTACCCGATCACGCCGGCAAGTGATGTATTACACGAGCTTTCGCAATATAAAAATTTCAATGTTAAAACATTTCAGGCGGAAGACGAAATCGCAGCTATCACTGCCGCTATAGGCGCATCATACGGTGGTTCATTGGGCATTACGGCAACCAGTGGTCCGGGAATGGCATTAAAAATGGAAGCTATCGGGTTAGCCGTTATGATGGAACTGCCTCTTGTCATAGCCGATATTCAACGTGGAGGACCGAGTACCGGGCTGCCCACAAAAACAGAGCAAGCCGATCTGTTTCAGGCAATATTTGGAAGAAACTCAGAAGCACCGGTATGTGTCCTTGCAGCAGCAACGCCGAGTGACTGTTTTAATATAGCTTATGAAGCTTCGCGAATTGCAATAAAATATATGACACCTGTCATTCTCCTCTCCGATGGTTATATTGCGAATGGATCTGAACCCTGGCGCATACCGAAGGCAAAGGATCTTGATACAATCCCCGTCAAGTTTCATACTGATCCTGAAAACTTTATGCCCTACTCACGGGATGAAAAAACACTTGCCCGTCCGTGGGCAATACCCGGGACACCGGGACTCGAACACCGTATCGGTGGATTGGAAAAACAAGATCTGACCGGCAACGTCAACTATGAACCGGAGAATCATCAAAAGATGGTCAACTACCGGGCAGAGAAAATAGAAAGAATCGCCGATGACATACCGGATGTCGAAATATCAGGTGAACGCGAGGGTGATTTGCTTATCGTTGGCTGGGGAAGCACCTATGGCTCTATTACCTCAGCCGTCGAACGTTCCCGGGCAAAAGGGAAATCGGTTTCGCAAATTCACCTGCGTCATCTAAATCCTTTTCCCAAGAATCTTGGTGAGATACTGTATAATTTTAAAAAGGTACTTGTTCCCGAATTAAATATGGGACAACTTTCAACGATCCTCAGATCTAAATACCTGGTTCCGGCAATCAGTTATAACAAGGTACAGGGTCTCCCCTTCAAAGCCGAAGAACTTGAAAACAAGATTGATGAATTATTACGAGGATAATCATGGCTGATACAGCAGTAAAAGAACAAAAGAAGTATACCGCAAAAGATTTTCAATCCGATCAGGATGTCCGGTGGTGTCCGGGATGCGGCGATTACTCCATCCTGGCACAGACACAACGGGTATTTCCCGATATAGGTGTTAATAAAAAAGATATAGTATGGGTATCGGGTATCGGATGTTCATCACGGTTTCCATACTATATGGATACCTATGGTTTACACGGTATTCACGGCCGGGCACCGGCAATCGCCAGCGGTTTAAAAATGGCCCGCCCGGATTTATCCGTTTGGGTTGCTACCGGTGATGGTGATTTGCTCAGTATTGGCGGTAATCATTTTATCCACGCGTGCAGAAGAAACATCGATCTCAAGATCGTTTTGTTTAATAATCAAATTTACGGGTTAACCAAAGGCCAATACTCCCCCACATCAGAATTCGGTAAGATAACAAAATCATCGCCGCATGGATCGGTCGATCACCCATTCAACCCGGTTGCCCTTGCTCTCGGTGCAGAATGCACATTCGTAGCACGGACCCTAGACCGCGATCCCAAACATTTACAATCAATAATCAAAGCAGCTGGCGAACATACCGGTACGGCATTCATCGAGGTTTACCAAAACTGTAATGTATTTAATGACGGAGCATTTTTCCATTTGACAGAAAAAGGTCAGAAAGAGGATAATGTAGTTGCTCTCGAACATGGGAAACCGTTAGTATTCGGTGCCAACCAGGATAAAGGAGTCAGGCTTGACGGATTTACCCCGAAAATTGTCAGCATTGACAATGGCGAATACTCGAAAGATGATCTCTTTGTACATGATGAAAATGCCGATAATGATGTTCTGGCATATATCTTATCGCGTATGACATATGATCCGGAACTCCCGACACCTATAGGTGTATTTCGTAAAACACAAAAAACTACCTACGATTCCGAAATGCAAAATCAGGTAAACAAAGCACGTGAAAAACGAAGTGATGGCGACCTGGATGAGCTCTTCAATAAAGGAGAAACCTGGGTAGTAGAATAAGATACTGTAACGATTACGTGAATATAAACTCTTTTTGAACTGCTTCTTCACACAGGGGAAGCAGTTTCTTTATGTACTAAACCGGAGTGGACTATGAATATCGGTAGATTTTTACCGCTGTTCTCAAATTATTCATCCTATGTATTAACAACTCACCTGAATCCCGACGGTGATGGACTGGGATCACAGTTGGCATTGCGCGAGTATCTCCTCACAAAAGGAAAATCTGTGCGATGTATTAATTTCAGCCCTACTCCCCGACATTATAAATTTCTCGATCCTGACGATGAAAAAATTGAAGTATTCGACAAAGACACCCATGCATCTGTTATAGCAAACTCGGATTGTCTCGTTGTTTTAGACACAAATATTCCCTCACGCCTCGGTGACATGGAAGAGCTGGTACGAAATTCTTCTGCAAAAAAAATTGTTATCGATCACCATCTTGATAAGGATGAGTTTGCAGATCATTATATTGTCGATGAAGATGCAGCAGCGACCGGTGAAATAGTTTATGATATGCTCGTCGAAGCAATGGAAAATAAACTTACCGATACAATTGCCGTTGCCCTTTATACTGCAATAATGACCGACACCGGTTCATATCGATTCCCGAAAACCAACCGCAGGACCCACCTTATGACTGCGGAGCTGCTTAAGTACAATGTTGACCCTTCTGCTATATATCGTGAAGTGTACGAACGCGGTCCTGCAAGCAGATTAGTGCTTCTTGGCAAAACACTTTCCACCCTGCAGTTGCATCATAATAATCGGGTTGCAAC
>PWXV01000115.1 GCA_003568415.1 Ignavibacteriales bacterium
ACCGGTATCATCGCACCGAGCAGAATAATAACCGGCCAATCCACGCTCGTATATATCTCACGAACCGATATAACACTTGCAAGAACAAGAAGCAGGGCAGCTATAGAAAATGCAATTTGCACGGGTAACATTCCGGTTACCACTGAAACAATGCCGGCACCGAATATTCCGAGTGCAAGGATGATCTGTCGCGGCTGACCTATTTTTAATCCCCGTTCAGCCAGAGGAAGACAACCCATCGCGGTAATAGCATCATTGATATTATTCACTCTCCCCTGCAGCAATAAAACATCGCCGGCCTTGAACTTAATATTATCGATACGTTGACGCATCTTCTTTTCCTGACGTGCTACTGCAAGAAGATTCAGACCGTATTTTGTACGCATCGATATACTTGCTGCGGTATTTCCGATGAGAGGAGAGTTCGGGGTGATAACCGCTTCGTTTATGGCAATATCCTTCGACCCGATCGCATCTTTTCGAAACTGTTTCCCGCCGACAAGTTTTACACCGCTGTTATTCACAAAGACTTTCAGGTCATCGGAGTCGGATTCAAGAATGAGTATATCATTTGTTTTTAACAACTCCTCAGGATCGGGAGCATGGATACGTCGCTTATTCCGTATCAACCCGAGAATTCTGATATCGGCATCGGTCAGTTTTTGAATCTCCTTTACCGCTTCGCCTTTTAACTTTGAATCTTTGGTAACACGTACTTCGGTAATATAATCCTCGATTTGAAAGAGATCTTCAGGGGATGTTTCTCCCTGTCGTTTAGGGAGAAACCGCCAGCCGATCAACGATATAAACGCAATACCGACTATTGCAACGCCTATCCCCACCGGACTGAAATCAAACATACCGAATGCAGTACCCAACTCATCACCGCGAAACGTAGCAATGATGATGTTCGGAGGTGTGCCGATCAACGTTGTCATACCGCCGAGAAGCGAACCAAAAGCAATTGGCATTAAAATATATGATGGTGGATTTCCGCTTTTCCGGGCAATATACAGGGCAACCGGCATGAGAATGGCAAGCGCGCCGACGTTGTTCATAAATGCAGACGCAACCGCGACTACGACCGTTAGTGCAAATATCTGAACGATTAATTTTTTACCGACTTTCAACACCAACGAGGCAATAACATCAATCAAACCTGAGTTCATTAGTGCACGACTGATGATAAGAACCGCGGCAACGGTAATTACGGCGGGGTGTGCAAAGCCTGTGAATGCGTGATCTTTCGGAACTATACCGGCGAGAACCAATAAGAATAATGCGATCAATGCCACAAGGTCATGACGAACTTTTCCCCATGCAAAGAGAATTAAGGCAATACCAAGGGTAATAAAGACAATCGTTTGGCCCATAGGATAGTAAGGTACGATAAATTTATTTTCTTACCAACACCGCTATCGACCTTGCTCCCAGATTAAATTGTTCATCGCCTGAGTAAGTGTTATTGTCATCTTTTCCCTGCTCTGCGGCAGTCGAAATTACTTTCTTCCAGCTCGTTCCATTACCTATTGAAGGAAGTGTACACTCCACATCTTCATGCTGGAAATTCATCCACACAACAAACGTATCATCAACCCGCAGCTCACCCTTTACATTGTATTCATCCAGCGCATCACCGCTTAAAATAAATCCCAGTGTCTTGGTATCGGGTGCCTGCCATTCTTCCTCGGTAATTTCATTCCCATCCGGACGAAGCCACTGTATATCCTTTGTCTCCGATTCGTTTATCTTCTCACCCTTTAAAAATTTTCTTCGCCGGAAAGCCGCGTGATCATGCATAAAGTGAATTACTTTTTTCGTGAAATCGAGAAATTCCTTCTTCCGGTCGTCCAGTTCCCAGTCGAACCAGCTTATCTCGTTATCCTGGCAGTACCCGTTATTATTTCCCTGCTGCGTGCGGCTCAGCTCATCGCCGCCGAGCAGCATCGGTACTCCCTGCGATAAAAATAATGTTGTAATGAAATTACGTTTTTGCTGTTCGCGAAGGTTTATGATTTGTTCATCGTCGGTGGGACCTTCGATACCGCAATTCCACGACATATTATTGTCGGATCCATCTTTGTTATCCTCACCATTTGCCTCGTTGTGCTTTTCATTATAGCTGACCAGATCCTGCAATGTAAATCCATCATGCGCAGTAACGAAATTTATACTTGCGAACGGACGCCTGCCGTCATTCTGATACAGATCGCTGCTGCCGGTTATTCTGTAGGCGAACTTTGCCGCCTGATTCTCATCTCCTTTTATCGCGCGCCGTATCGTATCGCGGTACTTGCCGTTCCATTCAGTCCACAGGACCGGGAAATTGCCCACCTGATATCCACCTTCGCCAACATCCCACGGCTCTGCAATAAGCTTCACCTGCGATATAACGGGATCCTGATGAACAATATCGAAAAATGCTGCCAGCTTATCGACTTCGTGGAGTTCACGGGCAAGAGCTGCGGCAAGATCAAACCGGAACCCGTCGACGTGCATTTCATTTACCCAGTAGCGCAGACTGTCCATGATAAGCTGCAATACCTGCGGGTGGTTAACGTTCAGACTGTTTCCGGTGCCTGTGTAATCTATGTAATAACGCGGATCCTCTTTCATGAGATGATAATAGACTGTGTTGTCGATACCGCGGAAGCTCAGGGTTGGCCCCATTTCATTCCCTTCGGAAGTATGGTTATACACAACATCAAGTATCACTTCAATACCGTGACTGTGCAACTTCTTTACCATCTCCTTAAATTCCCGCACCTGCTCACCCATATCACCGGAACTCGAATACCGTGCTGTTGGTGAAAAGAAATTTGTTGTGTTATATC
This sequence comes from Ignavibacteriales bacterium, assembly GCA_003568415.1. GTDB lineage: Bacteria > Bacteroidota > Ignavibacteria > T3Sed10-11 > T3Sed10-11 > T3Sed10-11. The sequence goes on from PWXV01000115.1 coordinate 2,835, forward strand.
CCCAGTAATTGCTTAATCCTTTATCGACGAGGTGTTTATCGTTGAGAAAATCATGCACTGGAAGCAACTCAACCGCGGTAACGCCAAGTTCTTTGAGATGATTGATAAAGGGTTCAGATGCAAAGCCGGCATATGTTCCACGTAACTCTTCCGGTATCTCCGGGTGCTGCTTTGTAGCTCCCTTAACATGTACCTCATAAATAACCGTTTTGTGCCATGGTGTTTTCGGATGCCGGTCATTTTTCCAGTCAAATGACGGATCGATGACAACGCATTTCGGCATACCGGCAACACTATCCTGTTCGTCGAATGACAGATCTTTCTGCTCATTATCAAATTGGTAACCGAAAACGTGTGCTTTCCAATCTACCTCACCGGCGATCGCTTTTGCGTACGGATCGATAAGCAGTTTGTGATGGTTAAAGCGCATTCCTTTTTCCGGCTCATAGGGACCGTGCACGCGGTATCCATACAACTGACCGGGTTGAAGACCGGGTAAATACGCATGCCAGACATGCGCGGTTACTTCTTTCAGTGGAATATTCTCATTTTCTTCCTTTGCATTTTTATCGTCGAAGAGACAGAGTTCTACTTTTGTCGCATTCTCCGACTACAATGCAAAATTAACGCCATTACCATCCCACGTTGCACCGAGAGGGTATGGTTGACCGGGTAGTATTTTTCGTGTCATAATAAACGTATACTTACCCGGCGTGTCCGGTAAGAATCAGTCCGAAATCATACAAACTAAACATGCCGGGCAAGTTATTCTCCAAGATTATTTAAATTTCGAAACTATGTTATCAAATGTACTTCTGAATTCATTTAACACATTCTCTGCGCCTTCTTTCAGTTCCTCCCAGGCATCTTCAGAGGCTTCTTTTAATTCGTTTATTTTGCGGTCCGCTTCTTCTCGCTTCTGCTTTAGTTTCTCTATCTCTTCTTGATATTTTATTTTGGTATCTGCTTCCGCCTTGTCGGCTTTTGCCTCAAACTCGTCGATTCTCGCAGACCATTCCTTTAATTGACTTTCGAGCTTTTCGATGTATGCTTCTTTTTTACTCATAATTCACTCCTTTTTTTGATTATTTCCGTCAGAGGCAGATCAGAACTCCGTCGCTGTCCGGCCGGTGGAGCTGATGTTCCGGCGCTAACATAACCACGCTATGAAGCATAGAAGACCTCCGACTGAAAAAAAATGTCGTTATACGTTATAAATCGCAAGAGAATTTAGAAAAGTATTTATGAAAAAGCAATATAGTATACCCTTTTACTCTTTCTCTCAGCCAGGGATTCACCGAAAAAGCAGCGTAGCCATTCCGCTAACATTGTGTATTTAATAGCACCCCTCAGGGTTTTACCGATAGCTATCAGGACGGCTCATTGATATTTTTAAACAAAGGGATTTACCCTGTGCTATTGACGAAGCTGCTGAAGAGTTTTATATGTGCTCAAGGTTTTCATATAATCTCAAACATTCCTGGTACCCTTTCCAGCAACTCGTTACGGGGCAAATAATATAGTTTGGTGTTTTCCACAATACAATGCTATTTCATTCGGTGAAGACTTTGTGTTTAAAAAATATTGATTTTACCTTATAAATATTTGATATTATAAAAAATTCTGGAAATATAAAATGAAAAAGAATACTAAAAACATCCAAAAGTCCCGCAAACTACCGATCCTGGACTTTGATGCGTATTCACCCGAAGAGGTAGCCAAACGGGTGGAACAGGTGGGGATAAAGAAAGTCAGATTCCCTCCATTAGTTACTATAATGTTAGGTATACTCGGGGGAAGTTTCATATCATTTGGTGTCATTTATCATTTTGTGACATTGGCAAATCCGGCTGCGAGCAATGGTGCTGCAAATATTGCAGCTCCTCTTTTTTATGCAATGGGGTATATAATCGCATTTATAGCCGGCGCCGAAATATTTACCACAAATATTCTGGCAATGATGGGTCTTGCCTCCAAAAAGATTTCATCATGGGAATTGACACGTAACTGGATACTCGTATTATTCGCAAATCTGGTTGGTGCTTTAATTGTAGTTATAATGTTTGTACTGTCCGGAAATATTTATGCCTTCGATGGTGTATTAGCCGAACGATTAGTTCAAACAAGTTCGTATAATCTATCTTTAACTCCTACCGAAATATTCTTTCGGGGAGTATTCGGAAATTTCCTGATTTGTTCCGGCGCATGGATTTCGCTGGCAGGCAGATCGGTCACCGATAAGGTGCTTGGTTTAATTCTTCCACTATCGGCCGTTCCGGCAATCGGATTTCAGCATTTTACCGGGAATTTATTTCCCCTTGTTACTGCACTCATCATTTCCCCGGATATGGGAAATATCGATATTGCAGCCAGCATTACCATTTCAAAAACAGTAATTAATTTACTAGTAGTTGCCTTCGGTAATATCATCGGCGGCGGATTACTGATAGCTATTGCTTATTATTTTATATACCAGCGGAAAAAGTGGTAAAATCTCAAGCAACTAAGAATTCTTATTTTTAGAAGACAGATTCCTCGCTATTACTTTTTCCAATTCGACAACAATGAGCACGATCAAACCCGCTGCGCCCACATAGAGCCACTTCATACCATCAACCGGTGCGGTTCCGAATAATGTATTCATAAACGGTGCATAGGTAAAGATCAACTGAAATACGATCAACACACCGATCGCTATAAATACATACATATTACCGAAGAATTCACGGGTAAAAATGGTCTCGTGAAACTTCCGGCAATTAAGAAGATAAAAAACCTGACCGGCAACGATCGTATTGACTGCAATAGTTCGTGCAGTGTCGAGATCCACGTCACCGGTACGCATCATTCGATACAGGAATAATGTGAACCCGCCAATCAGGATCGACACATAAACTATTCGCCATAAGAAATATTTTCCGAGTAACGGCTCGTCAGGATCACGCGGCGGTAATTTCATAACCCGCTGTTCCATCGGCTCAAAGGCAAGTGAAAGCGCAAGCGTGACCGCGGTAACCATATTAACCCAGAGTATTTGTGCCGGTGTTATCGGCATGGTGATTCCCATAATGATTGCCGCGACGAGTACAAGCGCTTCAGCACCGTTGGTCGGAAGAATGAAGAGTATCGTTTTTCGAATATTATCATAAACTGTACGTCCTTCTTCAACAGCATTGACGATCGAGGCAAAGTTATCATCTGCCAACACCATCTCCGAGGCATCCTTCGAAACCTCCGTGCCCTTGATTCCCATCGCTATACCGATATTCGCCCGCTTTAGTGCAGGAGCATCGTTCACTCCATCGCCGGTCATCGCACACAACTTATTGTGTTTCTGGAGCGCTTTTACAAGTCTCAACTTGTGTTCGGGACTCGTTCGGGCAAAAACATTATATTCCATCGCAGCATCGGACAGTTCATCATCATTCATATCTTCAAGTTCGGCACCGGTAATCGCTTTTTTGCCATCGTCGATTCCGAGCTTCTCTGCGATAGCTTGTGCGGTAATTACATGATCACCGGTTATCATTATCACACGGATGCCGGCTTCTTTGCACTCTTCAATCGCATCAAACACCTCGTCACGCGGCGGATCAATGATGCCGATACATCCTAAAAACACCATATCTTTTTCAACATCGTCGTGATCTATAGAATCTGTTGAGTCGCTTTCTTCGCGATAGGCAGCGGCTATGATTCGTTGTCCACGTTCCGCGATGTTGTCCATTTGTTCCTTCCAGAAATCCTCGTCGAGATCCTTATCGCCATCAGCGGATGCCTGTTTACTGCACTTTTCCAGAACCGTTTCGGGAGCGCCCTTTAAGAATACAAACCGTTTTCCGTCGATTTCATTGAGGGTTGCCATATATTTGTGTTCCGACTCAAACGGGATATCATCGATCCGCTCCGGCTTGAAATCCTCCAATCCCGCTTTATAGGACAGGGTAATTAAGGAACCCT
>PWXV01000249.1 GCA_003568415.1 Ignavibacteriales bacterium
TCAATTTGTGACGGTTCCAATGCAATATTAAATATGACAACCTCATCAATTCTCCCATTGAAATAGCTGTCATTATATGGGGAGTTTACACCGATACCGAGGTTTTCCGTATTGATTGACATACTTCCTGAAATATTAAAGGAATGATCCAGTTCTGCGTTAATATAATTGGCAACAACATTGCCATCATAGGTAAATGCTACGTGATGCCATGCATCCTCAAAATATTCTTTTTCTATGGTGTAGTTAAAAATACGCCATTCATTGCCATCATGGAAAACATTAGCGGGGTAATTATTGCCTTCTCTGAGCTCAAACAAGGCGTAATTTCTTCCCTTCTGGAGTACGTTCTGCCCCCCCGATGCATCATTCAGATAAATCCAGGCGGCTATAGTTACGTCTTTCTCAAAATTAAGGGAAGAGTGATGCGGTATTTCGACATAGTCGGAGATACCGTTGAACTCCAGCGCATTTCCGTATTTGCCGTCTGTCCATGTTGCTCCGTGTACGATTCCGTCATTAAGATTAACGGAATTGTAGGCGATATTCCCGCTTTGCTCATCGAATGCCCAGTGATGTACCAGTGTGTCGGGCAGTGTTACATCCCCAACCGTAATCTCGACAATATCAGTGGATGCAATGATATTATCACCAGCATCTATACCATCCACCCGTAACAAATATCTGCCTTCAGGCGGTTGCTTCCAGGTGTATTCGTATGGCGGTTCACTGATTTCTGTCAACAGTTCCCTCGATGCATAGAATTGAAGTCTATCCAGGCTGTTTGCAGGATCGGTCACATCTACCTTGATGTTTATATCTTCATTGTGGTCAAACTTTGTTTCATCTTCCGGCTCATAGATCTCCAGTCGGAGCGGGCTTTTTGTGCTCACGCGGCTTATATAATGTGTCTTATACCTCCAGTAGTCAGAGCTGTTGGCTTCGAGAATGACGTGACCAACTTCAAAGGAGAAGAGGTTTTCAATAAAACGCTCACTATGTGCTTCAAGATAGGGTACGACATCCCCCATAACCCCGTCTGTGTAGGCCGTCCTGTTGTATGCAGCTTGCTGTGCCGATGTGAAAAAAAGATAGGGATCAGTTTTTTTCAGGTATTCTGTGGAAAAACCTCCATGAAAATGATGATTCCCATGGTACAAGTGCGCCTTCACCATTTCCGCAGCAAAGGTATTCAGGATGGCTTGTTGGGCGTGTTGATATATATCACCGCCATGGGTGTAGACATAATCGTTATACTCCAGTCTGAATGAGAGTGACCTGTTGTTTCGGTTATCGTATCCTCCGAAATGCTGATTTTTATAGTAAGGATATTGATCCGCATCAAATCTTGCCGCATTTAAAACTAAAAAATCGGCTCCGGCGATTTCAAATTCATTACCAACCTTAAAGATGTCTGTATGGGTCTGTCCGCTGGCAAGCTCTCCAGCGACCTCATCGAATCCTGTCGTTTCCCCATCGGTGAGGTTGTACCAGATTTCTCCAACCTCAAAGCCATCTATTTTGTTGTCGGGATCCATCCAATCACGGGCCTCACTCGTGAAATTATCGATATCCAGATTCCGATCAATGCTGGCCAGTCCTGAAACATGGTCCCAATGCCAGTGTGTGAGAAATACATAATCTATTGTCTCCACACCCATCTCTTTCAAATAATGTACAACATGTTCTTTGGTCATATAATTAGGGCCGGTATCCACAAGAATATGTGTTTCCCCGATTCTGATAAAGACAGAAGTTCCATGTTCAACATTAAAACTGATGATTTCCAGATCAAACTCACCTTTTGTTGCATCATCCACTACCAGAAGGGTAAAATCCCGTACCGTTCCGTCTGCAAAGTTGAATTGAAATGAATGCTCACCTAATCCCAAACTCTCCAGGAAATCCTCTGCGATATCAATTTTTGATGTATATGGCAGAAGTAAATCCTGTCCGTCTGTCCTCAGCCCGTCAAACACATAGATGCTGTAAACAATATTTTGTCCGTCATGGGTAATGGACTCCAGCATGGTTTCCGGATGATGCACAACAAAAGTTAAATCCCGCGGTGCCGATTTATCAAAAACATTATTACTCGGTGATATTCTTATATCTCCTTCAATATATTCGATATATGATGCCTGACTAGTGGAGATACACAGGAAGCAGATAACCGCAGTAAGTAATAAAAGTCTTGTTGATATCTTTTTGTTCATGATCCATACTCCTGTATATTCGATTTTTAGATTGGACTTGCAGATAATTGCCGCTCATTATCAACTCCAGTCTACCAGCAACGTGTACGAACGGCGCATCCCGGTTACGGTATTTCAGATTGAAACTCCAGTAAAACATCTTCCGGAAAAAGGTTAAAAATGGTTTGCATATTCTTCAGTGCTCGGGGCCAGTTGTGTGAAATCCCTTCCCGCTGCTGCCAGTGATCGTACCATTGCCATCCCAGCGCACCGGCATATCCACGCTCATATGCAGTTTTATAGAGATCTTCCCGATCTACGCCGAAGGTTTCATCCAAATAAAATTCTGCTACCACAGTCGGCTTATCGAGATCCCAGTGATCGAAGTCATAATGGAATGGTGAAATCTCAGTACCACCCCACGTGTAATAATGAACTGTGTAGAAATCCAGGTATCCGTCCTCATCACCCCCGGCGTTTATCAATTCTTCATCAGAGTAATAGTTTTTTCGTTCTCCGAAATCCTGATATTTATCATAATATCCGGTTGTTTCTTCAATTGAAAAAACCCGGCTATATTTTTCTGATAGATAATTTTTCAAGACAGTAAGTTCGGTCAGGGTTAATCCGCCGGAATATCGCCGGGCACCGGGCGGTTCTTCGGGAGTCGGTGCCTTCGGGCTTAATGCGAAAAAGCTCCATATGCCGTTTGTTATTTGCACGCCGGGGTCGGTTCTGTGTATAGCACCCGCGGTCAGGTTGATGAATTTCTGAATGTGATACATCGGAATATGTTTGGTAAACTCCCAACCGAATTCAAAGCTCATACCTTCCGGTTCGTTGAAGATTTCCCAGGCCAAAATCGCCGGGTGTCCCCGCAATGCTTCAACCATCGGGATAAGGGCGTTTTCTATATAGAGGTTTGTCTTTTCTTCATCGGTGAGTATAGCGAGCGCCCGTTCGGTTACTTCCGGGCCGTTGCTGATGCGCAGCATATCGAACGACCAGAGACAGAGCATTAAACCGATATTGTATTCATACGCAAGATCGAGAATATTACGGAGATCCTTGATGGTTCCTTCACCGGGTCCGGTTACCCGGTTACCGTCCCACGCCGGTGTGTTTTCTCCGGTTGTATGCAGCCACATCCTCAGTGTATTTCCGCCGTGTTCGTTTACTTCACGGAATATTTCTTCGAACAAACTTAACCGTGTTTCACCCGGTCCGATATCCTCTGCAAAGTTAATCCAGGCAATGTTTCCGCCGTTCAGGAAAAGATGCTGACCGTCTACTTCAATGCGATTCGTTGGTTGGCTAACAAGTAATTGATTGAAAAACAGGAATGCAAATATTAAAAAAATGGAGTAGAAAGTAAACGAACTTTTCATTAGTAATATTCCTTATTGTAATACATTATCTATTTGTTTTAATTCCTCAGCCGATAATTCAGAATTTTCAAGTACTTTGAGATTGTCATCAATTTGTTCTACGCTGCTGGCGCCGATCAATGCTGAGGTGACCGACTTATGCCGGAGTACCCACGCAACGGCAAGTTGTGCGAGGGATTGATTACGTGATTGAGCAATTGAATTCAATTCTTTTATTTGAGATATGCGTTGATCGGTTATGGCATCTTTGTTCAAGAAACCGGTCGGCTTTGCTGCCCTTGAATCGGGAGGTATATCAGTCAGATATTTTTCGGTCAGCAATCCCTGTGCAAGGGGAGAGAAGACAATGCATCCCAGTCCGAATTCTTTGAGCGTATTGAGCAGATCACGTTCGATATCCCGGTCGAACATATTATATTTTACCTGATGGATGATGCAGGGAGTACGAAGCTCCTGCATGATTCTCATTGCCTGTTTGGTTTGCTCGCTGGTATATGATGATAGTCCGACATATAACGTCTTACCCTGTTTAACGGCTTGGTCGAGAGCGAGCATACTTTCTTCTATAGGTGTATCGGGGTCGGGTCGGTGATGGTAAAAGATATCGACATAATTGAGGTTCATTCGCTGTAAGCTCTGATCGAGACTTGCAAGCAGATATTTCCGGGATCCGCCGTCACCGTACGGACCGGGCCACATATAATATCCCGCCTTGGTGGAAATGATCATTTGATCACGATAACCGGCAAGATCGTTGTGCAAAACCCGCCCGAATGTTTCTTCGGCAGATCCGGACTCGGGTCCGTAGTTGTTTGCAAGATCGAAGTGTGTAATCCCGCGATCAAATGCATATAAGATCATTTTACGGGAATTTTCATATACGTCAACACTACCGAAGTTATGCCAAAGACCGAGAGAGATAGAGGGGAGTTGTAATCCGCTTTTACCGCAAAACTGGAAAGTCATTTTTTTCATAATATGTAGTAGGATAATTCATAGCTGTATATAAAGATTGAGGGTGTTAATTCTTTGATATGTCATCCTTGAGTATCATTATAGATAACAAATTAATTCAGGGAGGAGTACGATAAACGTAATCGTCCTGGAAATCGATACATATAATTAATCAAATTGATTGATAAAACGCAATACTTTGAGGAATTTTTTATTTTACCAATCTTGTTTTTTTACTAAAAAGATTTGATTAATTCAAATATTTTGATTAATTTAAGACAATAAATTTGCTCATTTTACCATAAAGGGTACGTATTCTTAATTTAAACTCAAATAGAATCATAAAAATCCATAAAAACCAATCAGCGGATGGTCGTACGGTTTCCAAACATTCCCCTGAAGGTAGGAGAAATTGAATAATGCTGACAGGAACAAATCTTGAATACACAAAATCGTACAATGTACGGATTGTCCTTGAAACTATTCGTTTATATGGACCGCTCTCACGCGTTGAAATTGCCCGCCGAACATACCTTACAGCTCAAACAGTTACCAATATTACCCGGAGTTTAATGCAATCGGGCATGATAGTTGAAGCTGAGCGGTTACAGGAAGGCCGCGGGGCACCATCCATCCTGTTGAAGATAAATCCGGAAGGTGCATATTCTATAGGACTTGATCTCGACAAAGATCATCTTACCGGTGTTCTTGTTGATCTGCTCGGAACCCCGCGTCAGCAAATCGATATGGAATTGAAATTTCCGTCATCGGATGAAGCAATGGACATACTCGAAAACACAGCAAAAGAATTAATCACACGTGAGGGAGTTGAGCTTGAGAAAATCTGGGGTGTTGGTATTGGTTTGCCTGGTCCGTTCTCTGTATCAGATGGAGCAGTACTAAAGGATGTGGTTACACCCATAGGTTTACCCGGATGGTCGAATGTGCCGGTACGGGAAATTTTAAGTAAAAGGCTGTCGCTGCCTGTTTTTTTAGAGAATAACGCCAATGCAGCAGCTATCGGTGAATTGTGGTATGGTGCGGGTCGTCATATCGGTACTTTCTTTTATGTTTACTTCGGGGCCGGTCTCGGAGGTGGTGTTATAATAAATGGACAACCGTACTTTGGCTATACAGGAAATGCCGGTGAGCTTGGATACTATCCCGCTTCTGAACCTTTTGATCAGGAACAGAATTCCCAAAAGCCCCATCTCGGACAATTTTTCCGCTTACCGAGTTTATATAAAAAACTGCAAGCCGAGGGATATGAAGTTTCCAATCTTGTGGAACTTGAGAAGTTATACGAACAAAAAAATGATTTCCTCATGGGTTGGATTGAAAAAGGAGCAACACATCTTGCGCCGCTTGTTCTTGCAATTGAGTATTTAGTCGATCCGCAGGCAATTTTTTTCGGTGGAAGACTGCCCGATCCCATTATCAATGACCTGTTAGAAAAATTAAAAACGATATTACCTACTCTAAGAATCAAAGAAAAAACCAGTTATCCGGATCTTCTCAATGCAGCTGCCGGTGCCGAAGCCGCCGCCCTTGGCGTAGCTACCATACCGGTATATGAATCGATGGCACCGCTGCCCGGTTTACTTATGAAGACATCGAAAAACAGTTACCGTTCATTGGTTCGCCCTGTGATATCCGAAATGTAGTTCTTCTGTGTGGCGTATCACTATATACCCCGTACTTCATTACCGCCGGTCACCTGTTGGTATTAGCTAAAGGAACACTGTTCAATGAAATATGGCTACTTCAATGATGTCGAGCGTGAATATGTCATCACAACCCCTCACACACCCTATCCCTGGATCAACTATCTCGGCAACGAGGATTTTTTCAGTCTGTTATCGAACACAGCAGGCGGCTATAGCTTTTATAAAGATGCACGCCTGCGGCGAATTACCCGCTTCCGTTATAATAATGTACCGATCGATGCCGGTGGAAAGTATTTTTATATCAACGATAATGGTACTATCTGGTCGCCGGGCTGGAAACCCGTTAAAACAAAACTTGATAACTACGAATGCCGGCATGGGTTGGGCTATACCCGTATTACCGGTGAACTCAATCAAATCGAAGCAAGTGTTTTGTTCTTTGTACCATTGGGATATACCGGTGAGGTTCAGAAACTCACCCTTCAAAATAAAAGTGCACATAAGAGATCAATAACACTGTATTCTTTTGTCGAATGGTGTTTATGGAATGCACTGGA
>PWXV01000170.1 GCA_003568415.1 Ignavibacteriales bacterium
CCAGCCGCCATCCCTCATCATCGGTTAGATGAAAATGAAACTTGTTTAATTTGTAGAATGACATAACATCGAGTAATCTCTTCACCGTTTCAACCGATTGAAAATTGCGGGATACATCAAGGTGTAATCCGCGGTACGGAAACCCCGGTGCATCTTCGATGGCAACAGTTTCAACGTTAATCGATACGACACTTGATTTCCACGTTTCCAGCGGAAATAATGACCGGAGGGACTGGATACCGTAAAACACACCGACTGCATCGCTGCCGGTTATTTCAATCCTATCACCGGTAACCATAAGATGATACGCCTCATCACCGGACTCTTTCAAACTGCCATCAACTGTGATCTCACCGGTTGAAAGACGGATATAATTATTTCCATCCGGTTCTGCTTGTTCTCTTATTTGAGGATGCGTGTCAAGATGATGTGATAGCTTCTCCGACAAGTAACGTGCTTCCCGTTCAAGACCTTCGTCATAATAAATTGATGTCTGGTCTATAATTGAAAATGTACCTCCTGTTTGTTCAAACATAACAGGTGAAGGAACAATTTTCCCAATATCTTCTTCGGGAAGTGTGGAGAGCCGGTGATTTTGTTCAAAAACTACATCCGGTGTTGGTACCGGCACCGCGTCATCGGGATTACGGTTTAACTGCTCTTCCCGCTCGAACGGTCCGATGACAACGTGTACGGGAACGATTCTCCCATCGGCAAACTTAAAATAAGCACCGGCGGGGGCATCTGAAATTTTTATTGCAGAACCGAGTGCTTCAAAAGAAAATTCCACTTCTTCCCCCGTGTCTAATGGTTCAAATTCATCGTTCGGTTCAAGTTTATAAAAACTTCCGTTGATATGAGTTAAGCGGAGATGCGGGGGTAAACTTTCAACATCGACCATCCGCATAAAATTGAAGTAGAGTGCCCAATCGTCATCAAGAACATCCCCGCTTTCATTGACAAGTTTCAACTGAGAGCGAAACCGGTTTTGTTCGATAAAATTGGATTCTACCTCCCAGTGTAATCGATAATCATACATTTCTATATCGTCTGAATTACTATTACAGAAAAAAATAAACAAACAAGATAACAGTATGACAGGAAATATATATAGTAGATTCATAACAGCTTTCGGTTGTTGGAAAAATAACATCTATACTAAGATAACCGAAAACCGGAAATAATTCCAGCGGAAGAGTAAAAAGATATTTGATGGTGTTTTTCAGACGACAAATTACTTATTCATCTATAGCAACCATTCGATAAACAGAGTATGTTATCGCTGTTGAATTCTCGATTTTACATCCGATTAGATCGATAAACGGCTGTTTCCCTACCACCCATTTCGTTCATCATCGCCTACAACATGTGACTGAATTCCGGCTCATATCCTGCAAAGTCGGGTAAAGGGACAAGCTGTTCCGGCGGTACTTGGCCGGTGGTTTTTACGAAAGGGAGAATAATTATCAGTAAGGCAATGAAAATATATAATCGTTGCATAATTGTGTTACTCCGTTTAATAGTATAATCGTAAATCAAGCCTCGCTCAGGTGGGGACCACTTTTCCATCACACGTGCAATCACACAAGTGGACCCCACCTTGCCTTTATCATTATTTCACGAGCACTAACCGCTTCGTCTCCACATGATCCCCCGCACGAAGCTGATACAGGTACACCCCGCTTGATAAATGCGATGCATCGAATAATACTACATAATTTCCGGGATTTTTTATTTTGTCGACGAGAATTGCTACTTCCTTTCCGACGGTGTCGTATACGATTAACTGTACGGGAGTCGTCTCGGCTATCGAGTATCGGATATTTGTTGTCGGATTAAATGGATTTGGATAATTTTGCTCGAGAGATACCCGGGTGGGAAGGTGTGTATTATCCCCTCCATCATCATTGACCGATGTTGTGAAGTACGTGGCTTTAAGGGCTTCGTGTATGGGGTTTGCCCCGTAGATCATATCCGTTACCATAGTATGAAGCACCAGTAATATAGCCGGATGAGCAAAAGAATTAAACATCTCATTCAGTGCATTCAGGATGCGTTCATCAATGATCTCAATATATGCCGGGTCTTCAAGATCGACCGGTCCTTCACTATCCATTCTTTCATCAAGGTCGTCGGAGAATGCTTTTACTGCATCTTCGTTTAAAATGGTAAGCAGTCGGTTATGGAAGTCGGGATAATGTTCTTCCAGTATTTCAAATGTTGACTCCCCCTTTCCATGGTATCTGTCGATTATTGCCAGGCGAAGCTCGAAACTTCTCAAATGTATCATAGCTTCTATACCGGCAATGAATTCATAAAGCCTGACCAAAAGCGTATCGTTTTCTCTTATATCATCGACAGATTCCCTAAACGCATCGGAAAAATCAGATTCGGACCATGGTGCATAAAATACAATCCGGGATTGAAGCGCAGCCATAAAATTCTCTACCTTATCCGGTTCGAATCCATACGCTTTCATTTTAAATAAAAACCAAGGGTACGCTTCCTGTAATAGTCGAAAACTAACGATTTCAGATTCAATCGAACTTATACCATATATGTTCGATACATCGGTCCCATTGTTATCAGGAGGATCAGAGCGCTTCCCATCTTCGTAATACACCCTGTCATAAAGTGTGCCGTCGGGGTAAAAATACTCATGCCAGCCGTGTCTTTTCCCCTCCTGATAATGTCCTTTCACTTTGTAATATATCGTGTCATTACTACTCTTATTCCATTGAACTACATAATCGCCAACTTTCCCTTGCGGCACTAAAGGTACCAATGGAATTTCGATTTCATTATCACCGTAAGGTCTGCCGTATGAATCGGCAGGGCCGGTTCGACTCTGTGTGGCCCCGGTTTCCGGATCCTCAAAGTTGAATTCCAGTTGACCGTCTGCGACATATATTACATACATAAGTATCTCAAGTGCCTGAAAAGCACCTAAAATAGTACCATCAAGATCAGGTACCAGATCGCAGCCAGAAACAAAGAATAGAAGCAAACTAATCGAGACACAAAATATGATTATTTTGTTTCGCATATATCTTTCTCCAAATTGTTGACCGAAACTTATTTCAACAGCAATAATCGTTTTGTTTCTACTTGATCCCTCGCTCGAAGCTGATAAAGATAGACGCCGCTCGCGAGATGGTTTGCATCAAATACGTGCGAATAGGTGCCTGCACTTAATTCCTCGTTGAGGAGCAACGCTACTTTCCTTCCAAGTACATCAAATACTTCCAGAGTCACATTTGATTGATCGGGAATTGAAAATCGTATTGTTGTCGCCGGGTTAAACGGATTGGGATAATTCTGCATTAGCTCAAACCGGAGGGGCATGCCAGTATCATCACCCGCAATTCCGGTCGGGTCGAATCCACGGAACAAGAAACGTTCTACAGATCGCCATTGATCGTTCTCCCAAGTCTCCATCAGCCACACGAGCATTTCGTCGTTTTCATCATATTCATAACTATGGCGTTGAGAAAATATCCAGTCGCTTCCATCCCATGCCTGATGAATCTCTTCGCTGATATTGTTGCGATCATCATATGCAGACAATGTTCTGGTCAGATTAAACCATTCATCATCATCTTCATCCCAGTATTGTGAAATGGATTCAATCTCATTGCCATCGTCATCATAATCGTACAATGTTTGGAATGAATTCACCCATTCTTCCTCGTCTTCATCAAAATACTGCATCAACTCGACAATCAAATTACAAGGGCCAGAGCGTAAACACTCTCTGTCGATGTCGTATTCATACACTGTCCTGAATTCCGGCCACCAATCCTCACCGTCCCAGAGCTCATCGACTCTTTCAATAAGGAGTCCATTTTCATAAACCCAGCTAATCCGGTAATCGAGGTCCCATTCATCTCCCCACCAAAAATACCACAGTTGTTCGAGATATCTATCGTCGTTTGTATAGGAAATTTCAACACGATCCCATGGTTCCCAGTCTTCGCCATCCCAATCTTCCAATATAATTACTACCTCACGCCCTTGTTCATCATACTCAATGAAATCCCGTTCCAGGTTTTCCCAATCCGATGTTGCTTCATTCCACTCCTGCCATATAATAACCGATGGATTCTGGCTGTCTCCTTCGTATTCGAATAAAAAGCGATCGTCGTTAACCCACTCATTGCCCGTGTACAACTGAAGCATATCTTCGACTACTCTTCCCAGATCGTCAAGAAATAATATCACACGTTCCGCATCCTGCCAATCTCCGAATGCAAATCGCTGCATAAGATACCAGATTTCCTCGGTTGTGAGAGCTTTCGCGAAATGCAATCCTCTGCCGGAAGGGATGCGATGTAATTTATGCGTATCGGTATGCCTATAATTCCGATAGCTATAAAAAGGGCGATCCTGGGAAACCGATTGTCTGTTCGTTAAGGTTTCCGAGGACCGTTGAAGTGTCCGCTTCGACTCTCTTTCCGAGCCGTATGTTGAATTGCCACCTATTGTAATCACCAACACCAGCATAAGAAGCAGGTGTGCCGGAAAATTGAACGAGTAGCACCGGTACCATGATTCCATAATGTCCTCCCTGTATAATTATTATTTACCGTTATTTGATTTAAGAAAAAACTTTTTCCTTAAGGCAGCGTCTTATGCCAGAGTGTGAAGACTATGGTTTCACTCACATCTTCAAAACTTTCATTAAGATGCTTTCGCGCATACAGCTCGCCGAAATTCATTGTCCAGTAGTCTATATGATAACCTTGATTCGTAATGCGCGTATGATTGTGCATAGAGCAACGCCGGGGTGCATAGCAAAACAACACCATACAACAGCAAAAAGCGAGAACGTCTCATGATTCTCTCCTTTTATAACTGTTCGATTTTTACAAAATGAAAATTAAATCAATGAATCAGAGCGCACAGTAAAGCACATCAGCAGGACTGATTCTGATATACTTATTTAGTACTCTATCGTAATCTGGCAGGTTTAGCAATGCACGTGGCAGTAGAGCACTCTACATAACTACATCCTTTTATATGGAGGATGTACCTTGAAATGGATATTACATATTACTAATATATTTATGCTTGCCTTTCCAATGTAATGTAAATATTTCTGTGATACAAATAATTCGTTAAAAAGTCACAACCGCACCCAGTTTTATATACATCATATTCGTATGCGAACGGCTCACATCATAAAATACCTCACCGTTTTCCCGGTGTATCGATCCCTCCCGCAGGTACTCCGCCTCACGTCCCATAATATATCTTCCCATCAGGTTTAGTGAAACAGTTCCGATCGAAATTTTTTCCCGATCATCATCACGATCTGCTGTTGCCTGGAATAAACGTATTTGTATACCGCCACCGAATCCATACCGTAGAGAAGTATCTTTAAAGTTTGTATCCCGTAATACATCATCATCCGAGCCGATTCCGCCTCTCTCACGTAGTACGGTTTCTGTGTAAAAATAGTTAAATCCAACCAATCCATCGGCATACGGACGAACCGCGGCATCGGTATCGGGTGATATTAATCGCAGCAATAAATCTCCATGAAAGAGGTTATACTCATTCGAGACTTCAACCGTCAGATCGGGAATCGTTGAACTCAACGGTTCTACCCGCTCATCTTTACCGAAATTCATAAATCCCATATCCAATCCGAACATTATGGGAGTCCCCCCGAACCGATAACCACCCATAAAGCCCACCCCAATACCACCTCTGTCAATTTGATTTTTAAATTCACCTTGTGGTAAACCGACCTGAAAATCGGCACTTACCTGTAATTCACCTCCAAAAAGCGATTGAATTGATAGCATACCGGCAAACAGACTCACACAAGTAAAAACATTGAACCGCATAGTATATCTCCAAAATGATTAACACCCTATTTTGATATATATATGTAAATTCAGATAAAAAATGGAGATGTTATTGTCTTAATTTCACCCAATGACGCATATATACACCATCTTAATACCCAAGAGTGCGCTCTTGGGAAATCATCTACTCGAACTCAGCGCACACAATCATCACATATTAATTGTTCAATATGTACCTTAATGTATCATTCCTGGTTCATATTTTATTCTTTGATCTTAATTTGCAAAATATTGGACTAATCATTATTCCGTATGCCCGCAGCTGCATCCGGTTCATCCTCGCCCTGCCAGTAAAAAGGACCGGCTTTTTTCTGCCGGGGCCATATCTCATCAAGCGTGTCCCCGTCATAGAGCCGGCCGTTCTTCATCACGTAGCGGATCGTATTCGAATTTCGTATATCATCAAGCGGATTTTTTTCGAGGATCACCAAATCTGCCAGCTTGCCTTCTTCAATAGAGCCAAGATCACCATGTAAACCTATAGCTTCAGCGCCCATGATTGTTGCGGCGCGAAGGGCGTCGTGCTCGGACATGCCGCCGGATTGGATAGACCAGAGCTCCCAGTGAAAACCCAGGCCCTGGAGATTACCATGGCTGCCCACACCGACAAGGCCGCCCGCTTCCACCACATCGCGGGCAAAAGCGCCATGGTCTTCAATCACATGAACATCAGGGTGAAACCAGCCGCCTATTCTCCCGTCGCGACGAAGGTTAAAGTTGACCATCGTGAACGGAGTAAAACGCCGGAACTTCTCGTCACGAAAAAGATCTTCGTTTGCAA
>PWXV01000291.1 GCA_003568415.1 Ignavibacteriales bacterium
AGTCTAATAGCGAAGTCGATTAAAGCCTCACCAACTTTAAAACTCAATGAAAAATTCGCAGTACTTAAAGAAAAAGGTGAACCCGTTATTCATCTCGGCGGCGGTGAACCCAAGAGTAAAATTCCTATGGATGCGATTCTTGCCACCGTTGCTCACGTGAACACGGGTGAAGTACGGTATACGCCGGCAGACGGTATTCCGGCATTAAAACAAGCCATCATCAGATATACGGATGAATATTACGAACGAACCGTTAAACCCGAACACGTCATGGCATCCGGCGGTGCAAAGCAGGCTATTATGGTAGCGCTTCAGGCGATCCTTAATCCCCAGGAAGAAGTAATTTTCCCCGCACCATATTGGGTCAGCTACCCCGATATGGCAAAGCTGCTCGGGGCAATACCCATTCCGGCATATCCGGAAGACGGAACGTTCTATCCGAGATTGAAAGACATTGAAGACAGAGCGGGATCGTATACAAAAGCGGTTATCATTAACAGTCCTAACAATCCATCCGGTGCGATGTATTCCGAGGAGTTCATTGCCGATGTTGTCCAATTCTGTGAGAAACGGGATATCTGGTTGATAATGGATGATATCTATCACCGGCTTATTTTTGACGGCAAGAAACCGATCAACTGTCTCGATTATGCAAAGAAACGTGATGAGAATTCCAAGATCATTATTGTTAACGGTGTCTCAAAACAATATGCGATGACGGGATTCAGGATCGGGTGGGCAGTCGGTAATAAAAAGGTAATAGAAGCGATGAGCAATATCCAGGGTCATCAAACATCCGGACCGTCCGTTCTGTTACAAAAAGCAGCCGTTGGTGCATTGAATGGTGTCCAATCGGGTGTCGAGAGTCTGCGGGTAACCCTTGAAAATAATCGGAACATTATGGTCGACCTGTTAAAATCGTTCGACGGTGTCAGGGTTCACAAACCCGACGGAACATTTTATTGCTTTGCAGATTTCAGTGCCTATGAGAAAAACTCAAATAAACTTTCGGAATTCCTGATAGATAAAGTGCAGGTGTTAGCGGTTCCGGGTAAGGAATTCGGTATGGATGGGCATTTGCGGTTGAGTTACTGCGGAGCGGTAAAAGATATCCAGGAGGGAATCGAACGAATGAAATGGGCACTCGATCCGAATGCACCAAATGAATTATATATTGGCGACAGAAAATTAGTGAGGGACTGGTCATGAGCAAATATCTTGAATTCAATACCCCGGCATCGAAGCAGGCGATGGAACTCGCCTCCGATTTCAGACTCAAGAACCAGGGACTTACCGGTTTGGACCGTGTTTACTGGAACCTGCCGGATGAAGCTCTTTATGAGGAGATCATCTTTCGCAACGAAGGTAAACTTGCGAAACAGGGACCGGTCGTTATTCATACCGGGAAACATACAGCCCGTGCCGCTGCTGATAAATTTATCGTGAAGGAGCAGAGTACCAGGGATAATATCTGGTGGGGAGTATATAATCGGCCATCCAGTTCTGAAAAATTTAATCAGATGATGAGCAGGATTCAGGCCTACTGCCAGGGCGAAGAATTGTTTGTGCAGGATTGTTATGCAGGAGCCGATCCCGATTACCGTATCGGTGTACGGATCATTACTGAAAAAGCATGGCACAGTCTGTTTGCACGAAACATGTTTATCCCTGTCGATAACCGCGACAAGTTGAAAACGTTTATCCCTGATTTTACAGTGATGGCGTTACCCGGGTTCAAAGTCGATCCTGCTATTGACGGAACGCGTACGGAAACTGCGATCATTCTTAACTTTGAACAGAAGACTGCAGTAATCGCGAATTCGTTATACGGCGGCGAAATTAAGAAGTCGGTTTTCACACTCCTCAACTATCTGTTGACATTCGAAGATGTGCTCCCCATGCATTGTTCGGCGAATGTCGGTAAGAAGGGAGATGTTGCCTTGTTTTTCGGATTAAGCGGTACCGGAAAGACAACACTGTCGGCTGATCCGAACCGGTTGCTTTTAGGTGACGATGAACATGGCTGGAGCAATAATGGCGTCTTCAATTTTGAAGGGGGATGTTATGCGAAAGTGATACGGCTTTCGGCTGAGAGCGAACCGGAGATCTATGCAACCACAAGACGGTTCGGTACGATTCTGGAAAATGTTGTGTACGATCCGGTCAGCCGCCATATCGATCTCGATGACGATATGATTACAGAGAATACTCGGTGTTCGTATCCGCTCGAGTTCATTCCCAATATTGTTCCGGAAGGATATGTCAATAAACATCCGAACAACATAATATTCCTGACATGCGATGCATCAGGCGTTATGCCGCCGATTGCACGGCTGAGCCCCGAGCAGGCACAGTATCATTTTATAAGCGGCTATACATCTAAAATTGCGGGAACCGAGATAGGATTGGGAAAAGAACCGCAGATAACATTCAGTGCGTGTTTTGGGGCACCGTTTATGGTACGGCATCCGTTCGAGTATGCAAAAATGCTGAAACAGCGAATGTTAAAGCATAAAGCGAATGTATGGCTGGTGAATACCGGATGGGTCGGCGGGAAATTCGGCGTAGGAAAAAGAATCAGTATTCGTCATACAAGAAATCTGCTCAACGCTGCATTGGACGGAAAACTGGATAAAGTAAAATACAGGACGGATAAGCTGTTCGGTTATGAAGTACCTTTATCCTGTCCGGATGTTCCCGAAGACGTTCTCGATCCCGCCAACGCATGGGGCGATAAGAACGAGTACTGGAAACGCTACGATGCACTTGCCGCACGCTTCATTGAGAACTTCAAACTCTTTGCAGACGGAAGTGCACAGGAAGTCATCGATGCAGGGCCGAAGCGGTTACAGCAATAATTGTCCATTGAACAAAAGCCCGGTCTTCCGGCCGGGCTTTGTTTTTTGGTAAGATTTGTAAGATACGGTTATGAACTGCATTCGTTTCACCTGACCTTTCCGACAAATCTCTTTCCGATTAAAAACATACTAACGTAAGAGAAGAATAAAACATATGGATATATTAGATCAAATCACCGGTTTACAGGTGTTAAACCAATTCTGGCTTTCATTGTTCCTTGTGGTACCGATGGTGCTTATAGCAAGAACAGTAGTAGCCGGTACCCGATATTCACCGATCTTAATTATAGTCATCTTCGGTTTGTTTATGGGATATAGTCTTGTTGTTAGCGGGGTTTCGAAGGCAGGATTACCTGATTTCCCACTCATCGATCTCATAAGTAAAACAACGATCATAGCTCTGACCGTTTCATTTTTTGTGGGAGGACAGGAGCTGCGAAAAATTATCGGCAATATTAAAACCGAAGCAGATACCTCGGTGGTGTACTCAACGGAAGAAACCGTAGTGGGTACCACCCGCACCCAGCTTGTGTTTATAATACGGGCTTTTTTCCTTTTAATAGGTATTGAAGCGTTAACCCGGTTTACTCTGGGGAGTGCCGTGACTCCGTTAAGTACACATTATCTATTGATAGCGTATATGGGACTCATTGCATCGGTAATATTGATCGATTATAAAGCTACGGTTGCCAATAAGCCTGTATATATACGGAAAGGACTGGTTGAAATACTTTCTATATTATTTATACTTATCCTTTCATTTTATATAAGTTATTATATACAACCGATCATAGCACTTCCGCAGATATTCTTTGCGATGGTCATAGCGGCTACTATGGGTTCAATATTTTACAAATGGCGGTACGGTCCGACGATTCGCTGCTTATTGTTTGCGGGAATACCCGTAGTACTTGCCGGTAACTTTCTCATCGGCGGCTCGCGAATTCTTGATGCGTTTGCAATAACCGGCATGAACTCGGTATTAGCGTACGGCTTTTTCGGCCAGGTTTTCTGGATGTTCGGAGGTATTGCATTGCTTATGTACCTCGGCAAAACGGCGAATGTCCGCAATTTAGCGCCGGGAATGGCCGGGTCGTTATCTCACTCGGGTTTGACCGGAGCTTGTACGGCAGGCGATTTGGGTGAAACGGCTGCGAAGCGTGCACCAATTATGATTAATGTTCCATTCTTCGGACACATTTTTGTTTTTTCTATATTGGCCATTAGTGCTGAAATGGGAAAGTTGTGGCTCTTCCCCTCGCTCATTGTCGTTGGTGCCGGTTTGATTTTTACCCTTTTTGCCATTAAAAATCTTCGCACAGCTAACGGAAACGATAACAGAGAAGTAAAAGGTTTGATGCAGTTTTCATTTGGTTGGCAACTCTGTGCGGTCTTCGGTGGGTTAACTTTGTTAAGCTTAACCAGTATGTCTATAGAGTATTCTGCCATGGCAACCTCATCGGCATTGTCGCATTTCGGGTTATTCGCTGCGGTGCAGGGGGGGATGTTCGGCGGTGAAGCTGCAATATTAATTCCGTTTATTTTTGCAATGCCGTTTTTAGTTCACCCGCTGGTGTTCTTTATGTTCGGTAAAGCCATGCATCATAATGAGGAAATGCCCAGAAAAGCTGCATTGATTATCGCATTAATCGGATTGGCAGGGTTGACCGGGGCATTGGTGATGTGAGTCGATCGCAACCGGAGAAATCTGAAATAAATCAATACCATTTTCTGTATGTTCGTTTTATGACATTTGTTACGCGCAATCGAAAAAGGTTTCATAAAACTCTAAATCCTAATGACCTAAATCATAAACAAATTTTCCCGCTCAAATTTATTATATCTATTATAGCTATGAAAGATTTGAACGGGAGGTATTGTTTAGGATTTCGTATTTTCCGCCAAAGGCGGATGCGCCTCTGGAGCAAGTGCTTAAGGTTTAGAAATCAAAGTTATACCCCTATCTTTCTACTTTGAAATACAGTTGGTAATTTTAATAGAATAACGTGATTTTAGCTTTCGGTATATTTATTTTGGACACAAGTGATAGCAGTTAATAAAATAGGCTCCGATATTCTCATTTTCCCCCTACTTATGTAACGTATTTGAATATAGCACCAAGTATTGACTTATTTATAAAAATTCATGATACTTTAACACAAGTATCACCTAATCTCGTCCAGGAAACACCGATCTTTGTGCCAGCCCTGAATAAAGGACGGGAATTATATCTGCACCCGTAATAAATAACGGTGAGGAATGTGATTCACTGTTCTCCACCGTTTGTTTTAATAAACCTGTTCTTTCCTGTGAGGAGATGTACCATGAAAACACTACTCATACTCACCATTTTTTTGTTTGTCTTTTCATCGAGTGATCAATGTTTCGGACAGGCACCTCCCGAACAGCTTGTGCCGCTTCCAGATTTTGCCGAATATCAACCGGAATTTTCCAGAGCAGTGCTCGCATTGGCTCTCGAGATGGAGGATATGGATGCGATGGAACGAAGCACGTATGACGGCAGACGGCACATTCAATATGAAGCGATTGATATGGATGTTAAAATATATACAACATCACATTCGATTGAAGAAGTCAGAGAATTGTATTTCGATTTATTTATCAACTCTATGCAGCAGACCGGTATGCCTTCCGAAGCGCTCGAAGATTTCGAAGAATTTCTTGAGTACGAAGTGATAGAAACAGTTGAAGAAGAACCGATGCTCGACTTCGATCTTGATATGATCGAAGGATATTATAGCGAAGCCGGTTTGACCGAAATGGTGGGATGGATTGGATGCTACCGGGAACTTCAACCTGAAATAGAGAACATAATGAAAAAAACATTTATGCTGGAGATGGATGAACTTATGTTTCGTCAACCGGATACGATCGAAGACGGATCGAACTTTTACATTGTAGAGGTTGAAGTAGAACAACCGTATGTCGATATCGTCGACTGCCGGTTAGTAGATGACACGATAATAATATATAGTATCTATCAAATGGTCGTTTCTATTGAGTAAAAAACAGTACACCGGATTTTAGAGGAGATCAAAAAAATATGAACACAACGATAAAAATAATTTGTACGTTAGCGGTGGGATTGCTCTTTACCACTGCCGGCGGACTGCTGTTTGCCCAGAATCCGGGTGATCAGTGTGATCCCGGCCTTAGTATTGGACATACTGCCCGGTTAGTTTCAATGAGCGGAACTGTGACCGTGCATGATCAGAACGGTCAAAGTGTACAGGTTGGTGAAGGATCGGTTATCAAGCAGGGTTCTACAATAATCACTGATGCAGATGCCCGGGCAGTTCTTGCACTTGAGGATGGTACTGAAGCCCGCTCGAGCCGGATTCGTATCGATCCGGGGAGCCGGGTGGTGTTAACCGGTGGTCTCTATTGCAGCGACTTGCGTCCTAAACTGGATGAAGGCAGATGGAGTGCCCGCGAGGCCGGAATCGAACTATTCATTGGCCGCCTGGAAGTCAACCTCGCCGAAGGTGTATCGTATTCCTACAATCTTGAGGTTACTACTCCGAACGCTGTTGCGAGAATGGTGCGCGGCACTCAGGCTGAGATGAAAGCAACCTTTAGTGTCACCGGACTTGATGACAGGCCGCTTGTCTCAGTCATCGACCATCCGGAAATTAGAAAACATCTATCGGCGCTACTTATGGGACGATCAATTGATGACCTTTCAGCAAGGGAAAAGGATGGAGTCATGACGCAGGCAGCAATGACAGCATTCAGTATGGGATTAATTGATATGGAGGAA
>PWXV01000255.1 GCA_003568415.1 Ignavibacteriales bacterium
CAATAACCGAACCCCGCAAAGGACACGAAGCATACAGGTCTGACCTCTGGCCTCCGGTTTCCATCAATCGATTTTTAATTGTTTTGCTCCAAATAGTTTTGCCTTACAATCGGTTCACGGTGAAACCGGCGGTAGGTGAGAGTGAGTATACGGGAATAACGGAGTCGAATACGATGCTGCTGGTGAAGTGAGTTGTATAGTACAACCTTCCATTAATTCCATCTTAAATCATAGTTGTCTGTAAGGGCGTTCCACTGGAACGCCCAATACTTCAATTGTGAGGCTTACTTTTTAAACTTTAGAACTACGGATGTATTCATATATCATCTTACAAAAAATCACATAAAGGGGGAGGGCGTCCCGTTTTGAAGGTCGATCACCTTATCTTCCGGATTACATTTTTGTTTTCAATATTGATATTTCGAATCGTACAACGGTGGGACGTCCCTGCTGCGACTTTTTCTGCTTTACTGAATGTCGGGGTAACGTTCTTACTCCGTAGTAACGTTCTGATTACGTCCTTTCAGGGCTATGGGTTTTCGCCGGTATCTTCTTTTTACACAGGGCTTCACCCTGTGCTCCCCGATAACAATCGGGGGGCACTCCTTCGGAGCTTTTTATCTACAATAAATCATTAAATTCATCTATTGTTAATTTTGCCTGCTTCAGAATACGGGATAATGTTGATCGTTTGATTGGTTTGTGTGCCGGAACAATTATTTTGAGGGTTGTATCCCGGGTACGTTTTTGCAGACGAATATGGCTTCCTTTTTGTCTTACAACTACCCAGCCGTTCCGTTTTAACGCGTTTATTACTTTATCATAATTAAGACTGGGTACTTTGGTCATAGTGCTAATTCATGCACTTCTTTGTGGGTACCCGGTGGGATATCATCTTCGCCCGGCTCAAGGTATAATTCTATGGCTTCCCGTATATTTTCAAGGGCCTCTTCTTTTGTTTCTCCCTCACTGATACAACCGGGAAGTCCGGGAACATATACCGTGTATCCACCGTCTTCACTTTCTTGCAATACAACTTTAATTTTCATTTTATATGTCCCATTTTTCTGTATGGTGCCGATGGCTTATACAGTACATCTCAACACTATATTGAGTTAAATATAAGTGAGTTTTGATTTATAATCAATTTTGCACTAACAGACTTCTGGTCTCCCCCTGGGTTCCGGCTTCTGTTTCCTGTCTCCATAGCATTGTTCTCCTTACGTCGCTTCAGAGCTATGATTTTTCACCGGTGTCTTCTTTCTACACAGGGCTTCACACCGTGCTCCCCGATAACAATCGGGGGGCGCTCCTTCGGAGCTTTTTCTCATGTGGTTTTTATTTCACGCAGCATCCACAGAGTACACACCAAAAATATTTTGTATTCGATCACCGATCTCTGATTCCCGACTCCTGTCTCCTGACTCCTGCTTTCCCCTCACTCCTCCAGCGTCGAAATATCCCCCTCAGAGAGCCCTTGTGCCCGCGCCTTCAACACACGGCGCATAATTTTACCTGATCGGGTCTTCGGCAGCGAGTCCACAAAATTGATCTTCTCCGGCTTTGCTATCGGGCCGAGATGTGTGGCGACGTGCTGTACCAGCTCTTCGTTTAAATCGTCATTGCCGTTATAACCGGCACGAAGAATACAATATACATGTATTGCCTGTCCTTTAACCTCATGCGGTAATCCGATCGCGGCGGCTTCGGCAACCGCGGGATGACTGACCATTGCACTTTCAACTTCAGCAGTGCCCAAACGGTAACCGGAAATTTTCAGTACATCATCCACACGACCGATTATCCAGTAGTAACCGTCTTCATCCCGTTTAGCTGAATCGCCGGTAAAGTACTTGCCTGGATATTTACTCCAGTATTGTTCCACATAGCGGTCCGGATCATTATAGATCGTTCGCATCATCGAAGGCCAGGGTTTTTTCAATACGAGATGTCCCTCTTCACCATCGGGAACCGGATTGCCTTTGTCGTCGAGAATTTCCGCTTCTTGTCCGAAAAACGGACGTGTTCCAGAACCGGGCTTTAATGGCACCGTCGGAGTCGGTGTGATCATAAAGCTGCCGGTTTCGGTCTGCCACCAGGTATCCATGATCGGGCATCGCTCGTTGCCGATGACACGGTGATACCATTTCCACGCTTCGGGGTTGATCGGTTCGCCGACGGAACCGAGCAGCCGGAGTGAATTTAAGTTATGTTTCTTCGGCCAGGATTCACCGAATCTCATTAACCCGCGTATTGCAGTGGGTGCTGTGTAGAATACATTGATTCCGTATTTCTCAATTAACGCCCACCACCGGTTCGGATACGGATACGTCGGTGCGCCTTCATACATAAAGTTTGTTGCACCCATAATGAGCGGTCCATAGACGATGTACGAATGCCCGGTCACCCAGCCCGGATCGGCGGCGCACCACCAGCGATCCTGATCGGTGAGATCGAATACATATTTAAGCGATGTGTATACTCCAACCATATAGCCGCCGTGTACGTGGAGGATGGCTTTAGGTTTTCCGGTCGTACCCGATGTGTATAATAGATATAACGGATCTTCCGCATCCATTTGCTCGGTTTCGCAGTAGCCGTTCGCGATGGGAAGTTTTATAAGTTCGTGGTACCAGTAATCGCGTCCCGGTTCCATGCGAACGTCGTGTCCGGTACGTTTTACTGCAATGACCGATTCAACCGACGGACATTTTCGAAGCGATGCATCGACGATCTTTTTCAGCTCGACAATCTTGCCGTTCATCCAGCCGCCGTCTGCGGTAATAACCAACTTCGACTGTGAATCGTCGATACGCTCCTGCAGGGCATCCTGACTGAACCCGCCATATACGACCGAATGCACGGCACCGATCTTCGCGCAGGCAAGCATTGCGATAATGATTTCCGGTATACGGGGCATATAGATTGTTACCCGGTCTCCTTTTTGAATTCCCATTGCTCGCAGCACATTACCAAATTGCGACACCTCGCGATTTAATGCAAAGTATGACATTGTTCTCACTTCTCCGTCCTCTCCGACCCATATCAATGCAAGTTTATTTTTCCGATAGGTCTTTTGATGGCGGTCGATCGCGTTCAGCGCAATATTTGTTTTTGCTCCCGTATACCATTTGAAAAAGGGTTTTTCAGAATCATCAAGAACTTTGTTCCACTTCTGATACCACTCGAGTTCTTCTGCTTCTTTTTCCCAGAAACCTTCAAGATCTTTTGCAGCAATATCTGCAAGATCGTTCCAGTTCTTTAAACGTGCCTGTTTAATTACATCTTCGGATGGATAATAAACTTCTCCGTCGAGCTTTTTTGCGTTCGACATGCATCCTCCTTTATTTTTGTTTGGTAGGTATTAAATTTAATCGATCGCCGCATTCTACAACCTATTATTCACAAGTGTCTATAGTATAGATGTTGTGCAGTAAAAAATCAACCGGTTTAAACAGTATTCATATTTACCGAAACGGTTTGTTTTCCGTAATATGTTCGCGCTCCTTTTGTGTAAGCTTGTATTCCACGGCAAGCCGCCGGAGAGCCGGTTTGTGTAAAAACATTAGCATAATAACCACAAACCCGATAGCAAGATACAGCGGTACCGCTGTCAAAAGATAACCGATCAACCCAAGAATCCCGGCAAGTTCGAATAATATAAGCTTTACAAGCGAATATTTATAAAACATTTGTACTTTTGTATTCAGCTGTGTTTTGTCGGTGACTTTTCTTGTTCCCAGGATATAAACGATATAGGCTCCTGATATGCTGACGATTATCAGGATCACCAGTATATATTCGGTCATAATATTTGGAGAAGGTGCATCAAGCTGCCGTTCGGGGGATTGTATAATTAATGCTACAATGAGAAACAGGAACATGCTTCCCATAACGGCATAAAATATGATATTTAGTTGCTTGAATAATTCAAAGGGATTCTCGAAATGTGCTTGTGAGCTCATATGTGCATCCGGTAATTTTTTCCATGATTAGTTACAGTAAAGGTATAGAATGTTTTTTAAAAAATAAAATTTATTTGTATATTTAGATAAAGGTGTCTTCTTTTTATGCATTGTGTTGATCGAATAACCTTTTGAAGAATCGTGAAGATGCAATCTTCAGGTGTTGTGCGTTTTTTAAACAGACAAATCGAAGATCTCTCTATGTCATTATTAAATTCCACAATCAATACTGAAAAGGAACTGGTAGAATGCCGGATGACCTGAAACAAATCATACACCGGCATTGGGGAGAGCGTTCCGAGCTGATTTCAATTTTACAAAAAATCCAGGAGCAATACGGTTACCTGCCGCCAGAAGCGATGCAGGAAACCGCTTCGTATTTGAAAATCCCGGACACTGCGGTTTTTGCCGTTGCGACATTTTATTCGCAGTTCAGGTTCGAACCCCGAGGCGAAAAGCTTATCAGGGTCTGCCTCGGTACTGCCTGCCACGTTCGTGGTGCTGACCGCTTTCTGGCAAACCTGAAAAAAGAATTAGGAATTGAAGAAGGTGAAACGACTCCCGACGGAAAATACACACTGGAATCGGTTGCCTGCATCGGATGCTGTGCCCTCAGTCCGGTACTCACACTCAATGAAGAGGTTATCGCAAACATTACGTCGCCTAAAATTCGGAAAATGTTGATAAAGAAATGAAATTGGAATCTGTAAAAGAAAATGCAAGCAACGAATGGTACCTTCTTCAGGACAGTCGGGACCCCGTGATTTATGTCGGAACCGCCACCTGCGGCAGATCTGCCGGTGCACTCGGGGTTATAGAAGCTCTTCAAAAAGATGATGACATAAATAATTCCAGGATAATTGAAACCGGTTGCTTAGGTCTTTGTTACGCAGAACCGATAATTATGATTAAAAAAACCGGACGGCCACTGCTTGCGTTCGGTAAGGTTAACCCGAGAGTAGCCGCCCGTCTCGTGCGTGACTATCTCAATGAAGATAAGATTAATAACGATTTTGTGCTCGGTACCGTCGGTGAGGAACGGATTAACGGTGTCGGAAAGCTCTTTGACTTACCGGTTTTGAAACCACAAGTCAGGCGCATCCTGAATAACTGTGGTTTCATAGATCCGGAGAATATTTACCATTATATAGCCAACAGCGGGTATTCGGGACTGCAGAAAACTCTTGAATTAAAACCTGATGAAATCATTGGGCACGTTAAAGTTGCCGGACTCCGCGGCAGAGGCGGTGCAGGATTCCCGACATGGAAGAAATGGAAAACGGCGCGGGATGAAGCGAACAAACAACCGGCTGCAAACAATGAATCCCCTGCTTTTATTATATGCAATGCCGATGAAGGAGACCCCGGTGCTTTTATGAACCGGTCCCTTCTTGAAGGAGATCCCCATTCCGTTCTCGAAGGCATGCTGATAGCCGGTTACACGATAGGCGCCTCACGGGGTTATATTTATTGCCGGGCAGAATATCCGCTGGCGCTATCCCGTCTTAAAACTGCTTTAGACCAGATGCGGGAGTTAAACCTTCTCGGTGAAAATATACTGGGAACAGATTTCAGCTTTGATATCCGGATCAAAGAAGGAGCCGGCGCGTTTGTATGCGGTGAAGAAACCGCGCTCATCGCCTCGATCGAAGGCAAGCGGGGTGCGCCCGTGCCCAGACCTCCGTTTCCCGCCGAAGTCGGATTATGGGAAAAACCGACGGTCATTAACAATGTTGAAACGTTTGCCAATGTTGCGCTTCTTTTAAAACACGGAGCGGACTGGTTTACTGAATACGGCACGGAAAAAAGCCGCGGCACAAAGACATTTTCTCTTGCAGGAAAAATAAAGTATCCCGGTCTCATAGAAGTGCCGCTCGGCATTACCTTAAAGGAAATTATATTCGATATCGGAGGCGGGCCCTCAGATGGAAAGAAATTCAAAGCAGTGCAGACCGGAGGACCTTCAGGCGGATGCCTGAGCTCTGATATGCTTGATCTCCCGGTTGATTATGATTCTCTTGTACAAGCCGGTTCGATAATGGGTTCCGGCGGACTCGTTGTGATGGATGAGGATACCTGCATGGTCGATGTCGCGAGATATTTTCTTGAATTTACGCAAAAAGAATCGTGCGGAAAATGTGTACCGTGCCGGCTCGGAACAAAAGCGATGCTGGATATTTTGAGTAAAATTACTCAGGGAAAAGGAGAAGAGAAAGATTTGAATTTTCTCAAAGAGACCGGAGCTGCCGTTCAAAAGGGTTCGCTTTGCGGATTGGGAAAGACCGCACCCAACCCGGTATTATCTACGTTCAGATATTTTGAGAATGAATATACTCAGCACGTAAAAGAGAATAAATGTTCCGGTAAAACGTGTAAGGAAATGATCTCCTATTACGTTCTCGAGGAAAACTGCACCGGTTGTACCGTCTGCAAGAGGATGTGTCCGCAGGAGGCAATCATCGGTGAATCGAAAGAGGTGCACAAAATTATCGAAGAAGTATGTATCAAGTGTAACATATGTCATGAATATTGTAAATACGATGCAATAGAGGTCAACTAACAAAAATTATCCGGAAAACTCCCGGAGGAAAACAATGGATACAATAAAATTTAAAGCCGATGGTGTAGAACTAACATCTGAAAAAGGAAAATCTGTACTCGA
>PWXV01000220.1 GCA_003568415.1 Ignavibacteriales bacterium
ATTATTTTCCTAACCGAAACGGACTCTTCAAAATACTTCTTATTTCCTCAACTTTTTTATATTTATCGGGATTTGCTTCCTTTAATCTGTCGAGAGAATCGGTGGAGATAACATACGTTATTGAAACAATCAAACACACAACTCCCATAGCCAGTGTTATGAACAACCGTTTGGGTCTCGCTCTTTCTTCAGCGGGTACTGCCTGATCCAGTATAAGGACAGCCGGTGTATCACGCAGTTCTTCCAGACGAGCTTCTTCCAGCAATGGTGTCAGCAGTTCAAATATTTTCTGTTGAATCAACAACTCGCGGAAAATCCGCAACGATTCTATTGTTTGTTCGGGAACATTGCTCAATCTGTTATTAATTGCCTTTAATTCCAATTCTGCACCTCTATATAATGGATTGCCGGGTCCAAGCGTTTCCTTGTAAATATCAAGTTCAAGTTCTTTCAACGTTCTTATCGCATATATTTCGGCAATAGATTTCATACCTTGCTCAACCTGATCGGGAACAATCAGAAAACCGTGTTCCCTCTGAAAGGTCTGCATTCTTTCTTCCAGCGTTTCCAACTCTTCTTTATTTTGATCTAATCTCTTTTCAACAAACTGTCTTCTCGCTCTGGCTTCGGTCACATTCAATTCGGTATAATTTTTTTGAAGCAACGAAACATAGTAATTTGCCATTTCCGCCGCACGCTCCGGCACTTTATCATAGATACCTATAACAAGAGCTCCTTCGCTATCAACTTCTACATTAACATTAGCATTAAATTCTTTTAACACATCCTCAATCGGGTCATCTTGCATCTTATAGATTTCTCGTAAATTAAACGTCTCAATCATCTCCTCCTGAATCGAACGGCTTTTTAAGATGGAGACATAATTGTAAACACCCTGCTGCCCCAACAACCCCGTGACACCAGGGAGACCCACCATTCGGGCAATACCGGAGATTCCCATACCGGGTCCCATCATCTGATCTTTAGGCGGAAGAACGACCGATTCACTATAATACCACTTAGGAAGCATCAACGTAATGCCGTACGTAATGAACACAACAAGCAGAAAGTTGATTGCTATAAACCATCGCCACTTGAGAAGCAAGTGTATGTAATCAAGCATTCCTTTAGAAGTTTGTTTTTCGTTGCTCATATCCATTAATCTCCTCAATCCATTAAATTCTGGATAAATACGAATAGCGTGATGACTCCGGTCGTCACCTGCAGAACATCACGTGCTAAGGCAAAATAATATCCTGTATCACGATCACGCACACGCGGCACCCAGATAGCATCACCCGGTTCCACCGCTGTATGCCGCGGTTTAATCCATTCTTTTGTACCGGCTTTGATAACACGAATATTCCTGCTTTTTGCAGCTTCAGATAAACCACCGGCACGTGCTATATAATCGTCAACATGCCAACCCGGTTCCATATCGATATACCCCGGGTTTGCTACCTGACCGAACACATAGACGGTATTGGAACGGCGCGGTATGACGATAACGTCTCCGTCTTTAAGTGTTATATCTGCCTGTGGATTATTTTCAAGAAAGAGCCGTTGAAAATCCGCCGACACAAAATCACGTCTGATAGCAGCTTCAAAGTTAAAATATTCGCGCTCGTCCATGTTCATTCTACTTAATCGCATTTCGTATAAACGCTGGTAATCGGGATGGCTCATGAGCGGATCCCATCGGTCGTTTTCATTATTTCTGAATATCTTTGCCTCTGCAATTGCTGCATCTTTGGTAAATCCACCTGCCGCTTCTATGATTGCCGACAATTTTGTCTCTCCATCCTCAATGGGAAATGCTCCGGTATAGTGCGCTTCTCCCTGCACAAATACAGTATTTTCACGGCGTACTTCCGGCGTTTCCCATACGAAAATACGGTCATTTTTCTGCAGAGCATAATTCCGGTTGCCATTGAGCACCGAATTACCGTTCACGACGATCCTTTTAAAGTTATTTCCGTCATCACCCAACCGTACTATTTCAATTGAATCGCGTATTGCATTCTCGGTAAATCCCTGAGCTACTTCAAGAAGAACATGTAAGCTGTCTTTCGGATGATATTCAAAACGGCCCGGTAACCTCACACCACCATAGACACTGATTGCATTCGAGCGGAGATCTTCGGGACGTACAATTATCCGGTCACCGTCCTGCACAAAGGGGTTATAGATCGTGTTACCGGTTGCATAATATCGAACAAGGTCAACGTGCAGTGTGTCGCCATTCTTCCGCTGCAGGATAACGTTCCGCAATGAAGGTTCACGCTCTCTTTTCGTTGGATCAATTTCCTCACGTGTGAAATGCTGCGGGCGTTCCGGGTCATCGAGATACCGCGATTGAATACGCTGTAACTCCTCCTCAGACGGCATATGGGCAAGCGCGAGTACCCGGTCGACACGTTGAACAGAGGAGGCAGGGTATGGTCCGGGATGACGGACATTACCGCCGACGTGCACTGTAAACATTCGTGTTTGCTCGAGTGAAACTGATATATCGCCGGTAAGATATTGTTCCCGGACAGCAGAGGTAATTTCATTACGAACATCCTGAAGGGTTTTCCCCGCAACCGAAACGACACCGACTGTCGGGATATGCA
Source organism: Ignavibacteriales bacterium (assembly GCA_003568415.1). Taxonomy (GTDB): domain Bacteria; phylum Bacteroidota; class Ignavibacteria; order T3Sed10-11; family T3Sed10-11; genus T3Sed10-11. Next base: position 2,616 of record PWXV01000220.1, read on the forward strand.
ACGAACCCTCGGGATTGACAAATGCCGTATGGGTAAACGGCATTTCGCCCCATACACTGACCGTAAACAGATCGTTCGGTCCGACAACATATTGCGCCGGATCGAGAGCACCATCTTGCAGCGGCATTGCAGGTTGGCCATCTTCCCAACGGTCTCTAATCCCGGGTATTCCACGCCGTAAAGCAGTCGCCTGATCAAGTGCCTGCTGCTCGAAGGCACGCCGGTAGTAGCGACCCAACACATCAAGGCCATCGAATGATTGTTGATGTAAAAACCTGTTCGGTGCCCGTAATTCCCGTTCACGTTCGCGCTCATATCGTTCCACTTGCTGTTGGCCAAGAATTGGTGCTAAAAACAGGAACGATAGAACAACGCCCGTTATCAAATACATAATTTTATCGCTATGTTGGCTCATACTCCCTTCCCACTATTAATTTTATTCTTTCGATTTTTCATTGAATGTGCTTGCTTCGCCATATATTTTTTTCCGATACTGGTTATAATCCTTGGTTAATAACGGTCGCCACCACCGTTCATTATCTTTATACCACGTAATAGTCTCAATTAAACTCTCATCAAACGGTTTTGAGGGCTTCCAATTTGTTGCATTAAGTAGTTTTGCGTTATCCAGAGCATAACGCCGGTCATGGCCCGGTCTATCTTTGACAAATTGAATCAATGTATCGGGTTTTCCGAGTATCTTTAGAATATTTCGCACTACGTCGATATTGGTAAGCTCACTTCCACTGCTGATGTTGTACGTTTCGCCCGGTTTTCCCTCATTGAAAATAATTCCGATTGCGCTGCAATTATCCTCAACATATATCCAATCCCGCACATGTAACCCATCCCCATACACCGGCAGCTTTTCGTCGTGGATGGCATTTAATATCATTAACGGTATTAATTTTTCAGGATATTGATACGGACCGAAATTATTTGACGACCGGGTTATAATTGCGGGAATTGAAAATGTGCGAACGTAGGCATGTACCAATAAATCCGCACTTGCCTTGCTCTCAGCATACGGACTGTTCGGTTGTAATGGTGAATCCTCGTTAAAATATCCCGTTTCTCCCAGCTCTCCGTATACCTCATCGGTCGAAATGTGTAAAAACCGATCCACTCCGTACTGCCGCACGGCATCGAGCAAGACCATCGTTCCTTTCACATTTGTCTCAACAAACGGCGTCGCATCTATTATACTCCGATCTACGTGTGATTCTGCAGCGAAATGAATGATTCCTTCGATGTTGTTATCACGGAACAAGGTATCGATCAATTCTTTATCGCAAATATCTCCCTGAATAAACGTATACCGTGAATCGTTTTCAATATCGGCAAGGCTCGCGCGGTTACCTGCGTAGGTAAGTTTATCAAGATTAAGGATATGCCAATGCTGATACTGTTGAAGCGCATATCTTATAAAATTGCTGCCGATAAAACCGCAACCGCCGGTAATAAGTATTGTTTTCATTTTCTATTCAACACTGAGGAACACCGAACACCACAAAATATTTTTATATGATTCGGTGTTATTTAGTTAACTCCAAATAAATAATACGATAAACTTTGTGACAAAATGATTCTGTCTTATAATCATTTTGTATAAAATTTTTTATAACTGAAACGGACTATCCGGTGTGTCTTCATATCGTATCTCATCCACCGGTTCCTTTTTACCCACTCCTTTATACAATTTGTTTGGACTGTTGACGGTTATACCATCGGTATCGCCAATGTTCGTGTATGCATGTACAACTCCCGGAGGTATAATAATGCATAACGGGGATTCTGCATTTGATTCGAGTTCTATTTTTTTCATATAGGTACTCGAGTTCTTGCGATTATCCCACAGATTGATCTTGAATGAGGAAAATCCCGGAAAAGCGAAGAGATCTGTCTGGTGTTTGTGTTCGTGCGGTCCCCGCGTTACGCCCGGTTTGGTTACCGATATATATGACATCACCGGCATTATTTCCCCGTTCAATTCATCGCTGCGATAAATTTCCGACAACCAACCCCGGTCATCTTCGTGCTTCTGCAGCGGGCGGATAAATACATCTTTTATTTCGGTTTCTACCACTTTATACCAATAGAAAAAGTTTATAAACTATTAATTTTACTAAATTAACGGCCGAAAATCAAGCCAGTTTTTGTAAATTTCGACAGGTAAAGTGGTAGCAACAATTGGGCGTGAGAATTCCTTTTTGGTCGATAAACGATTTTTAAATGCTATACAAATGTAATGAAAAAACCTTTATATAGCAACAATTTATACCGATTTACATCTTATCCGGTGCACTGATTCCCAGTGTGTTTAAACCGGCTGCAATCACTATTTTTGTCGCCCTGCATAGCGATAAGCGCGCCAGTGAGCGTGCATGCTCGGTAGTAATAACCCTGTGTGCGTGATAAAATTTATGAAAATGCATTGCCACATCGGTCAAATACGTGCCCATATGGTGCGGTTCATAAGAATTTGTGCAAAGCTCTACAATTTCCGGGAATTGTTCCAACCGTTTTGCCAGATCGATTTCCTCTTTTTCCTGCAATGCGCCGAGCTGCTCGCCGCTCAATTCATCTCCTTCGGTGTAATTCCAACCAAATTCTTGCGATGATGAAACTGCAAACCGTAAAATCGATGCAATCCTGGCATGAGCATATTGCAGATAATATACCGGATTTTCCTCGGTTTGTTGTTTTGCAAGATCAAGATCGAAATTGAGATGGCTTTGCGGACTTCGCATAAGGAAAAAATAACGCACGACATCCGGTCCGGCTTCTTCGATAAGCTCATCGAGGGTAATATAGTTTGCTTTACGGGTCGACATCTTTACCGCTATTCCGTCACGAAGCACGGTTACAAATTGATATAACACCACCTTTATTTTCGAATCATCATAACCCAGTGCTTTTACACCCGCAAGAACATCAGGATAGGCGGCGTGATGATCGGAGCCAAGTATATCAACAATGATATCGTAGCCGCGTCTGAATTTTTCACGATGATAGGCAATATCAGGAAGCCGGTAGGTAGGCTCACCTGTGCTTTTGACGATCACTCTATCCTGCTCTATCCCGAGTTCGGATGCCTTCAACCATACCGCATCGTCTTTATCGTATGCAAGATTTTTTTCACGGAATAGGTTTATCACCTCTTCGACATAGCCGTTATCGTACAATGACTGCTCATTATAAAAATGGTCGAATTTGATACCGAGCCGTTCACACGTCTTTTGTATCTCTGTAAAAATCGCTGCTTCGGCAGCCGCTTTGAATGTTCCTTCGGCAGGTTCGTCTTTCAGCGAAATACCGTGTTCATCGATTAATTGTTGCGCAATATCTTTTATGTACTCGCCCTGATAATATTCGTCGCTGTAGTCAACCGGATCACCGAGTAACTCAAGATACCGCAGCCGGACTGATTCACCCAGCACCCGCATTTGCCTTCCGGCATTGTTGAAATAATATTCACGATCAACCTTTTCACTCCCCGACCATTCCAGGAAGTTGGCAATGGTATCACCAAGCACTGCGTTACGACCATGGCCGACCGTAAGCGGGCCTGTTGGGTTTGCACTGATAAACTCAACGTTTGCTTTTTTCCCGCGGAGTAAATCAGACTTGCCATATTGTTCGTTTTGATCTATGATCGTTTTGATGTTTCGCTTAAAATAGTCTTCGGTAAAGAAAAAATTAATAAAGCCGGGGCCGGCTATCTGGATTTCTTTTATATCGTTCGAATTTTCTCTTAATTTTTCTACTATGGATTCAGCAATCTTCCGGGGGGGCTGCTTCAGCTCTTTGGTTAATAACATCGCAACATTGGTTGAGATGTCACCATGAGCCTCTATTTTCGGATAGTCGCATTTTATAGAATCCGGCACGGGATACTGCAGTTTCTTCAGCGCATCGTGGACAAGGTTTACTATTTGCTGCTTCATCGACGTACTGCCTTTTTACTCTTCGCCCTGGATTCAGTAAGTGATCTCTCAACGTCCTTTACCCGTTCCACCTTTGCATCACCCCATAATTTCTCAAGACTATAAAACATCCGGGCATCCCGGTGGAATATATGCACGACGACATCAACATAATCCAACAAAATCCATGAGCGATTTTTATATCCCTCGTCATGCCAGGCACGAATACCCTCTTTTTTTAGGTCCTCTTTAACCTTGTCGGCGATCGCCTTGACCTGTACATCCGAATCGCCGGAACAAATTACAAAATAGTCTGCTACTGTTGTCAGTTTTTTTAAGTTCAGTATAATAACATCCTGGGCTTTTACTTCGAGGCAGAGATGTGCTGCCTTCAGTGCAAATTGTCGTGTAGTCAATATTTTTCCCTATTTTTATATCAGTGATTTTCGGTGTTATGCAGTGTTCATAGTGCTGTATTTTACCGCATCGGTCTCAGTTTCTCAAAATCGTTTCCGATGACAACCGTTGCATCAAGAAAATAATCGGGATTTATTTGCTGAATGACATTACTTTCTTTTATACCCAGAGCGTATGCCACCTTTTTTGCATTGTCAAGATTACCTGTCCGGTCAATCACAATTGACTCCGGTACATCGAATGTGCGGTAATTACCGATCTCCACGACATCATATCCCCGGGAACGAAGATACGTCGTAAACTCACCTGCAATCCCGGACACACCGCACCCATTTAACACATCGATTTGTATGATCTCCACCGTCTCATCTTTATTTTTGGTCGGATCGACCGGAGGACGAACAGCAGTTCGCATTATAAGCGAATAGACAAGCAATAATGCAATAACTACCAACAGTACGATGCCGCTGTTAAGAAGCAGCGCAGAAAATTTCGGGGTTATCAATAGTCGGGATTTCTTACCTTTCATCGATTATGATTGAAACACAATAAAAAAACCGGATATGTTATTCGTCTTTGACGAAACGTACCCGGTTTTAAAAAACTTTTAATTGAGAATTAAAAAAAACATCAATATCCGAAACGATTATACCATGGGTTATAAAACGGTGATCCATATCCATAATATGAGCCGCCAGGTATTTGTCTAAATTCAAACTGCATCCTGAAATTCTCCGACGGTTCATAATTTAAGGCAGCCCGCGATATGAACACGCCGGGATTATGATTCATATTACTATTAAACGTATTGTGCGGTTGGTGCATCATACTGACATCGACCTGTGCATCGAGGGATTCGCTAAATTGATATCCCAGACTGCTGGTAAATAAGCCGACCGACATGCTTCTGCCACCCATTGTCATATATGACATTGAATAGCTGTGGTTCATATTAAAATTATCAGCATTGAAAAAACTGAAAATTGAGGATCCCTGACCACCCTGCATCATCGATCCGGCCACGCGAGGCGTTCCTCTTTCATCGCTCCTGAATTGTGCATCTGCCTGCATCGACGCTAACGCGACGATAAGGATTATAACTGCCGCCATTATGGAATATCGCTTCATAGTATCCTCACATCATTATATTGGATATGCCGTTCCTTTTACACTACCATTATATTACAGATAACAATTTGAAAAGTCAAGAGGTTCGGCCGATATACGTGTCATTGACTGTCTGTAGCTGGTCAATTGTATTTACACCGTTTATTTCCTCATAGTCGCCTGCCACAACGGCAGAAATCGGCTTTCCCTCCTGGCGGAAAATCGCAAATACATCGGTTAAATAATATTCTGCCTGTGCATTATCCGGTTTTATCTGCTTAAGAGCCGCAAACAGGGCTTTTGAGTCAAAAACATATATTCCGGAATTAATTTCCCTGATTTTTCTTTCCTCATCTGTGGCATCTTTGTGCTCCACAATTTTTTCCACAAGTCCATCCTCACGCCTGACCACACGCCCGTAACCGGTCGGATCCGGCAATTCTGCAGTTAAAACGGTTGCCGTAGCAGAACGACTCCGGTGAACATCCAGTATGGAATCAATAGTAGTTTTCTGTAACAGAGGAACATCTCCCGAAAGTACAATTACATCACCGTCATACTCCGTCAAGGCTTCTTCGGCCTGCATAACAGCGTGTCCGGTTCCGAGCTGCGGGTCCTGGACACAGGTTACGATATTACCGGCAAGTGTATCGAGATAATCACGAACTGCCTGTCGCTGATGTCCGATAATAACAACTATTGGTGAGGCCTGACATGCATTTGCCAGATCAACGACATGGCCGATCATCGGTTTCCCACCGACCTCATATAATACTTTCGCTTTATCGGGATTCTTCATACGTTTTCCCTGCCCGGCGGCCATTATTATTGCGGCAAAATTATTCGATTGTTGTGTCATCAGCCAAGAATCTCCATACTTTGTCCCATTACAGTTTCTTTGATGTTATTTTGTTCATCGAGTATAAGGACACGCGGTTTATGACCCTTTGCTTCTTTTTCGTCGAGCATCGCGTAGGTTATAATGATAATCTGGTCGCCGACCTGACCGAGCCGGGCGGCCGGACCATTCAGACATACGACACGCGATCCCCTTTTCCCGATAATGGTATATGTTTCAAACCGCGCACCATTATTTATATTCACCACGTGAACTTTTTCATATGGTGCAATATCAGCAGCTTCGAGCAGTTCTTCATCGACGGTTAAACTGCCTTCATAATGCAGATCGGCCTGCGTGACGCGTGCATGATGTAATTTTGATTTACAATAACTTCGTAACACGAATGAACCTCCATGTATCTATTTGTTATTTATTATTAATAAAGATATTATCAATTAACCGGGTTTTACCGATCCTGACAGCGAGTGCGATACAATACTCACGGTCGTCTTCAAGCTTTTCAACGCTTTTAAATGTTTCAGGATCAACAATTTCAACATAATCAATCCGGGCATTTCTAATTGTGTTGATTGCATTCCGTATTCCGTTAACAATCACATCACGTGACCGTTCACCCTGTGCAATCTGGTCACGGGCATCCCGTAATGATGTAAACAATATTACCGCATCTTTTCGTTCATCGGTAGAAAGATACGCATTGCGCGAACTCATCGCCAAACCGTCCGGTTCACGAACCGTTGGCACGTCTTTTATCGATACCGGCATATGCAGATCACGCACCATTTTTCTGATCACCATCAATTGCTGTGCATCCTTTTGCCCGAAATATGCTCGATCCGGGAGTGTAATTTGAAACAGTTTCATTACTACCGTCGCAACACCGCGGAAATGTCCCGGCCGCCATTCTCCTTCAAGTAATTCACTTACCCCTTCAACATCGATATAGGTCGAAAATCCCTCGGGATAGATATCGTCGACCGATGGATTGAAAATAAAATCAACATTTTCTTTTTCGGCTATTGCTTTATCACGGTCTATATCGCGCGGGTATTTTTCAAAATCTTCATTTGGACCGAACTGAGTAGGATTCACAAAGATGGTGAGGACTACAATATCATTCTCCCGGCGGGCTTCCCGCATCAATGCAACATGGCCGTCGTGCAAATATCCCATAGTCGGCACAACACCGATACTCTTACCCCGGCGCTTTGCGTCACTGACAACTCGTTGCATCTGAACGGGTTTTACAATCTCTACCATGAACCGTCAATCAGTCATATGTTTCAACAATGTTGCAACCGTCTGTTTCATCTCCTTCCGGTGAACGATCACATCAATAAAACCGTGCTCAAGCAAAAACTCCGAGCGTTGAAATCCTTCAGGCAGGTCTTTACCGATAGTTTGTTTGATAACCCGGGGACCTGCGAAACCAATGAGCGCTCCCGGCTCGGCAATGTTCACATCGCCGAGCATTGCATAGCTTGCCGTCACCCCGCCCGTTGTCGGGTCGGTTAAGATTGAAATATAGGGGATTCCGGCTTCATCAAGTTGTGCAAGCCGGGCACTGGTTTTTGCAAGCTGCATCAATGATAATGCCCCTTCCATCATACGGGCACCACCGCTCGATGAAATAATTATAAGTGGCCGTTTATTTTTAAGTGCACGTTCAGCCGCCCGTGCTATCTTTTCACCAACAACTGTTCCCATACTGCCGCCGATGAATTTAAAATCCATACAGGCAAAAACAATGCTTATACCGTCTACTTTTCCAAAACCTGTTCGCACGGCATCGTTCAATCCGGTTTTCTTAATGGCACCGTTCACGCGATCGGTATACTTTTTTGAGTCGACAAACTTTAATGGATCGCCCGATTTCATTTTCGCATCAGTTTCACGAAACGTTCCTTTATCGATCAGTATCGGTATGTACTCATCGCTGCCGATTCGAAAATGATAATTACATTTTATACAGGTATAATAATTCGATACCAGCTGTTTATGATGTATGATCTCCCCGCATTTATCGCACTTACTCCACAAACCACCCGGAATATCTTTTTTCACTCCGCTTGTTTCGATATTCTCTTTTGATCGCTTAAACCATGCCATAGTTATCTCCTATTATTCGGGCTTTTGTTTAAACCGTGCAGAACCGCTCTCGAACTGCTTACTATACAGCGGTTCAACCAAAGATGCATCAACTGCATCATAATATTTACTCACCAAGCCGGTCACCGATGCAGTACTTACATTTAATTTTTTATCCAATGCGATATTGATTCTTTCAATAACCTGACCGGTTTGGGATGTACGGGATTTAATTTCCTCTAACAACCTTTCAATCCCTTCACCTGCAATAACATCATCCGTGTTGTCGGCAAGTTGCGCTTCAAGTTCATCTGTCTGAACTACACTGATAGCTGATACCGTCTCGGGTTCTTCATCACTTCTCCGATAACGGCTGTAATAATATTCATGTCTTCGTGCCGGGAGAATTACCGACACAATGATATTGTCCGCAGTCAATCGAAAAACGTTGTATGCAATTGCCTCCATCGTCGGTACCGGTATAACCGGGATTTTCGCTCCGACTGCAATTCCTTTAGCGACACTTAAACCAATTCGTAGTCCGGTAAACGATCCCGGACCGATAGATACTGCAATCCGGTCGAGCATGCTCACTTCTTTACCTGCCTGGTTCATTACTTTTTCGACAAAGGGTAAAAGTAATTCTGCGTGCTGCTGAGGTGCAACTTCCGATAACTCGGCTAATAGAGTATCGTTCTGAATCAGTGCTGTGGAACATACCTTCGTCGCAGTATCAATAGCGAGGACCGTCATGCTCTCCTGCTGCTTTTTGCTCTATTTTAATAATTCTCTGGTTTTCCAGATCTCCGGGATCGATTGTGATTTTCCAGTAAAATCCCCGGATAAGCGGCAGCACAAGTTGCGGCCACTCGATCAGACTGATATCATCCGAAGAGACTATCTCATCTACACCTATATCGACAACATCATCGGTGGTTTTTAACCGGTAACAATCGATATGATGAATTGTCAGGTTCCGATGATCTCCATTTCGACCGGAATATTGATTTACAATTGTAAATGTCGGGCTGACAACAGGTTCATCGACAGCTAAACCATTACAAATTCCCTGCACAAACCGTGTTTTCCCGCTGCCAAGATCACCGAACAACGCAACGATATCACCCCGTTGCAGCCGTTGCCCTACCCTAGTACCGATGAGCAGGGTATCTTCCTCAGAGTCTGATGTTAGTACAGTCGGTATAGTAATTTCGATATCCGGCATTATATCACCGCGGCTTCAGGGTTACAGCCGGTAAAATCATCTCTTCCATCGACATACCACCATGCTGGAACGTATCTCTGTATTGATTCAGGTACTTATGATAATCAGTCGGATACACAAAATAAAAATCTTCTTTAGCGATGATATAATTCGCAGTGATACCGCGGTTGGGCAATTTCATATCCTTCGGATTTTTTACGAACAATGCATGCTTGTCATCTACCTTCAGGTTTCGTCCGTATTTATAACGGAGACTTGTCGATGCCTCCCGGTCACCAAGCACCTTTGCACCACGAGAGCTCAACACACTCCCGTGATCGGTTGTCACAATTACGGTTACATTTTTTTGTTTAGCAATTGTCCGGAACATTCGTAACAACCACGAATGCCGGAACCATGATTCGGTAAGTGAACGATATGCCGGTTCGTTCGGCGCAATTTCACGCAGGATGTCTGAATCTGACCTGCTGTGTGCAAGCATATCAATAAAGTTTACCACGACCGATACCAACCGGCTTGATGTTAATGTCGGGATATTTTGTTCTGCATTTCGTCCGTATTCCGGGTCGAGAATTTTTATATATTTCGGATCGGGTTTCAATGTCACCCGTAATCGCTTTAACTGCGCCTCGAGTAACTCTTTTTCATACCGGTTCCGGCTGTTATCGTCATCCTGTCCTTTTGACCAGATTTCAGGATAATGTTTTTCAATATCTGAAGGATATAGGCCGCTGAAAATGGAATTACGGGCATACGGGGTGGCAGTCGGTAAGATACCATAATACCACTTCTTGGAAATAGCATAATCCGAAGTGAGATGTTTTTCCATCAACAGCCATTGATCATAGCGCAGACAATCGATTACAAAAAAGAAGACTGTTTCAGCATCATCAACTTCGGGCAATACAAACTCCCGTATAACCTCGGTCGAAAGCACCGGCTTATCCTTGCCGTCGTGAATCCAATCACGATAATTTTCTTCTACATACTTTCCAAAAGCATTATTGGCATCCCGTTTTTGCTCGGTGAGCATATCCTGCAAACCGGTTTCACGATGACGGTCAAGTTCAAGATCCCACCCGACTATTTTTTGATACAGGTTTACCCAATCCTTGGTGTCCATCGGAGACATAAGAGAACTGGATATGGTACCGAATTCCTGAACATAATCGCGGGATGCATGTTCCTGTTCGATCCGTCTCCCCTCGAGAAATTTCTTACAGATAAGTAATATCTGACTTGGACTGACCGGCTTGATGAGATAATCGTTTATCTTTGCACCGATCGCCTCTTCCATCAGGGATTCAGCTTCATTCTTTGTGACCATAATGATCGGCAGCGCCGGCTGAACATCCTTCATCTCCGAAAGAGTTTTCAATCCCCCCATACCCGGCATCATCTCATCGATGAAAACAAGATCGTATTGCTGCTCTTTCACCATCGATATGGCATCCTCACCATTCGTAGCCGTATCGACAGTGTAGCCCTTATCGGCAAGAAACCGCAGATGCGGCTTCAACAGATCAATTTCGTCATCAACCCAGAGTAGTTTTTTTCCATTTTGCATATCCTTAAAATTTACGCAATAACTGAGCCAGAGTCAAACAGACAAGAATTTGAAAAAATTGCATAAAAAGTATTCAATTGTGAGTATTTTGAAATGTACACTACAAATTAGGAGGGGGTACCAGTGGACAGAGGCGGAATGACCTCCGGAGATTCCACCGATCTAAACTTTGGGATCGGTGCTTTTTATCACGATCTGTAATATATTCGGTATTCTACTAGTGGACAGGGGCGGAATGACCTACGGTAATTCAGCCGAGCTAAACTTTGGGGTCAGTGCTTTTAATCACGATCTGTAATATATTCGGTATTCTACTAGTGGACAGGGGCGGAATGACCTCCGGTGATTCCGCCGAGGTAAACTTTGGGATCGGTGCTTTTTATCACGATCTGTAATATATTCGGTATTCTACTAGTGGACAGGGGCGGAATTGAACCGCCGACACATGGATTTTCAGTCCATTGCTCTACCAACTGAGCTACCTGTCCTTTCTATTCTTCGCTGAACCGCCGACACAAGGATTTCATTCCCTTGCTCTACACGACTGCCTGCCCCGTACCGTTTACGGGGTGCAACCCGTGCATATCCAATAGGGTCGAACATTAAATATACAAACAAATTGCTTTTTATTCAAGCGATTTGACGTTCTTTTGCCCGAAGTAGCTTACTATATCTTCACCTCCGTCTACACCGATAACATTGCCCGAAATAAAATATGCGTTATCGTGTGAGAGCAGTGCAATTGCTTTGGCGATATCCTCCGGTGTTGTCGGGCGCATTTGCGGATTTTTCGCGGTCGCACTTGTTATCATTTTTTCCGCGCCGGGAATTTTACGCAATGCCGGTGTGTCGGTTACGCCAGCCATAATTGAATTTGCCGTGATACCAAAGGGGCCAAGCTCCATAGCGAGCTGACGTATTATCGATTCGAGCGCGGCTTTTGCAACCGAAACAGCTCCATAAAACGGTAGAACGGAATGTCCGCCGGAACTTGTCATCGCATAGATACGACCACCTTTCTTCATTAATCCGCGGGTAAACGCACCCTGCACCCAGTAGACCAGTGAGGTGGCCATCACATCAACAGTCATATCCATTTGCCGCTGGGTCATCATATCCTGAGGGTTTTCAGAAATAAATGGGCGTAAGGTTCCGAACGCTAACGAATGCATTACGACTTTAAGATTAGCTTCGCTGTCTTTATCGAACACCTTTTTCACTTCATCCAGCACCTCATTACGCTTCGTTTCGTCAGAAGCATTAACATTGAAAAAGAGCGGCTGTGCACCGGCATCTTCAATTTCTTTCTTAATGGCTTCTGCTTGCGGTAATGTTGCTGCACGGTCAAAATGTATCCCGATTATACTCATCCCGCACCGTGCAAGCTCTTTTGCAGTCGCGCCACCAAAACCGCTTGATGCTCCCAGAATAAGCGCCCAATCGTTCTTTCTGAATTTTATATCATTGCTCAAAATTACCTCGATTATAGATTAATGATGATATTGATTAAAATATGAATTCTCAATATAAGACTTATATCTCATCCAAACAACATCGACAACAATGCCATCCGCACCAGAATGCCGTTACGTGCCTGCCTGAAATATGCAGCCCTCGGGTCGTTATCGACGTCAGGCGATATTTCCTTGAGCCGCGGCAGCGGATGCATTATGATTGCCTGTGGCGACATGCTTTGCACGACGTCCCGGTCAATATAATATTCTTTTGCATATTTTTCATACTCATCCGCTTGATCACCTAATCGTTCTTTATCGATACGCGTTTGATATAATACATCCACTTCAGGAATTATGGTTTTCAAATCTTCAATAGTATCATACCAGACCTCATTCTCATCGAGATATTCAAGAATGTCGTTTCTCATCTGAATGATATCGGGAGCCACAAAGTACAATTTAACCCGCTCGAATTTACCGAGCAGATACGATAATGAACGCACTGTTCTGCCATTCGCAAGATCACCCACGAAGGCAACCTTTAATCCCTCAACCGAACCGCGTTCCTTGTAGATGGTATACAGATCAAGCAGTGCTTGCGTTGGATGCTGACCTCCTTTGCCGTCACCGGCATTGATGATCGGCACGCGGGAAACTTTTGCCGCACGTTTCGATCCGCCGACTTCATTATGCCGCAATACAATTACATCGGTGTAGTTATTCAGTACCCGTATGGTATCTTCAAGACTCTCACCGGTTGCTCCCGATGAAAAATCATGTGCATTTTCAGTAGATATCACCCTTCCGCCAAGGCGGTGCATTGCTGCTTCAAACGAGAACCGGGTACGCGTGGAAGGTTCATAGAATAACGACGCCATGATTTTATCATTATAATCTTGCGTCCCTCCACGTGCAATGACACGATCCATTTGGTCGGCTATAGTGAACAACTCATTCAGTATAGGCCTTGTAAATTGTTGTGATTCAAGTATGTGTTGTAGTTTCATAGTCTTTAAGCTATCAGTGTAATTGTAGGATTTATTCCCTGTAAAAGTGGGTTCCCGTTTCACCATCTACTGCACGTCCGAGGTTTTCGGGAGTGGTAATGATCGCGTGACTTCCGCCCGCCTCGATATAATTCACTACTGACTCGATCTTCGGCCCCATATTCCCTGGTGGAAAATGTCCATCATGCATATACTCTTTTGCCTTTTCAACTGTCAACCGGTCAAGTTCTTTTTGATCCGGTTTTTTGAAGTTCAGACAAACTTTTTCCGCATCGGTAGAAATGATAAACAGATCTGCCTTCAATGATTGTGCAAGAATAGATGACGCTCTGTCTTTATCGATCACAGCTTCAATACCAAAAAGTCGATCATCCCGTCTCACAACCGGCACTCCACCTCCCCCCACTGCTATGACGATAATATCATCTTTAACAGCTGCATTAATCATCCTCGCTTCTACAATCTCCTGCGGAATTGGTGACGGAACCACCCGCCGGTAGCCACGCGCAGCATCCTCAACCATTTGCCAGCCGAGTTTTTCTGTCTTTTCTTTTGCTTCTTCTTCGGTATAAAAAGGACCGACGGGTTTAGTCGGGTTTTTGAATGCCGGATCGCGTTCATCGACAACAACCTGTGTAACCACACTACCGACCTCGTCATCGCGATTATTATCATCAAGTGCCCGCTGCAGGGCATTCTGGATCATATACCCCATCGAGCCCTGCGTATCTGCAACGCACACATCGAGCGAATGGGTATACACCTGATGTGCCGCCAGTTCGGAGCGCAACAACTGCGCTCCGACCTGCGGGCCATTTCCGTGGGTAATGATAACTCTATACCCCCGTAAAACAAGTTGAACAATCGAACGACACGTTTCTTCAATATTCTCGAACTGCTCCCCGATAGTCCCGCGTTGACCGGATTTAATAATTGAGTTACCGCCAATCGCTATCAGTGCAAGTTTTTTTTCTTCACTCATTGTAACAACTCATGCATTAATGCTTTTTGAACGTGAAGCCGGTTTTCGGCTTCCTGAAATACGACCGACTGCTCTGAATCGATCACTTCATCGGTTACCTCTTCGCCACGGTGTGCAGGAAGACAGTGCAGGAAGATAGCATCTGATTTTGCTTTAGCCATCAGCCCGCTGTTTACCTGATACGGCGAAAAGATTCTCTTTCGTTCTGCAGCTTCGGATTCCTGACCCATACTCGCCCAGACATCAGTATAGACAGCATCGGCACCTGCAACACCCGCTGCGGCATCATTGGTAATTTCAATAGTCGCACCAAACTGCCCGGCATCTTTCTTTGCCTTTTCCACTACATCGTTATCAGGTTCATACCCTTTCGGGGTTGCCACAGTTACGTTTACACCGAGTCGTGCACCGGTTAAAAGCAATGAATGTGCAACATTATTCCCGTCACCCACATAGGTAAGTTTCTTTCCCTGCAATTCACCTTTTACTTCCCACATGGTGAAAAAGTCTGCTAACGCCTGGCACGGATGTTCGTGATCGGTCAGCCCGTTAATGATGGGAATTTTCGCATAATCAGCCATATCGGTGCAAATTGCATGGGCAAACGTTCGGATCATAATAATATCAACCATCCGTTCGAGGTTTTTTGCCACATCGAATACTGATTCACGCTTCCCGAGATTAATATCGTTCGGGCCAAGAAATATCCCGTTACCACCAAGTTGCTGAATCCCGACATCAAACGTAACGCGTGTTCGTAATGAGGGCTTCTCAAATATCATTGCAAGTGACATTCCTTCACAAGACCGGAGATATTTGTTCCGGTTCGCCTTCATGTCTTTTGCTAAATCAAATAAAGATTTTAATTCATCTGTTGTAATATCCTGTGCGGATATAAAATCATGTGCTTTCATAGTTCTCTATTTTTCTTTCGTTTTACATATGAGTATTATTTTAAGACAGGTTTTAATGCATCGGTTAAATTCGGCCGTCCGATTTCGCTTAAGTCGTATCGTACCCGTACATTCGGTTTTTTGATATCGATGACTTTACGAAGATCGATCGGCGTGCCGACAATAACTGCATCGCACTCTGTTTTATTGATGGTATCTTCAAGATCTTTCTTTTGTTTGTCGCCATATCCCATTGCAGGTAAAAGAATTCCAATTTTCGGATATTGTTTAAATGTATCTTTTATCGTTCCGACGGTATACGGTCGCGGATCGACAATCTCCAGAGCACCGAACTTACGCGCTGCAATGGTTCCCGCGCCAAAGGTCATATCTCCGTGGGTCAATGTCGGACCATCCTCAACCACGAGAACTCGTTTACCACGGATAACCGATGGGTCATCGACAGCGATCGGTGAAGCGGCTTCAATTATAATAGCTTTAGGATTTGCTTTTTGAATATTCGTCCTGACTATATCCACATTTTCGGGATACGCGGAATCGACTTTATTTATAATAACTGCATCGGCGATCCGGAGATTAACCTCACCGGGATAATAGGTGAGCTCATGTCCCGGGCGATGGGGATCGGCAACGGTAATGGTTACGGTCGGTTTATAGAAGGGTGTATCGTTATTTCCGCCATCCCAGATTATAACATCGGCTTCCTGCTCGGCCTGACGCAGTATCGCTTCATAATCAACACCCGCATATACGACCGTGCCATCATTAATATGATGTTCGTACTCTTCGATTTCCTCTATGGTGCAATCGTGTTTCTTAAAATCCTCTTCCGTTTCAAATCGCTGGACTTTTTGTTTTACAAGATCGCCGTATGGCATCGGATGTCTAACAACAACGAGTTTCTTACCTTTCTCTCTGAGCATTTCACACACACGCCGCGAGGTCTGGCTTTTTCCTGATCCGGTTCGAACGGCAACGATGGCAACGACCGGCACTTTCGATTCGAGCATTGTTTCATGCATACCAAGCATTTTAAAGTTTGCCCCGGCAGCTAATACTATCGATCCTTTGTCCATTACATATTGATGCGAAACATCGGAATATGAAAAGACAACGTCGTTTACTTTATGTTTTTTAATCAGGTCAACAAGCTCTTCCTCAGCATGAATTGGTATGCCTTTCGGATATAATGAACCGGCTAATTCGGCAGGATATTTACGTCCTTCAATGTTTGGTATTTGTGTTGCAGTGAACGCAACAACTTCATATGCATCGTTATCCCTGTAGAACACATTGAAGTTATGAAAGTCACGACCTGCTGCTCCCATGATAATTACTTTACGTTTAGACATTATGCCTCCATGTATTTTCTATAGTTGTAATTATGAAACGGCGTTCCGTACCGAAGACGGAACACCGCTTATTATTGATATGTAAAAACAATACATACAGATGTTAGTACGGGTCACTGCCCGAGTGTGTGTCAAAAGAACACAAAAATAATGTTATTCAACAGTCACGCTCTTGGCAAGATTTCTCGGTTGGTCGACGTTGCAACCACGAAAGACCGCTATGTAATATGCGAGTAGTTGAAGAGGGATACTTGAGATAATTGGTGAAAAGAGATCGAGCGTTTCCGGAATCCGGATCACATAATTTGCATATCGTCCGATCTCTGTATCATTATCATTTGCAATTGCAATAATTTTCCCTCGTCGAGCTCTTACTTCCTGAATATTACTCATCACCTTGTCGTATGAGGCATCGTGGGTCGCTATGACAACAACCGGCATGTTTTCATCGATCAAGGCAATCGGGCCATGTTTCATTTCCGCAGCGGGATAGCCCTCAGCATGAATATACGAAATTTCTTTGAGTTTTAAAGCACCTTCAAGGGCAACGGGGAAATTATAGCCGCGTCCCAGGTAGAGAAAGTTCCGGGCAAATGAAAATCGCTCGGCAATATCCTGAATATACTCTGTTTGATCCAGGATTCCCTTTACCATATCGGGCAAGCTTTTTAGCTCACTTAATATTTTGTAGCCGTCAGTAACCGACATACCGCGCAATCGAGCCATAAGCACGGTGATCAGCGATAACACCGTTAGCTGTGAGGTAAACGCTTTCGTTGATGCTACACCGATTTCAGGTCCGGCGTGAATGTAAACACCGCCGTCAGTTTCGCGGGCGATTGAACTACCGACAACGTTTACAATACCAAATACTTTTGCTCCCCGCATCTTTGCTTCGCGAACTGCCGCAAGTGTATCGGCAGTTTCACCACTCTGGCTGATCGCCCAGACAATATCATTCTCCGTCACGATTGGATTGCGGTACCGGAATTCAGAGGCATACTCAACCTCAACGGGTACCCGTGCGTATTGTTCGATCATGTACTCACCGACCAGTCCGGCATGCCATGAGGTTCCGCATGCTGTAATAATAAAACGCTGCGCTTTGCGTAAATCATCCATCACATCATTCAGGCCGCCGAGCTTCACATCTCCCTCCTCAAATAGTATTCTTCCGCGGAGAGCATCGGCTATGGTCGTCGGCTGTTCGTGTATTTCTTTAAGCATGAAATGCGGATAACCGGCCTTCTCGATCTGTTCGATGTCGAATGTCAACTGGTGGACGGTTTTTTCTACTTCAATATTATCTATTGTAGTAGTTGTAAATTCATCTCTCGAAAGAACAGCTACTTCCCCGTCTTCAAGATACACAACACTTCGAGTATGTCGTACAAGCGCTGCGGCATCACTGGCGATGTAATGTTCACCGTCACCGATACCGATAACAAGCGGACTTCCCTTTCGTGCAACAATAATCCGGTCAGGGGCATGAGCACTGATCACGGCTATACCGTATGCTCCGTCAACCTCTTTCAATGCCAGGCGCACTGCATCTGTAAAATCACCATCGGTATACTTAAACATCTCTTCGATGAGATGTGCGAGCACCTCTGTGTCGGTATCCGAGGTAAATGTATGCCCGACTTGTTCAAGCTTGGTTCGAATGGCCTGGTAATTTTCTATAATGCCGTTATGGACAAGGGCAATTTTGTTTTCACAATCTTTGTGCGGATGGGCGTTCCGTTCGGTAGGCTCACCATGGGTTGCCCAGCGGGTATGACCGAGTGCAAGAGAGCCATTATCAAGATTTGTGGGAAGTGATTTTTCAAGCTCCGAAACCTTACCGCTCATCCGGGTAATTAAAATCTCACCATTTCCGACTGTTGCAATACCTGCTGAGTCGTACCCCCTATATTCCAGTCGCTTTAACCCCTCAATAATGATTGGTAGTGCTTGTTGCTTTCCTATATATCCGACTATTCCACACATATATACCCCCTAAATGTTTTCAACTAAATAAGTTAGGAAAAGATAGACATTTTACTCTCAAAAATCAATTTACCTATTTTATCAATTTTTGGTATATTACGGTATGAGGTAAATCACCTTCATTAAACATTTCTAATACAATGAAAAATAAACCATTTACACTGGTTTTAGGCGGGGGCGGTGCCAGAGGGATCGCTCATCTCGGCGTTTTACGCGTTCTTGAACGGGAAAAGATCATGCCGTCATTGATCGTCGGAACAAGTATGGGAGCTATAATCGGAGCTATGTATGCACAAACGCTCGATACGTATGAGGCAGAACGTAGAATTGAAAAACTATATCAAAGTAACTTTTTCACAAAGATCGGTCTTGATTTTTTTGTACTCGAAGATTATGTTGACCGTCACAATTTTTTCGATCAGTGGGTAAATAAAGCTAAACGCAACTATTTGCTATCGCGCACGATCACACGCGATAGCGCACTGCCGGAGCAGACATTACGTGAAGCACTTTCGTATCTCATTGATGAAATGGATATTAGCGATTGCCGAATCCCGTTTCGCAGCGTAACAACAGATATTAAAAACGGTGATGTGGTGGTGATTAAATCCGGTTCATTGACAAGAGCAGTCGCAGCAAGCTCGACCATACCTGCGATAACAAAACCGGTTGAATTGAACGGCCGCTTCTTGATTGACGGCGGTGCAGCCTGTATCACACCCGTTGTTCCGGCATTGAAAATAAGCAACCTCCCGCTTGTTGCTGTGGATGTATGGAAGACAATCACTCATCAAAAAATGCCCGATCGGGGGCTGGGGATGTTGTTTCGTGCAGGAGAAATCACACAAATAAATTTGAACAGATTATTGGTCGATCAGGCAGATATAGTCATTCAGCCTCCCGTGCAGGAATATTCCTGGGTGAAGTTTTCATTGTACCAGGAAATGATAGAACGGGGCATAGTTGCAGGTGAAGATGCGCTGGTTAAAATTAAAAAACTGAAGAAGAAAAAATCACGTAAAGCAGACCGTTTCTCACATAATATTTTTAAAGTATTCGAAGAATAAGAACACCTTTACACATCACGATGCACAGAACGTATCCCGAGCAGTGTAGCTGTACCGGCAAGGATAATCATTAATGTTCCGCTTAATAATAATGGCGGGATCATCCACTCCATATCGCTGCGTGCAAATACCAACCACTGATCAAAAAATCCTGTGACAAACGGAATATACAGGGATACGATCAATATTAGATACAGAAGTATTATCAAAAATGTAAGCGAAGCACCTTGCGACGAAGCTATGCGTATGGGATTTCTTTCATTATACTGTGCAAAATAACTTCCCAGACCGAGATTTATCCCGACCACAGTCATAACCGTCAGGAACTGAGCAACCATAGTGAATAATACCAGCGAAGATATTCCAAACATCGAGGATATAGTTACATAACCGAGCAACTGTGCGATTATCGAGAGAATAATAACCGCAACTAATCCTTTCATCATATATATTCGCAGCATGTTACATGGCGCAGCTCGAACAGCCCACAACGCTTCTCCTTCCATACTCATCATCGGATATACGAACCGTAAAGCAATAGCCGCCACAAGAAAAGCATTAAATAAAAAAATCACAAGATATACAACAGTCATCAGAAACGGATCGCTGAATTCCACCTCCAGACTGCCGACACTAATAAGAAATATAGATACCAGCAATACCATAAGCGAAAAATGTACCCACTGACTCGGCTCACGGAGAAACCTGATCAAATCGCGTTTGAGCAACACACTGGTTGATCGGGGTAATATCGATGAAGCCGTTAAGTTAATCAAACCCGCCGTTAGCTTTTGTTTAGCTGCCGGTTTTGCCTCCCGCAAGCTGATCGTCAGCAGCCACGAGGGATAATACATCCGCCTTCCGATGACCATTGCTCCACCGAATACTCCCCCCACACAGAATATGAGTTGCCCGGCATTCAGTAATACGTACTGTGTGCTTCCCTGTACAGACCAGTACATTAATTCTGCCACCCAGTGACTCGGTAGATATCGTAAGAACCACGGATCGAATCCGGTAAAATACCGGTCGACATCGGGATATTGTTCGAGTACATTATTGACAAGGCTGACAGGAGAAACACTCTGGAAAAATGTAAATACAACAGCTATATATCCTACCACAAAAAAGGCAGCGAGGTGTTTGATGCTGATATACTCGGTAAGACGTACTACAAGTAAAAGAATAATTACCGCAATGCTTGCAGCGAGGAACATAAACGGAATAAAAATACCGAACATCATCAACGGATAAAAGTACCACGGATGACCGAAATACGCGCCGTAGCCGGCAATAACAGCAAAGCCCATCAGGAAAAAGGTTGTTGAACTATAGAAGAAATTATCTAAAAACTTTATCAGAAATATCTTAAAATACGACACCGGCTGGGTAAACAGGAAGCGGACTTCGGGAGATTTGAATAACGTTGAATAGGAAACAAGAATATTGCCGAGTGTTATAGTAACGAAAAATACAAAAAGAAACATTGAAAGAAAGCGATGCAAAAGAAACTGACCGATACGCACTTCCTCAATGAGATAAGAAGTCAGATTGTACGAGAAGAAATATGCACCAACTGCAAATCCGCCGAATATAATTACCGATGCGAGATTCTTCATAACGGTATTGAGCTTCGGCTCAAGCTTCAATTTGATACCGCTGATAATCTTATATTTCAGTATGTGCAGTAGCTGATACATGATTTCGTTTCGCTCGATGATTATTTCGTTAATTCAATAAAGACAGATTCAAACTTACCGTCGGTACGCTCACGGAAGGTATCAAGTTTATCGAGTGTATCGTTAAAAATTATCTTCCCGTCTTTAATGATGCTTATACGATCGCATAATTCCTCGACAATATGCAGACTGTGTGTCGACATAAAGACAGTAACACCCTGCTTCGTCAATGATTTCAATGTATCTTTTACTGTTTTTGCACTTCCCGGGTCTAAACCGATCAAAGGTTCATCTATTATGATTACTTTTGGATCGTGTAATAGAGCAGCAGCAATGCTGATACGCTGCCGCATACCCTGCGAATATTCTTCAGTCAACCGGTCAACCCAATCACCGATTTCGAAATGTTCAATAATACGCTGCGAACGTTCCTTAACCGAATCGCCGTTCAGGTTAAATAATCCGCCGACGAATGCCATAAATTCTCTGCCGGTGAGTTTATCGTATAGATAGGGGTGGTCCGGAATGTACCCAATAATCGACTTAGCACGGTTAGGTTGTCTTACAACATTATAACCACCTATTGTAATCATCCCTGATGTAGGAGCGAACAACCCTGTCATCATTTTAATGGTGGTAGTCTTTCCCGCGCCGTTTGGACCGAGGAATCCGAAAAATTCGCCTTTTGGAACCTGAAGTGAGATATTATTTACCGCGGTAAACGACCCAAAGCGTTTTACAACATTCTCTAAATAAATCATATCATAAAAATATTATTTTTAAAGTATAATACAAAT
>PWXV01000108.1 GCA_003568415.1 Ignavibacteriales bacterium
GTAACCACGTTACAATAAGCAGAGCCGATCCTATAACACAATACCTCATACCGTTTTATTATTTTCCATTATCTTGTTTAATGTTGCACGTACATGGTAAACGTGATTATCGATATTAAATTCGTGGTGAATAATATTACAAATAATCCCTTCCGTATCAATGACAAAGGTAACCCGTTTCACAAACGGCAGATATCCCCCGAATCTGGTTACTTCAAACATCCGGGCTATCGATTTATCCTTATCGCTGATTAGATAGTATGGCAACCGGTTTGATGCTTTAAAATCCTCGTTTCGTGATGCACCATCATAACTGACGCCAATAATTTCGCAATTTAAATTAAGTAAGTCTTCATATGCATCCCGAAATTGACATGCTTCTTTTGTGCAACCGGGAGAAAAAGCTTTTGGATAAAAAAACAGTACAACATTTTTTTTATTTTTAAAGTCTGATAGTCTGATCGAGGTGCCATCGGTTGTTTCAGCGGTAAAATCAGGCGCCGGTTTATTAATTGAAAGCATGTATTTTAATTATTCGCTGTCGTATGTAATCAATGTTTGAATTGGATATTTACCTATACGTTCCCGTCCGTTGAGGAAAGCGAGTTCAATGAGAAATGAGAGACCAACTATTTCTCCCTGCAACCGTTCTACCAACTTACACGCCGCTTCTATCGTACCACCGGTGGCAAGCAAATCATCATGCACAATAATCCGGTCACCGGGTTGAATTGCGTCCGCATGAATTTCCATTGAATCGGTACCGTATTCGAGTTCATATTCCTGTTGTATAGTTTCTGCAGGAAGTTTCCCTTTCTTGCGTATCGGGAGAAACCCTGCACCTAATGTATATGCCAGTGCTCCCCCGAAAATAAATCCACGTGACTCTACACTTACCACTTTGGAAATATTTTTATCTTTATATTCGCCATAAAATAAATCAACAACTTGTTTCATCGCTTCCGGATCTTTCAATAGGGTTGTAATATCACGAAATACAATTCCCTTTTTCGGGAAATCCGGAATACTGCGTATAGTAGATTTTAAATATTCTTCATCGTGTTTCACAGAAATAATCTCCGTTTTATTACCAGTCTATTTGTTCTTTATTAAGAAAAGCGTTTATGCCCCGCTTGCAATCCTCTGTCATTCGGGTTGCTGCATTCATTCGGGCTGCAAATTCCAGGGCATTTTGTAAATCCATACCCTGTATCTTTGCTAAAATTTCTTTTGTAATAGCAACCGATGAACCACTGACCTCCGATGACAGCTGCTGGCAGTATTTATGAACGGTTGTTTCCAACTCTTCGCCGGAAGTAACTGCGTGGATCAATCCAATTGAGTACGCCTCCCCGGCTGTTATGGTTTTTCCCGTTAAAAGCAATTCACGCGCTCGTCCCTCACCGATTTTCCGGACGAGAAATACCATAACAAGTGCCGCCACAAATCCTATTCTCACCTCGGGATAACCGAAAATTGCATTATCAGAGGAAACAATAATGTCACACACGGTTGCCAGACCGCATCCCCCAGCAAGCGCGGGACCCTGTACCTGAGCGACGATAGGTTTTTTGAGTTTCTGCATTTGCATAAAGAGACGCATCAACGAGTGCGAATCCTGCAGGTTCTCTTCGAAAGTATACCCCGATAAACTTCGGATATATTCAAGGTCGGCTCCGGCACAAAATGCTTTGCCGTTCGCCTTCAGAACCACGACCCGAATTTCACCGTTCTTCTCTGCAGCAGCAAAAGCCTGCGCCAGTTCTTTTACGAGCACTTCGTTGAACGCATTCCGCTTTTCAGGCCGGTCTAGGGTTATATAAGCGACCCTGTCTGCCACTTCATAGCCGATGTGGGTATAATTCATTTAGGGGACTATCCGTATTCAGATTCTAAATATATCAAAGTAGCTAAATGATTGAAAAAATGCAATAATAGAAAATCTTATACAAAATTTCTGAAATTTTGTAACATATCCACCAGCAAATTTCTTATATTTGATAAAATTGAAAATTACAATTGTAAATTTCCGATATATCGGGAACTTGCAATTGGCACATTTGTTGTATACATTAATTATAATGAAAAATTCAATATCATATCGTGTGTTTGTAGTGGCTTTCCTGCTGCTGTTCTCTTTCTTCCACGTCGGATTCGCAGCGGTGGAATATATCTGCTCAATGGGTATGGAAATGGAGAAGCCGGTGTGCAATAGCTGTCATCCCGGTCACGAACCTGCGAATAATTCCTCTGTTATCATTACCGGGACAAATACTGAATGTTGCAATGTTGTGGTTACCGAGACCAAAACATTTGACAATTACATAGCGAACACAGTAAATCCATCACAAATAATTGTCTACAATGTTACTCCTGTTGATGTTGTAGCGACCCCTGATGAAAAACCTGTATTCACAGCACTTGATACTACGGATTCGATACAACCCATTTTCGATTTGCACGGTATCGGTACGTCTATCCATTTTAGCTCATTCCTGCGCTAAGCTAACCTGTCTACTACCTAAATAAAAAAAACTTATAAAATTTTAGATATTAATATAGAAATATATTAATTCTGTACTATTAGTTGTACCGAAACACTGTTTGTACACATACTATAAATACAAAGGAATAACAAAATGCTGCGTATATTTGCATTCATGGTAGTCATTTTTTTCGGATTACAAACAACCGGAGCGCAAATGCCCGAACCGGATGAGGAAGCGCCACCGCTGGAATCCCTGCTCCGGGAAGCCCTTGAAAATAATCCGGGAATAGAGGCATCACGATTTCGTGAACAGGCGACCGAACAGCGTATACCTCAGATGCGCTCCTGGATGCCGCCGACGTTTAAATACCAATATAACCGGCAGCCCATCGGGACGATGGACCAGTTAAACTATATGGATATGCATATATATTCATTATCACAGAGGATCCCCTTCCCCGGGAAAATTTCCGCACGTGTCGATATGGAGCGAGCAAATTATGAAATGTCCTCGTTCAATCGCGGCGACGACGAGGTTCAACTTGCAGCGAATGTAAAAGAAACATACTACCAACTGTGGATGATGCAGAAAAAACTTGAAGTCAATCGGGAGCTACAAGGTTTGCTTGAAAATTTTGTTGCATCTGCAGAACGAATGTATGAAGTAGACCGGGTAGGACTGGATGCGGTTCTTTCGGCACAGACGAACCTGTCGAAACTCCGGACGGAAGAGCGAACGATACTAAACGATTACAACAAGATGCTCGTGATGTTTAACCAGAAGCTCGACCGTGATCCGGACGAACAGCTCGGTGTCATACTTACTCTACCGCCTGAAGAGATCCCTGATAACCTGGATGAAATGGAGCGCAGAATGCTTGCCGAACGACCGGATATTCAAGCAATACGGTCGGGAATTCAAATGAATGAAGCCGAGATACGTTCGGCACGGCGTGAGTATTATCCCGACATAATGGTTGATGTTATGTACATGCAGATGCCCGGAGGTATGGAAGATCAGCTCGGTGCTATGGTGTCATTGCAGATACCACTTGCTCCCTGGTCAAGTAACCGGGTAACAAACCGGGTTAGCGAATCTCAAAGTGAGAGGTTATCACGTCAGAAAGCTCTCGAGAACAAAACTTCAATGGCACGGTCTGAAATCCGCCAGGCGGTACTTGAGCTTGAAACACAGCGTGAAGTGATCCGGATGTATCGCGATGAGGTTATACCACAGGCGGAACAAACTGCCGAATCTGCGCTCGGTGCTTTCCGGGCGGGTAAATCCGGTTATCTAACTGTACTCGACAGTTTCAGAATGCTCGAAATGTTCCGCATGGAATATTATATGGCGCAAGCTGAATTCCATAAAGCGATTGCAGAACTTGAACGTCAAGCCGGGATTGTAATGTAATGTTATCAGGTTCCGGTTTTTAGTTTACAGGTTAGTTTAAAATACATATACATTAAGGTGAGGTTATGAAATACATATTATTTTCCATAGTATTTTTATTCATTATTGGAATTGCCGGATGCGGTTCGGACGATCACGAGCACGATGACGGTATTGCATACTGGACATGTCCTATGCACCCGGAAATAAAAGAGGATGAACAAACCCCCTGCCCGCTCTGCGGCATGGATCTCACTCCTGTTCGTGAAGATGATGACGATGAACACGAGCAAGATCATCAACACGATCAAGAACACGAAAATGCTGAGGGTGAAATAGAATACTGGACGTGCCCGATGCACCCGGAAATTCAGGAGGATGAAGAAGGTTCCTGCCCGATATGCGGCATGGATCTGGTACCGGTACATGCCGATCACGAGGAGCACGAAGAACCACGTGGTCGTTTGCGTATTACTCCCACACAACAACAAATTATCGGGATGAAGTACGATACCGTTGAATATCGTGATATTACACCGACCATACGAACTGTCGGAAGAGTAAGAACCGACGAGCGCCGCGAAGCGGAAGTAACACTCCGTGTCGAAGGGTGGGTTGAACAAACACACATAAATGAAACGGGTGTAACAGTCAGACGCGGTCAACCGCTCGTGACCGTGTACAGTCCCGAACTTATCAGCAGCCAGGAGGATTATCTCGTTGCACGTAAGAGCGGTAATGAAAATATCACAAAACGGGGTCGTGAACGGTTACGCCTCTTGAATATGCCGGAGTCGGAAATCCAAAAAATAGAAGAAACAGGCGAACCTCTTATGGAGGTTACACTTACGGCTCCGTTCTCAGGTGTCGTATTGAAGAAAAACGTCCGCGACGGAATGAAGATCAATCCCGGTACGGCCCTGTATGAAATTGCCGACCTCAGCACGGTATGGCTTATCGCCGATCTGTATGAAGACGATCTCCCCTTTGTTTATGAAGGTCAGGCTGTTGAATTCACCCTGCAGGGAAGGCCGGGCAATACAGCAAACGGTACGGTTTCATTTATACCGCCGACAATAGATCCGGCAACACGAACATTGCCGGTCCGGATCGAATTGAACAATAATCCGGATCAACATATTAAAATCGATCAATTCGGATGGGTGACCTTTAAGGAACATCTTGAAAACCGTTTAACGGTACACCGCGATGCGGTATTGAGAACCGGTCAACGCGACGTTGTATTTAAAGAGCTCGGCCGTGGCAGGTTCGAACCGGTCGAAATACATCTCGGTCCTCTCGCAGGAGATTATTATGAAGTTTTACACGGTCTTGATGATGGTGATCGTGTTGTAACAAGCGGTCGGTTCTGGCTGGATGCCGAATCCCGTCTGCGAGGTGTCGGTGCAGAGGCAATGCCCGGACATCAACATTAATGGAACCACTAAGGTCACGAAGTACACAAACAGGATATTTCAAATAAACACTTTTTACTCCTTGGTGCTCTTCGTGGATATATAAATTTTAAGTCAACAAAAACAGGTTTTAATTATGATTGATAAAATTATTGAAGCCAGCATGAACAACAAGGGAATGGTAATTTTTCTTGTGTTGCTTATGACGGCCGTTGGTATATGGGGTATGTATAATAGTCCCCTCGATGCATTACCGGATCTGTCGGATCCGCAGGTTATCGTTTTTACAGAATGGATGGGACGAAGTCCGGACCTGGTAGAAGATCAGGTAACCTTTCCGATCACCTCCGCCCTTCTTTCGGCTCCGGATGTGAGATATGTTCGCGGGCAGTCGATGTTCGGGATGTCGTTTGTCTATGTCATCTTCGAAGAGGGTACAGATATGTACTGGGCACGGAGCAGGGTGCTCGAATATCTCAACCAGGTACAGGACGACCTTCCCGCCGATGCAACACCGACGCTCGGACCTGATGCCACCGGTGTCGGATGGGTGTTTCAGTATACGCTACAGGATACAACCGGTCAGCAGAATCTTGCCGATCTCCGTTCCTTTAACGACTGGCATCTGCGATTCTGGCTGGAAAGTCTACCGGGCGTTTCCGAAGTTGCGAGCTTCGGCGGTTTTGTGAAACAATATCAGGCAACGGTGGATCCCGTACAGCTCCTTGCCTATGACATCCCCCTCCCTATGGTTACCCGGGCCATACAGGAAAGCAACCGCGATGTCGGCGGCAGAGCGATTGAAATGTCTGGTACCGAAATAATTGTGCGTGGTAAAGGGTATCTAACTTCCGTAGAAGACCTTGAGAACGTTGTTATTACCGAACGCGAAGACCGCCCGATACGGGTGAAAGATGTCGGCACAGTCGAGTTGGGAGGTGACCAGCGGCGTGGACTTGCCGAATGGAACGGAGAAGGTGAAGCTGTCGGTGGTATTGTGGTTATGCGTTACGGAGAAAATGCACGGAATGTAATAGACAGAGTTAAGGAACGAATCTCGGAGGTTGAACCCGCTCTTCCGCCGGGTGTAACCCTGGAAGTAGCATACGACCGTTCGGAATTGATAGACGAAGCCATCTCAACACTAACCAGTACGCTCATTCAGGTGATGGCTGTCGTGTTGTTGGTTGTGGGATTATTCCTGCTTCACTTCAGAAGTGCACTCGTAATCATCATAA
>PWXV01000002.1 GCA_003568415.1 Ignavibacteriales bacterium
AATTTATAAAACTCTAAATCCTGATAACCTAAATCCAAATGCGAAAAACTTCTCAATTTTACGTTTTTTTGAACATTTTGTCATTTGAATTTTGGTCTTGTTTCCCGGATAAATATCGGGGTCGGATTTAGTGCTTAGGATTTTCAATGGTATTGCCCTTAATCGTTTTGCCTTTATATAACCTTCCTCTTGTATGACTACTCCACCCGCAACACCGGATACACGTTCCACTGTTCATCGTAATACGGGGATCGTTCATAGAAGAAATGCAATCGCTGATACGGGTTATCCCTCACTTCGGGATTTTCATCAAGCCATTGTTCAAACTCGTCTTTCAATGCCGGAGCTTCCTGAATCATCTCCTGTGCGATGGGTTCCATAACGTAGAGCTCGAAGTATTCCTTTCGCTCAAATATTGAGTTAAAGAATCCCCACCGTAAAAACGAGTCGGGACTGCCCGGTTCGAGCAGGTGAGCAATAACACGAATTGTTCGTTGATCGGTCGGGACGACATACGTTCCTTCGGGCAGGGTTACCGTTTCACGATAGGTTTCATAATCGACCTCAACCTGCTGGCGTCCTTCAAATGAATTTGATGCATACGAAACATCGGTAAAGCGGTAGCGCGTTACCCTGAGAGCGGTCTCTTCGGCAAGTGTTTCTATTTTTACTCCGTGTAAACGCATTCGCTCAACTATATCATTCCATTCTTTCGGTATTACATATAATTGAGGAACCGTAACCGAATCGGTTGCAATAACGTTGTCATAAAACCGGATCTCTTTTTCAACAGGCTCTCCGGTATAGGTCAGTATCTCGCTATTTGTAAGCCCGGAATATACATACTCCGATTGAATGCCTTTAAACGGCTTCTTACGGTATTCGTCGGTGAGAGTGAAGTCCAGCGGTAAGTATTTTCCATTATTATGATATTTTTCTATTGAAATCCAGTCGGCATTCCGGTTTAGATCGAGCAGTTTGGTGGGATGTTCGTTTGCATATTCAATAACAGATTCGATCATTGTTTTGGTGGAAAACGCGCGTTCTTTATACGGTTTCGACATATGTGTTTCAACAACCAGACCGGGCCGGTTTTGTACAGCCGCATACCCGCTTGAGAACCGTGGCGATGCAGCGTTATTGGTAATACCGCTCTGCACACCTTCGAACCAGCGCCGCATAGTTACATAGGGGAAAACCAGATATCCTTTATCTTCGATATAATTTTCCATATAAGGAATAAAATCGTTGCTTAACCATGCCGCCGTTTCATTATATATGTTCTGATGAGTTTCAAGAATATACGTGATAGTGTACTGATAATCGGCTCCGTTAGTCGAGTGTGTATCGATTATAAAATCGGGATTCCACAGGTTGATAAGTTGCAGCATTGCCTGCATCTCGGGTGCGTCGGCTTTCATCCAGTCGCGGTTCAGGTTAAGGTTCTGTGCGGTTGTTCGCCAGCCCATTTCCTTTGGTCCGTTTTGATTGATGCGGTTATACGGACCGAAGCGTTCATGACCGTCAACGCTGAAAATAGGTACGACGAGGAGATCGACATTGTCGAGAAGATTTTCCTGTTCTTTTGTTATCAGCATTTCACGAAGCATGATCATCGAGGCATCCTTGCCGCCGATTTCACCGGAATGAATTCCGTTGATAATAAGTATCACGGGACGTTCGCGTTTATGCAGATCAACCGGTTCAAATGTTGTTTCCTTTGATACAGCAACACAATACAGCTCTCTGCCCTGCGGCGATATGCCAAATGAAAACATCGTTGCATATTCCGACGAATCGCTCATTTGGCGAAAATACGCCATCGATTCATCATAACGGGGAGTTTCAAGATAAGCAGATTTTTCAAAGTAGGTGATCCATTCTTCAGGTACGGATTCCTGTGCATAAAAAGTGAATACAATCGCTGAAACTACAACTAGCAAAATAAAATATCGGATCATACAATTCCTTTAACCTTTTGTGTTTTTGAGTTTTCGTGGTAAATAATCCTGCCGGTTTGTAATACCCTTTGAATCAGTTCGGTGAGCGTTTAAAAAAATAATTGCATTTCTACCCAATAAATTACTAAATTAATTCGTTACTTTCCATTTTTCAAATAAAGGAGGCACCTCATGCAGACACACCGACTTTTCATAATTACGTTACTGTGTAGTATGTTCCTCATCCAACCCAACCTCATTGCAGAAGACGAAGAAGAGCCGGTATACGGATGGAAAAGTCAGGTGGTAGGGGGATTGAATCTGACCCAGGCACAATTCGATAACTGGATACAGGGAGGTGAAAATACCCTCGCGTGGCAAATCAACATAAATTCGGCATTCGAGCTGAATCAGGAACGTTTTAATTGGACGACTACCAGCAAGGGGTCATACGGTCAGGCTAAGATTGGAGACCTTCAATCAAGGAAATCCGCCGACGAACTGCGGATCGAAACAGTCTATCTTCACAAACTCGGTGTGTATGTTCATCCGTACGTATCGGCCTTGCTGCAAACACAATTTACCAGAGGATACCGGTATGAAGAAGATGAACGGTTTCCTGTCTCCAATTTATTCGATCCGGGTTACATTACCCTGAGTGCCGGTGTCGGATATGAACCGGTACCGATTTTAAAAACACGTCTCGGTGCTGCGACCAAAACAACAATTACCCGCGAATTTGCCGTTGGTTTGACAGACGATCCTGCGACCGATAGAATTGAAAAGGTCGATACGGAGTTCGGCGCGTTATCGGTCACCGAACTCCGTACTCCCCTTGCAGAGAACATATTGCTTACCTCGAAGCTTGATCTGTTCTCAAATCTTGAAAGCCTGAAACAGGTTGACGTGCGCTGGGATACAATAATCTCTGCAAAGGTGGCACGGTACGTCGACGTGAGTTTAAATATTGAATTGCTTTACGACAGTAATATATCACCCAAGCGGCAATTGAAACAACTGCTCGCACTGGGACTGAGCTATACGTTTATCTGATAATTCTGCGAATACGGGATATTCGGGTACTGTTGAATAGTCGTACATTGATGAAAGGCAAAACCATTGTATTTATAAAATGGTTTTGCCTCAAAGATGAAAAACTGCATTCTATTGTAGTTCCTTCGGCGATGTAACCCATTGCCCGGTTAATCCAAACCGGTAAAAATACCTGCACAGATCGACAAGGCCCCATATTAGTCCTCCGCCGACGGTTACAAGTTTTAAAACTCCCAACCCTATTTGCCCTCTGTAAAACCGGTCAAGTCCCAGCCATACTCCTGCCAATGAGAACAATACGACAACCAACATAACGAAATTCCCCCACCATTCCTTGCTTCCTACCGGTATCATAGTTATTCCCTTTCATATTTTTATCAAACCTTAAGCTGATGAATTCTCCCGATAAAAAACCTCGGAGTCTTTAATTTGTGCCGGAGGCGGACAGTTCAGCCAATATACACATAAAACAATCGTCAGACCGCCAGGCGATACCGCTGGCACGGATTTGTCCGTGAACTGAACAATCGTTCCTACCGCAAAAAACATTGTTCAATCCACGGCAGGAATATACTATTATTTCCTAATAAAAGCGATATTGGAGCTTATGGTTATTTGCTATCTCTGAGGGTTATTACCCAGGATGCAACCATATAATAGAGAGGATATGCTAACGAGATCACCGTCCATGTAAACTCATCGACGATACCGGTAATAATCGCGAGAACTATAACAGCCCACACCGCACCGAGCATAACCGAGAGCTTCGATAACGGTCCCGGTATCGACGGATGAAGATATTTTGCCGGGACAAACGTGAGCACAGAAAACAACACTATCATAGAGACGGAAAACCACGGATCGGGTCCTAAAAAGAAGAGGTAAAACGCTACCACATTCCAGTACGAGGGAAATCCCAGAAAATAGCCGTCATCGGTTTTTACATTGGTTTGTGAGAATCCGTACGCGCTGGCAAGAAGCGGCAGCAACAATACCCACGCAAGCTCGCCGGGCAAGATCTCACTTCGCCAGATGAACAGCAGCGGGATCGTTGTAAACGTATGGAAATCGATAATATCGTCGAGACGCCGGCCGTCGAAAAACGGCAGCACTTCTTTCACCCCCACCCGCCGTGCAAAGTACCCGTCGCTTGCATCGATGACCATAGCAAGAAACATCAATATTATGACAATCCGGAGATTTTCTTCACCTCCGTACACGATAAACACAACACTGAATGCGGCGGCGAGTAGTCCGAGGGAGGTATAAAAGTGAACGAGCCAGGCGGTTATTTTTTTTATGAACATAGGCGATGGATAAATGACAAAACAATTTCGGGCAAGACAATTTGAAAAGAATATATGAAAATTTATCTCCCCAGCCAAAATAATTTTAGGCAATCATACTAAAAAATCATTTTGCCCCTAATTGTTTTGCCTATTCAATGCTATTCAATAAACACATCACAAACTCCCCTCAGTACACGTTGTGTCAAAACCACCGCGCGGATTGTACTTCGTGGTCACACGGAGACGGGATGTTTCGAGCACCGACTTAAGATCGTCATACATACGCTTTGTCGCCTCCTCCTGATAGATCCCGACGTTGCGGAAACTTATCATATAATACTTCAACGACTTCAGCTCGATACACTTTCCGCCTTCGGGATAGTACTCGATCTTTACATACGAATAATCCGGCAGTCCGCTGAACGGGCAGACGGCGGAGAACTCGTTTGTCTCGGTAACTATATATTGATCGGGTGAATCGAATTCAAATGTTTCAAGGTAATCGGCCCGTATGTTTTCCTGTCCGATAAAATCAAATACTTTTCCTTCCGGTACCGGCATAGTTATCTTCTCACTTCAGTTTGTTCATAGATAGTCGGATCGAATCCTTCGAGAGCTTCTTTGCGCTCAATGCATGTGCCGCATTGACCGCAATGTTTTTCGCCTCCTTTATAACAACTCCATGTCAATGAAAAATCCACCCCGATTTCTTTCCCGAGCAGGGCAATATCCCGTTTATTCTTGGAGAGAAAGGGTGATTCGAGCTGCACATTAACATACGTGCCATGATACATTGCTTCGCCCATTGATTTGATAAACTCTTCACGGCAATCGGGATAAATGGGATGATCGCCCGTATGATTTGCGACCAGTACCGAGTCGAGCTTCCTGCTTTCCGCAAGTCCGCAGGAAACGGAAAGCATGATCCCGTTGCGGAACGGAACGACCGTTTGCTTCATGACGGGATCGGCGTAATGTCCCTCCGGCACCTCGCCGCCTGTTTTTAAAAGATGACTGCTGAAGTATTTTCCCATGAAATCGAGGGGAATGACGAGATGCTCTATGCTCAGTTTCTCCGTATTCAGGCGAGCATGTTCGATCTCCCGTTCATTGTGTTTCGATCCGTAATCGAACGACACAGCAAGTGAAATCTCTTCTGCGTGACGGTAAAGCAGCACCGTTGAATCCATACCGCCCGAATATATAATAAGCTTGCTCATAACACTTTCAGGAATTTATGCATCTGCAATGATAAACGCCATTGCGGGTTTTCAAGACAGAGTTTGATGCAATGGTTGATATTTTCCCGGTCCGGTTTATCACCATTAAAAATGGGTGAGATAAAATAGTAGTCAGCTTTAATAGACGGACGCGGAACATCAGGCTGACCTTTGTGCCGGGTGTAACGAAGTTCGGTGACACCATCGGGAAAATTTTTTTTGAGCACATGTTCGGCAACTTTCGGCGATACGGTTATCCAGTCGAGTCCATCGGGAAGTTTGTTGTTCCCGTTAGTCTCGATGGCTTGCCTGTATCCCTTTTCTTTGAAATACCTGACAATCTCCTCATGTAACTGAAGAGCGGGCTCGCCGCCCGTCCACACTATCCAGTTACAGGAATACTGTGATATCGATTGATGAATCTCCTCGATGGACATCTCTTTCCCCGATTCAAATTCCGTATCACAGTAACTGCAGGCGAGGTCGCATTCCGAAAGGCGAATAAAGATCGACGGTTCGCCGGCACGTCCTCCCTCTCCCTGGATCGAATAAAATATTTCATTCACCTTCATAGCGACAAGAGCTTGTGCATGTTTCAAAAACTGTCACTGCCGAAAGTCCGGGAAATTCCGGTTTCAGTTTATCATATACCCATCTGGCGATAAACTCCGTTGTCGGACTGTCGGTTTTCAGCGTATCGTTTAAATGATAATGATCGAGATAGTTATCTACCAATGGCTTAACCGCTTTGCTGATATCGTAAAAATCCATCACCATATTTTTCTGCGGACCGTCGGCCTGCAGCCGGTCAGCCCGTACCTCGATGCTCATCTTCCAGCTATGGCCGTGCAAACGACTGCATTTCCCGTCGTGGTGATGGAGTTGATGCGATGCTTCGAATCTGAATGTTTTTTCGAGTTTGTACATAAATTAAACTAAAAGCAAAACGATTTTGGGCAAAACTATTAAATTTAAGAAAATCCTTTTGCCCTCAATGGTTTTGTCATATTAATTGTCGGGTTATACAGAATATCCGCTTAACCGCTCGTCAATTTCCTGTTTTGATGCGTGTTCAAAGATATTTTATTTAGTGTTCTTCGTGTCATTAGTGGTTTTATAATCACGTTTATTACATTGCAACATTTCCAAACTAATAATATATATAATTTAACAAACTTATCAAAAATTCAGGTTCAGTGTGCTTGATGTTCATATGTTTATTATGCACATTCATAGTAATGAAATCCTGTCACGAATTTCTGCAGCATATATTACCTGAACTCGGCTATCGTTGGGCGGGTTTCCGGAAAGTGAGGCGTCAGGTATGCCGGCGCATACATAACCGTATGCAGGAACTGGATATCTCAAATTATCTGGATTACCTCTATTATATAGAGGAGAATTCCGCAGAACGGGAAACGCTCGACCGTATGCTCGATATCACCATCACACGGTTCTGGCGGGATAAAGGTGTGTATGCAATCCTCGAACAGACGGTATTTCCCGATCTCATCGAATCAGCCCGGCAGGAAAACCGCACGAACATCCGGTGCTGGAGCGCCGGCTGCTGTAACGGCGAAGAGGCATATTCTATACAATTACTCTGGCAGCACCGGCTCTCACCTGAAAAACTCGAGCTTGAAATAATCGCCAACGACCTTAATCCGACCGTTCTTGAACGGGCACGGGCGGGGTGTTATCCCGAAGGTGCCCTGAAAGACCTGCCGGATGAACTACTTGAGAAGGGATTTGAACGGAAGGATTCTACCTATGTCATTAAAGAACGATACAAACACAATATTCATTTTCTCGAGCAGGATATCCGAACCGAGATGCCCGGCGGACCGTTCGATATCATATTATGCAGGAATTTCATTCTCACCTATTTCGACAGAACGGTGTCCGAACCGTTATTGAGTAAAATGCTCTCGTTGATGCAGAAGGGTGGTTATTTCATAACCGGTTCTACCGAATCCATTCCTCCGTCGTTCGGCGATCTCAAACAAATTAAAAAGGGGGAACCGGTATATAAATTGATTGTTAATCAATGACTTTGAAGTATTGGGGCAGATTGATTCGGAAGATTGTAACACTTCAACTCCGCTGACAGTGACATGGTATCCATCGCTATCACCCCTCGACTCCGCTCGGGCTGACAACCTCGCGCGTGCATACATCCAGTAAAGATATTCGAGAGAATAATGTATCGATCACTGAGGTTTAAAACCTATTCCGGTAACGCGTATGAAATTGTTCTCTACCTCCACCTTACTTCCCAGTAAATCTTCAACGAGCCAGAGATTTGTTTCAACGTGACCGGTCATAAAGGGGATTTGAAATTCGGTGATCCCATTGGCAAGGGCTGCATAGAGAATAATTTGATCGGCGAGATAACGGTCGACGGTAGCCCCCGATTCGATATCTTCAATGAGCGAGTGTGCAACAAAGCGACCTATAGCTTCGGACCGTCTTCCCGGCGCACCTGCACGGTCGGCACCGAGAATACAACCGGTCGATGTCCGGGCAAACACAGCCAGCATAGCACCCGGTTGTAATGCGGAATTTTCGTACTCTTCCCTGAGATTGACTTTGTAACCTTTCTTCGACAAAACTTTGCGGCAAACTTCAGCCATCCTTTTGCTCACTTCCCGGTCCTGGAGGTGCGATGAAATTGCCGTACCTTCCACCGATTCAATATCTCCCTGATCAGTTAACGTTAATGGTTGAAGGGGTTTTCGTACCGGATCGATCTCGATTTCAAGAATACCGTTTCCAGCCGGTACATATCCCGGCCGTATCATATTGACACGCATTGTCACCCCCATCTTCCAGAGGATCGGTCCAAGTACCTGCTGCATGTGGAAAAACGACGGAGCGAAATCCTGAAAGAGTCCGCCTGTAATCCTGCATTGTAATTTATCACGGATAATAAGCGCTGCAGGTAAAACGGTCATTACCAGCATCGTCGTAGAGCCGGCGGTGCCGATATCCCATGTATAGCTGCCGCCGTTAACCTTTTTCCCCGGTGTAAATACAAATTCACTTGATCCGACTTCCCCCCCTTCAATGGATCCGTCTGTGAGTTCGGCAACCGCACGTATTGCGGCAAGGTGCTGCGGTCTGAGTCCGGGATTATTTCGCTGCGCCCGGACATTGAAAACCTTTACCTGTTGTTGCAGGAGTGCACCGATAGCAACGGCATAGCGGAGGATCGTTCCGCTGCCCGATTTTTTTGAACCATCGACAATGATCATACTATATATATAAAACATATTGGTAATAATGCAACAGTATTCAATTGATTTTCGTATGCAGGGTAATTATATTAATTATTCACATCTTTACTAAGTCTTTGAGGAATATGGAACGTCTTAAGCCGGAAACATTTTACTCCGAGTATCATCAATCGCTTAAAAAGACATCGGTCTTCGGTTCACTTCACGATACAACTTTACAATACTTCATATATAATCAACCCTTATTCCTTGTTAGAAGCGGCGAAACAATCACTCTCCGCAATATAGGAGAGTCGCTCAGAATAATTATCATCGGTCAAATAGCAATTCGTTCTTCAGGTGACGATGACAAAGATGTTCAGATTGGTAAGATTGAATCCGGAGAGTTTGTAGAATTGAATGAAGACGTCCTGGGAGTAAACAAAAATATATCTCTTGAAGCTATTGAAGACACCTTAATAATGGAGTTTACCCAGGACGAGTTGTC
The DNA here is from genome assembly GCA_003568415.1 of Ignavibacteriales bacterium. Lineage (GTDB taxonomy): Bacteria > Bacteroidota > Ignavibacteria > T3Sed10-11 > T3Sed10-11 > T3Sed10-11. The sequence continues at coordinate 9,226 of PWXV01000002.1, forward strand.
GCTTCTTATGAAACATCAGCCCCGACGGGCGTATGAAGTCACCCATCTTCTCCAGAACCGCGTGCGTCAACGGCAGCTCGTTTCGACGATCCGCGAAATCCTGAAAATCGATGAAACCACATTACATGAGAAAATCGGGAAGCATATCACGTGGATCCATCTGCGTTCGGGAAATACCCTGTTTCAGCAATACGATCCGAGCGATGGATTATATATACTCATCAACGGACGGCTCAATGTTTTTATCAAGGAAGATGACAAAGAGGAAAAACGGGTCGGGGAGGTCGTAGCCGGTGAATCGGTCGGCGAGATGGGATTCTTTACCGGAGAGGCGCGTACGGCAACCGTTCGTGCATTACGTGATAGTATCGTCATAAAATTCACTAAAGAATCGTTTGATAAGATCATCGAGCAGCATCCCGAATTTTCCACTCATATCATAAATACTTTGATAGAACGTTTACGCAAAGTTCAGCACATCACCGTTTCTGCAACATCATCAACAAATATTTGTATCATTGCATCAAACAAAAACGTACCGTTACACGCCTTTATCGCCGGTCTTGAAAAAGCGTTAGCAAGCCATGGTCCGGTTCTCTGTCTAACCGACGAACGCCTGGAACAGCTCACCGGTATTCCCAATGCCGCACAGGTGTCGCCGAACAATCCGTATAATATTACTATTCTAAACTGGCTGATAGAGCAGGAATCACGGTACCGCTACATTCTCTTTGTAACAGACGATACTTCGACATACTGGACAAAACGTTGTATTCGTCATGCAGACCAGTTCGTTGTTGCCGGTAACTTTTACGATACACCCGGCATAAACGGAGTAGAAAATTTTCTTTACCGTTTAAAAAATAACCGGTGGTCACCGAAAATCAATCTTGTGCTTCTGCACCCCGATAGTTCTACAATGCCGGATGGTACAATCAGCCGGTTACATAACCGGGAGATCGATCACTGGTATCATGTTCGTATGGATCAGCGTGGAGACTATGAACGGCTCGCACGCTTCTTAAGCGATCGTGCCGTTGGTTTGGTGTTGGGCGGCGGGGGTGCCCGCGGTTTCGCACATATCGGTATTATCCGGGCTTTGATCGAACACAACATCCCGATCGATATTATCGGCGGTACAAGCATGGGCTCGTTCATTGCAACACAATATGCAATGGGTAAATCATACCGGGATATGCTTCGGATAAACAAATGGGGATGGATCGATAACAAACCGTTGCGTGAATATACCCTTCCCGTCTTCGCGCTCATTCGCGGCCGGCGGATAAAACGCGGCTGTTCGAAAGTATACGGAAACATACAATTTGAAGATCTATGGCTGCCTTGCTTCTGCATATCGAGCAATTTAACAACGGCTGAAATTGAAATTAATAATCACGGGTCGGTCGCAGAAGCAGTGCAGGCATCCTCGGCAATCCCGGGGATTGTACTGCCGGTAATACGGAACGGCGAATTTATGGTTGACGGCTCTATGCTCAACAACCTTCCCATCGATATAATGCGGAAAATGGGGGGCGGTAAGATCATCGCCGTCGATGTTTCACAGGGTAAAGAATTAAAAACCGAGCTTAATGAGTTTCCTTCTCCGTGGGGTTATATAACAAAAAACTATCTCTCTACGGAGAAAAGACAATCCCTTCCGACCATTCTCGAAATCCTCGCGCGGTCTGCAATCCTCAGCAGCAACTACCATCTCCAGCAATCCCGTAAAGATGCCGACCTGTTTATTCGTCCGCCGCTCGATGACTTCAGCCTGCTTGAATTCAAAGCTATCAACGAAATCGCCGAGCGGGGTTACTCATATACATCGAAACTTCTGCAGCAGGAACAGCTTGAGATTGTGTGATTGTTTTTATTACTGGATAACAGACATTTCGTAATCGACAATCATAGAAAAAGCGGAGCGTACCCAACGATTGGGAAAGAACGGCAGGCAATGAGCTTCGGTGAGTTAATTCAGCATCTCGAACAATATTATGCACAACAACAAGAAGAAGCATCCTATTTACAGGAACAGATCGATGAACAATTTACCCGCGAGCAATTCCATACGTGGATCGGCTGGGAGCTTGCATTGAAAGCAGTAAAACAGTAATTGTATGGGCTGTCGCTCATATGCACAGCGAACCCTGGTATTGGCAATCAAGAATGGGGTAACACTTATCTCACTCGTTTGAGTTATATGTAACCAACATGACCCACACCCTCCCTCGAATACCTGCAATACGGATAATTAGTACAGCCGATAAAACCGTCCCGTTGTCCCTTTTTGGGGACTAACATTCCCGTAAGACAATCCGGACATGGTTCATTCGATAATCCCTTCGGATCGAGCTCTCTGATAAACGGCGACGGTTTCATATTGGAACTGAGTATAAATATTTTACTCCGGGCACGGGTCAGTGCAACATAGAACAACCGCCGCTCCTCTGCGTGTTCAAACTCCTCGGGCTCCGACAGTAACGCCGAGATCATCGGATCGTCAACCATCCCGCACGGAAAACCCACGATGCCCGAGACCACCGATTTAATGATCACAAAATCGGCTTCAAGTCCTTTTGATTTATGCGCGGTTATTGCTTCTATGTTCAGGTTGTCACAATTTCTTTGTATCGTTTCAAGATTGCCGGGTTTGTTAAAGTTATACCGTGAAAGAATAAACACCGAAAGTGTGTTGTTGTTATTCGCTGCCCGTTGATTAAGATCTCTGCAAATTTCCAGGATCGTTTCGTCTTCCTGTTTTTTATCGGTATATAATATTTCAATCGGAGATTCGTCTGTACTGTAGTCGGTTGTTAATTTCTTTTTTATCTGAACAGGATTTTTCTGAATAAAATCGCTGGAGACATGCAGAATTTTATCGTTATAACGATACGTTTTGTTGAGGATGACTTCCTTGGTAAAGCCGAAATAGTTCCGGAAGTTTGTCATAATAGTAACATCTGCACCGGTGAATCTGAATATCGACTGCCAGTCATCGCCGACACAGAAGAGTTTTGTTTCAGGCGATTGTTCCAGCATTGCCTTAATAAGAGCAAACCGGCCCGCCGAAATATCCTGAAATTCATCTATCAGGATATATGCATAGCGGTTGCTATATTTGTTTTCCCGGATATATTCCGCCGCTTGAGCTATCATATCGTTAAAATCAATCGAATCATCCGATCGCAGATGTATTTCATATCGTTGATATATCGGATTGAATATCTGCAGGAATGCTTTGACCCGCTCCCGTTGATCTTCCGGTGTTTTATCAACAACATCCTGATGCGTATAAAGATTGGATTTATAAAGATTGAGAAATGTTATCACAAGATTAATAAACATTGGTATCTCTTTGGCATCTTCATAATGCTGCAATATCTCATCATCGCTCTTCCGTTCAAACCGTACTCCGAGTTGCTCAAGTTTTTCCTGTAATTTTTGGTTTAATACACCTTCCTTTTTTTCATACGAATACGTTTCGACGAGCGTGGTACCGTACAGCCGGTGCAGCTCTCTTGCCCATTCCATTTTGGATTGATATCTTTCGGTGGCGGAACTATCCTCCTTCTCGCCGAACCATTCGGGTACCTCACCCTGCCGGTCGACTCCCCAGTGTTCGATATAGATATCGTATTCAGGTAAATAAAAATCGGGACGGTACTGGCGATAATGTTTACTGCGGGTGGTATGTTTATACGGTGTTTCGTACTCGTATTGTATATTATGTAAAAACAGAAAGTTCGCGATCTGCGCTTCTTCATAACTTTTCACTTCTTCGCGCTGCAAGGTCAGTATATTGTTGGAACGAAGGTAGGTAAAATACTCACCTTTTGAACGGAATGCTTCCGGCGGCTTATAGGGTTTTAAATATTCGACCAGATAGTCGACAAGCAGCTTCCTGTATTTTTCATCATTACTCAGTTCATCATACACATCCTGCATAAACGATCTGAGCTTTACTTCAGAATCAAAGCCGAGATCCGGCTTAAAATTCCGCACCTCGGCAATGATACCGAGTCCTAAACTGTGGAAGGTCTTGGCGTTCACTTCGATATCTTTATCCAGGACGTCTTTCATCCGGTCTCTGATCCGGGCACGCATTTCGGCCGCAGCCTTTTCGGTGAATGCAAGGAGGAGGATTTCCTCAGGAGCGACGCCCAAACGTTCAACTAAATAGGCATATTTCCCGACAATGGTCGTTGTTTTACCGGTTCCGGCTCCCGCTATAATGAGATTATTATCCTCATCACAGACTACGGCTTCGCGCTGTTTTATATCGAGGGGATATTTTTCAATGGTATCGAAAAACTGCTGCAATTTCACCAACTCACCGGAAACAAACTCTTTATTATAGTATACAAGAATTTGCTCTCCTTTATTGTAAAAATTGAAGAACGCTGCCAGGAGTTGGGTGTCCGGCGCATTGTTTCCCAAAAAGGAAAGAAACCGCTTGATTTTCAGTATAGTATCGTTTCCGAGATAACCGTACCGGTTTCGCCAACCGGTATATTTACTCCGGTTGAAGTATTGTTCACCATTGCTAAACGATCGGAATTCAGCAACAGCAGCATGCAGTGAATTCCTTACTTCGTTATCCAACGATCTTGTGAAAATCCGTTGTATGACGTTCCTTGATTGCATACGAGCGATGATGCGGCGGGTTGTAATAGTTATCTACCGGAACTAACAATTTATTATAGTAGAATATACCCCATATGAAAATGAAATTCAATTCACTCTATTCTAAATTCATTTGAAAATCGTTGATCTTCCGGCGGCAGCGGTGTCCCATCCCGATCGGAGAAATAAAACCGCAGCCGGTACGTACCCGGCACAAATTCCATCGCACTCACATATGCAGTGAAGGTAACCGAATACGTCCTTGATGGATGTAATTCTACCGGCGGTCGTAAAACTTCCGGACACACCGGCCCGCCCGCATCTACCCATTCATCATTATCCTTGCGTTCATAGTGTAAATCCGGTAAGGGTTTGTTTTCCAGCGCATCGCAGCCGCTGTTAATGAGCAGATAGCGATACCCGGAACGGTTGGTAAAGGTTACGGTCAACATTTCATCGGGAGCGTATGAAGGTTTATCCGTCTCGATAAAGAATGTATCACCATCCGGCCCGGTAATATAGCATCCGCTTAAGCATATGATAAGCAAAGAAACAATGAGAAGGTTTAAGATAATTGTAAACATACTGTACCGTTCAATTAATTGCTGGTAATTGCCTGCAATACTTTTCCGACGAACTCATCCCGGTTTGCCCGCTCGAGCCACCGGACAACGATGACAAGATCATAGTCCGGTATGACAATAATCAAATTATCGCCCGCCCCTGCGTGGAAATAACTTGACGGAGGTGCACCCGGCAACAGCTCCCGGCCGGTATTTAAGAACCAGTTCATATATCCGTAGGTCGGTTGAAGGCCGGTCGGTGTCATCGATTTTTCTATCCATTCCTCTGAGAGAATTTGTTCACCGTTCCAATTTCCATTACGTAAACAGAGCAAACCGAAACGCGCCATATCGTATGCATTGATAACCATGCCGCCTCCCCAGTGTCCGCCCCCGCTTACCGATTGTACGTTTACGCCGTCGACCTTCACCCAGGAATTTTCGTATCCGTGCCACTCCCATGTGCGTGACGCACCGATAGGTTCCATAACATACTCGCGAAGGACTTTCGGTAACGGTTCACGTATCACCCGAAGTAACGAAAGCGCGAGCCGGTTAACACGAACGTCGTTGTACTTCCAGTGTGTTCCCGGTTCTTGTAGTTCGCGTTTGTGGTATTCTCCGCGTTCACCGACGGGACGGTCTGCCCAATCCGGTTTGCCCCATAGCGTTCCCTCCCACTCGCTCGTCATATTCAACAACTGATGCCAGGTTATTCCGTCATTTTGGGGAGAATCAAAACCGCCGTCCTGTACATATTCGCTCACCGGGTCGTGAACATCGCGTATCAAACCGTGATCAAACGCAATACCGGCAACGGCAGAAAGAAAGCTTTTCGTAACGCTGAAGGTCATATCGACTCTATTTGGTTCACCCCATTCGGCGACTTTGTATCCATGTCGTAGAATTACTCCCGTTGCGGGTCCGCGCTCTTTCGTCGGACCGATTATATTATTGTACGGTTCTCCGGCAAAGGTCTCGGCAATAAATTTCTCAAGATCGACAGGAATCCGGCTTTCGGAATCTTCTGCAAAGTGAACTGCTTCCTGCAGAAGCGCAGGATCCATTCCGGCTTCTTCCGGCGACTGTTGCTGCCACTGCTCACCGTAACCCGGAAAATACAAATCAGTTTCCTGTGCGGCGACCCACTGCACCCCGAGACAATAAAGGAGAATAACAATTTTCCGGTATACCATTTTAATCTCCATAGTAAAGTTAACGAATGGAATTATTCTGCACTTTTGTTGCCTGCCATGCGACTGCCTGCCACAAACCGTTTCGTTTCACGAATGTTCCCGTATTCATAGGTTTTTTCCTTTTGAATATACCTTTTATTGCGGCAATGTTCAAATATACGTATTTTCTCAATATGAAATCCTTCTACGATGGACTCGCTTCCGATTACGACACAATGACCGATTTTGAAAACCGGTTTGAACGGGAAGAGTCGGTATTCAGGAAAATTGTTGAACGGTATTCTATACAGACGGCACTCGATGCAGGTGCCGGTACAGGTTTTCACTCGCTTTTGCTTGCCGGTCTTGGTATTCATGTTACTGCCATTGATATATCACCTGCTATGCTCAGGCAATTACAACATAACGCAAGCCGTATGAAGCTTCCCATCAATACGGTCGCGGCAAACTTTCAGAATCTCTCGGATGTCCTCGATACCACCTTCGACGCAGTGTTCTGTCTCGGTAACTCCCTTGTGCATCTCCTCACGGATGAAGATCTGGAAAAGACGTTATCAGGTTTTTATTCGCTGCTAAAACCCGGCGGTGTGCTTATCGTGCAGATATTAAATTACGATAGGATCATGAAAGAACGGAAACGGGTGCAGAATATAAAGAAGAAAGGGAATACAACATTTATCCGTTTTTACGATTATTGTAACGAGAAGCTCTTCTTCAATATTTTAAAAGTAACCGATACGGACGACGGAGTTGAGCACACGTTAAACACTGTCGAACTGCGTCCGCTCCACAAAGAAGAACTGACGGGCTATCTCAAAGCAGCGGGTTTCTCATCAATCGAACATTACGGTTCACTTCAATTTCAAGCATACGATGATTCGGAATCGCCAAACCTTGTGATGATTGTACGCCGGTAATTAGTGCTATTTCAATTACATAATTTTTTGCATTTTCCCACTGCACGCACTCTTGGGGTTGTCCAGAAAGTAAAGAACATTGCTTCGGACAAAAATACATCTATTTATTTCAACTTGTATTCGTCGATTCTTGTACGGCGAAATGTCATTTCGCCCTACATTTTGGACAGCCCTCTGCCAATGACGTGAATCCCATCGCTCTGCCCCCTCGACTCCGCTCGGGGTAACATCTCAAACGCTGAAAATATATGATTAAAAGATATGACAATCAATCCGGCAAGAAGAATTTAGCCGTTACCTGTGTGCGTTGAATATTTCAACAGTGCCTTCCTAAAATTAAGACAACCTACGGATACGTTTCTCAATATTAATATATATATGTATATATGCGTAAAAAGTAAAAGATATTTTGGTATAATTTTTGCTTTTATCAATGTTGTGAATTTCAACACTTAATCCTCTTAACCAACAAGTTTGTTGAAATTCAAACCTATATCACATATAACGGAGCAATCACTTTACAAGTTATAAATGATTTGAAGGAGAACTTATATATGAAAATATTTACAATACTATCACTCTGTTGTCTGGCTATGTTGTTATTCTATACGCCGACAGCAGCGGAGGAACCGGATACGACCTTTGCCGGTTCGCAATCGTGTCAAGGTTGTCACGGTGCGGAATATACCGGATGGCAAAATTCCGGTCACGCTTATATGCTTGTCCGAAGCGAAGGTGCAAATCCGCCGGAATATCCGGACCTTGAAATCGATATGAACGTTGGTGGTGATACCTATACTATCACACCAGGTGTTCCAGAGCCACCTCCGGGGATGGATTGGGAAGATATCGGATGGGTGAACGGGGGATTCTTCTGGAAATCGAGATTTATCGATAGCGAAGGGTACCTCGTAACTGGTGCCGATGCCCAATACAATAATGCCACGAAGGAGTGGGTTACCTGGGGAGACGGTGAGCCGCGTCCATATGATTATTCATGTTTTGTATGTCATACAACCGGACCAAGCCCCGATGATCCGGATGAATTATTTACCGATTATCCCGGACTTGATGGCGGCAGCTGGGCAGAAGCCGGTGTAGGGTGTGAAGCGTGCCACGGCCCATCGAGTTTTCACGTGGAGAGTCCAGATGACCGTCCGATTGAAATCGACGGCTTTGAAACATGTTATTACTGCCATGCACGTGCACAGAATGAAATGGCAGAATGGCGAGCCAGAACGGTTAACGATGTTGAAACCGGTTTTATCCGGCATCGTGAACAGGCCGATATGATGCTTGCAACAACTCATATGACAAATGCAGGTATGGATTGTGCATCCTGCCACGATCCTCATAAGAGTGTTGTATTTGATCAGGACGGAATTAATACAACCTGTGAAGATTGTCATACCGGTTATGAGATCTCAATTGTCGATGATCTTGGCGATGAATTAATGACTAAGTCTGCAAGTTGTGTTGACTGTCACATGCCGTATGCCCTCCGCAGTGGTACTCAGTTCAGTCCGTATGAAGCCGATGTTCGCGGTCATTACTGGAGAATTCTTACCGATCCTATAACAATGGCCGAGAATCTTGATACAGTAAATGGTGCTTACTTTATACATATCGATGGTGACGGTCATTCGGGTTTGACACTCGATTATAGCTGTTTAGGTTGTCATATCGAAGAAGATGTTGAGTGGGCCGCACAATATGCAGTAAATATTCACCAGGATGGTGTAACGAATGTTGAATTGATTGCCGGTGAAACACCGCATACCTATTCATTGGAACAAAACTATCCGAACCCATTCAACCCGACAACGACTATAGAATTCTCGGTGAGAGAACAGGGTCACGCAATGTTGACCGTCTATAACTCGATCGGTCAAAAGGTTGAAACGCTTGTCGATGAGGTTGTTAACTCGGGTCAGTACAGTGTAAGCTGGGATGCATCACAGATGTCGTCAGGGGCATATTTCTATCGCCTTGAGATAAACGGCTATGCACTTATGAAGCGTATGATATTAATTAAATAATATACCTGTTGGTATTGCTCCCTTATTGTGAGAATAAAAGCCGTCCGCTTATCTCTGAGCGGGCGGCTTTTTTATTTGAGTTGATAGAATTACTGCTTAACGAAGTGTCTTGGCAAATGCAATCACGTGTCCGTCGGGATCATTACAGTACGCAACAATATCTCCCCAATCACGAACTTTCGGTTCACTTATCATAAAAGCACCTGCATCAACAGCCCGGCGCAACCATAGAGCCGGATTTTCCACGAATAAATAAAGCTCGCATCCTGGCGTATTGTTTTCGGCCTCCTCCATAAGTTTTTCATTTTCAAGTATAGTACCCGCATTTTCGCGGAGTAGTAAACCCAATTTACTTGTCTCGGTTAATTGGAATTCAGTCATTCCCGTCGCATCGAGAACCGGATCTTCCTCGAGCAAAGCGCGATAAAATTCCCTGCTGCGATTTTGATCGTTCACAAACAGTATGAATTCTACGTTCTTCACGATGTTTGTGTTTCTCCCCTCATCCGAATTTTCATGATAAGCGCAATAACAAGAATCGTTATAAATACTAAAGAAGCACCAAGCCCGATACGCCGGGTTTGCCAGTCACGTATCGCATCTTCACCGATCTGATACGCTACTTGAATTGTTGCCATTGCTTCATCCAGCTCCTCTTCGACCGGTCCCGGTTCAAATTGATGGACTCTGATACGTGCCCTGATAAAATGATCGCGTACTTCGGCAAGATTGAATTGCGCCTGGTGAACCCCCATACCGAGAACTTCAGCACGTTTAATGAGTTCCTCTGTCTCTTCCAGTTTTGCACTTGTTCTATCAAACATCCCGCGTATGTTTTCCACATAATTATAACAAGGATCATTTTCAACGTGGCATGTCATACAAACCGAATCGGGTTCATTCGAAAGTAATCTCTCGGTTGTCGGTGTTGGTATGTCGTGATATCCGTGGCAGGTAGCACACCCGGGCATATCCATCATATCAAAAATTTCCGCGTGAGTGCTCTCCATAAAATATTCATCGTGCTGGGCATGGCATTGACCGCAGACGTGATGCACTGCCGCGACACGCGGCGGAGCAGCGCCATGATTTCCATGACAGGTATTACACGAAGGAGCTCCGATATCACCCTCATCAAGTAACAACCGGGCGTGTTCACTATCCTGATACCGTTCGAATTGATCGGTTGGAATATGATATTCAGCCATATATTGTTCATCGGAGTGACATTGTGCGCACATACTTGGAATATTACGCGGGTAGGTCATTGACGCCGGATCATCACCACGGCGGATCATATGAGTATCGTGACAGCTTGTACATGTTGCAACTTTTGTATCACCCTGTTCAAGTGCTCTTCCGTGATCGCTTGTCCGGTACAGCCGGTGTTGGTCGGTCGGTAACCCGGGATTCCGGTCGCGCATATATTCTATATCACTATGGCAATCGGCACATAATTGGGGAATATCCTGAGGCGCTGGCTTGCCGATATACCCGGCGGCTGTATCTTTCGCTCTGTCAATATCGTGTGGATCACCTCCGTGACAGTCATGACACCCGTATCCTGCACGTGCATGCACATCGATAAACCGGTCATCTTCTCTCATCTGAAATTCATGAACGGGATCTGTATATTCGGGAATATCCATATCAAGATGGCAATCCATACATACGGTTTGCTGTAACCGCTGCTGTCCGTATGATGAATCACTCCACAAACAAAATAGTAAAACCGGAATCAGATAAAGAATATATTTTTTCATAATGCACTCACCGATTAAAAGATTAATCAAGTTCTCCCCAGATGGTCATAGCGATGATAAAGATAATGACAATTATACCGATCCATTTTAAAGTCGGATTGGATTGCCCGTGTTCTGCTTTTTTATCAAAGAGCGGTATTAACACCAGTAAAAGCGCTCCAATTGAAAAAACAACAACGCCGAGCACGTCACCGGCAATCGGGCCGATAGTTGCCGGCAACACTTTTAATGCCTGGAACATAAACATAAAATACCATTCAGGTTTGATTCCGGGCGGAGCCGGTGCAAACGGATCTGCCTTTTCACCAAGTTCCCACGGGAACAATGCAGCAAGCGCCGCGAGTATACCGATCGCGATAAGCCAGCCGACCGCATCCCGCATGAGAAAATCAGGATAAAATTTCATCGATCCCTTCGATTCAATATTCGGCGGTATACTCATCCCGTGCAACTGCACCTGATACAGATGTAATATAACGAAAAGAAAAAATGCCGCAGGAAGTATCCAGACATGAATTGCAAAGAAACGGTTAAGTGTCGCACCGGTGATATCGGGACCGCCGCGCAGAAATTCAAGTATCCACTGCCCGATGAACGGTACAGAGCCGGCCATTTCAGTACCGACTGCCGTGGCAAAGTACGCGAGCTGATTCCATGGTAACAAATATCCGGTAAAACCAAACCCAAGCGTGATAAATAATAAAATAACACCCGACATCCACGTGAGCTCACGCGGCTTTCGATATGCCTGCATAAAGAACACGCTTATCATATGAAGAACAACAACTGCAACAAGCACATTAGCAGCCCAGCTATGGATCGACCGGATAAGCCAGCCAAAGTACACCTCATTCATTATATACTGAACGCTCTCGAATGCTTCTTCGGCAGAAGGTCTATAATAGAAGAGAAGAAGCATACCGGTCACAAACTGAACTATAAAAAGAAAGAGCGTCATCCCGCCCAGATAATACCATATTGTGTGCTTGTGAATCGGCACATCCTTTTTATCGACCACCTCTTTTATTTTATGAAAGTGCAGACGCTCATCAAGCCAAGTATAAATTGATTGTTTCATAGGTAGGTTCGATTATGTTCGTGTGACATATATTTTATCACCGACGACGTTTGTTTGATACTCCTCAAGCGGTCGCGGCGGCGGACCGGATACGTTCCGGCCGGATAGGTCAAATAAACCATTGTGACATGCACACCAGATCATTCGCTTATCATCCCGGTACTGCACGATGCAGTCAAGATGAGTACATGTTGCCGCAAACGCCCGGTAATCATCTTCTGAAACTCGAAGCAGTATTCCCGGCCTCGCACCGAAACGAAATATTTTATACTCATCCACCGCCAGCTCATCAACTGTTGCCGCTTCGACGGTCGTAGCAGTACCTTCTGCAGTTTCTGGTGGTTGAAAGAAGCGAATAATAGGATAAATAATACTTGCTGCTACAGGTATACTTGCAATTCGCAGCAGCCAATCGGTAAATTTTCTACGATTCATATAAGATTATCCTTCAAGAATAAACGAGCGAATTATTACCGTAGATAACATTCAAATTTTATAATCATATATCGTGCCATGAGCTATTATATGACGTATGTACTTATTTATTATTAATTTATGAAATCTGATGTTTTAAATTATCGATGTTAAATGAAGATTTTTTCTCATTATTGAGAATCTCCTATTGACTTTAAACATTTAAATTCTTATTTATGATAATCAGACCTTATTATCTTATATATAAATGGCTGTTATTTAGTAATTGAATTAAATAACGACATCTATGTCCACAATATCTTTTCATACGTCAGAATTATTCTTATAAATCCCAATTAGTGGACATCAATATCTTTTTTTATTGACGTTGCTATGAATTTAAGATAAATTAATCCTAAACACATTACTACCTCAAGGAATCACCGTGCTTAGCAAAACGTGTAAATACGGTATTCAATCACTCATCCTTTTAGCGTCGATAAAAAAAGGTGCTGATTCTCAAATCGACGAATATGTGCTCGGGAAACAACTCTCATCGGCACTGTCTATACCAAAAGAGTACATACATAAAGTTCTGCACATCCTTGTCAATAAAAAGTTAGTAATTTCTATGAAAGGACCGCAAGGCGGTTTTCGTCTCGCGCGGGCGCCGGCAGATATCACCTTGTTCGATATTGTAAAAGCAATCGACGGTACCGCTGCTTTCGAAACCTGCGTCATCCGGGCACAAAAATGTGACGAACATAATCCCTGCGGACTCCATCACTACTGGCGAAAAAATCTTATCCAGGCACGCACCCTTCTCGACCAGATAACTATAGATCAACTTGCCGACGAGGTACGAAAAGGAAACCATGTGCTTGAATTGTGTACCGAAGATTTTGGGTTACATGAATTAAAAAAACAAATCGGAATTAACTGATGAATCAACGCTATACGACAACCATACCTGATTTCATTCACTGGCAGAAACAAATAAAATGTCAGGCGGCGTGTCCCATTCATACCGATGCTGGCCGATACGTACAATTGATTGCCGAACAAAATTATAAAGATGCATTTCTCGTTGCCCGGTCACCGAATCCGTTTGCCTCGATATGCGGTCGAGTATGTGCCGCTCCGTGTGAGGATCATTGCCGGCGCGGCAGTATTGATGAACCGGTATCGATCCGGGCACTAAAGCGATTCGTTACCGAGAAGTACGGCGCCGAATCGATGCAGCCCGAAACCATGGATGATTTGTTCCGTAACACTTTCAACGTCGAAGATAATAAACTCTCCTGGCATCTTCCCTCTCATACCTCGAATCGAAAAACCAACGGTACAGCGAAAAAAGTAGCTATCATAGGAGCAGGTCCTGCAGGACTTGCATGTGCACATGATCTCGCGGTTATCGGATATAAGGTGACGGTATTCGAAGCGTCGAATACACTTGGCGGTATGATGCGGCATGGTATACCCGAGTTTCGCTTATCACGAAGTGTTATCGACAAAGAGATCAATAAAATTAAACAGCTCGGTGTCGATATCCAGACCGATACCACGCTGACTAAGAATTATGGAATAACCGAACTCCGTAACGAAGGCTTCGACTCGATTTTTGTTGCAGTCGGTACACAAGCGGCACGGGAGATGAAAGTCGAAGGCGCCGACCTCGACGGTGTTATTAATGCAATCGACTTTCTTATCAACGTCAACAACGGCTACCGTGTACCGCTCGGTTCTAAGGTACTCATCATCGGCGGCGGATTTGTTGCATTCGATGCAGCCCGCAGTGCTCTTCGAACTGCCGTTGAAGCCGAAGACAAAAAGCAATCTGCAGGCGATGCCACCCATCTCGCCATCGATACGGCACGGAGTGCACGACGCGCCGGCGTGAAAGAGATCACCATCGCAAGTCTCGAATCCTTCGATGAAATGCCCGTGCTTCGAACCGCACAGGGAAAAGAAGAATTTGAAGAGGCAAAAAAAGAGGGGATACAATTCCACACGCAACGGGGAGTTATAAAATTTACCGGCAGCAATGGCAAAGTAACCGGCGTCGAACTTACCGGTGTAAAGCGAACCTACGACGAAAACGGAAAATTTAACCCGGTATTCGATGAATCGATCCACGAACAGATGGATGCCGATACCGTTATCCTTGCAATCGGTCAGCAGCCGAAACTGAATTTCATCAAGAAAGAAGATGGCATCGAACTCACCTCAGCGGGCACGATTAAAGTGAATCCCGAAACAATGGAAAGCACGGCACCGGGCGTGTTTGCGGGCGGCGATGTTGCCTTCGGTCCGAGAAATTTGATCGACGCAATTGCAAATGGTAAACAGGCGGCTGTATCAATCGATAACTATTTAAACAATTACAAAACCGAGAAGATATATAATCTGTCGGTAGAAAAGATCGCCGCACGGGATTATACAATGTATGAAGATTATGAGTTGATACAACGCTATGCACCCGACACGATTCCGACCGACAGACGGACCGGCATCGTTGAAGTCGAATCGTGCTATTCGGAAGATGATGCAATTAAGCAGGCGAAGCGGTGTTTGCTCTGCCACGTTCAAACCATCTTCGATGCAGAGAAGTGCGTGCTGTGCGGTGCGTGCGTTGATGTATGTCCGGAATACTGCCTGAAGCTTGTTCCGATCGAAGAACTTGATGTTGACGACGAAACAAAACAAACTTTGTATTCTCACTATGAAGTTAACAATGACGAACCGTTATCGGCAATGATAAAAGATGACGAACGCTGCATACGGTGCGGGCTCTGCGCAATCGTCTGCCCCACCGAAGCGATGACGATGGAGAAGATGTATTATAACGAAAAGGAAGTTATTGAGGTGTGAGTTTTTCAGTTTACAGTTTCGAGTTTACAGTTTTGAGTTGTCTGAATTCGATTAATGAATTAACACTTTTAACCACGAAGGACACTAA
>PWXV01000293.1 GCA_003568415.1 Ignavibacteriales bacterium
CAGCTGTATGACGAAATGAACCTGCGGTGAATATTTCGTAGTTTAGAGTCTTTTTATGTAAATAACAGGATATGGAAAGTACCACGGACAATGATTTTTGTCCATTTTGACCGTATCGCCTATGGAGACTTGCACATGTCATCGGTGAGCTATTATGACGTGGCCAAATCGTTTTCAGGAAAAGATAGGGGAAAGCAGGTACTTAATCAAGTTTTGTGTGTACTTCGGTTTTTACATCTCGCTGTTTCATCCCAGTGTCGTCTGGCTGACTGAACTTCACCTTGAAGTATTGTACGTTTTATACCAACACAATCACATAATTATTAATCAAATCGAGGAGGTTTATTATGTTTACTCAAAAAACATTTGTCAGAATGATCGCAGCGGCATTTCTTTTTGCGGCAATTTTACTGCCGTTCAACAGTTCTTTTGCACAGGAGGATGGATTGGTGACGGTTCAATCGTCTGCATCGTATGATGAAACCATCTCTTCTCTGAAAAGAATGGTATCCCAGAACGATATGATGGTGCTGAGCGAGATCGACCAGGGTAATATCATGTCGATGGCGGGAATGCAGCTGAAAGCGACGTCCCTGTTTGTAGGCAACCCGACGGTCGGTCAGAAATTGTTCGAACAGAATCATGGCGCAGGACTTGTCGTACCGGTTCGGGTTAATGTGTATGAAGGTAATGACGGTAACACGTATGTCAATTATTTCAATCCGTCGCTACAGCTTTCAGCATACGAAAGTGGAGAGTTCGATGAACTCGGTAAAATGCTTGATGAAAAATTAGGCAAAATGACATCAATGCTTGCCAATTGATGAATAAATATAGCAGGGCGGGGCACCCCTCGCCCTGTTACTAAAAATAAAGGACAATGAAAATGTATTCAGAAAGAAAAAATGTAATACTGGCGATATTCTTTCTTGTGACCGTTTCCGTCGGTCCGAATCTCTTTGTCGCCGCGCAAGCGGGCTACGGCAAACTATCTGACTTCGCAACAAGTTACCTCATACCTTCGGTTATTCTTTTTATTCTCTTATACGGGATAACATGGTTCTCGGGCAGTAAACAACTCGAGCGACAGATTAGATTCGGGATTATCGGAAGTTTGATTGGAACAATCGGACTTGAGATTTTCCGGGAAGGCGGATTTATGCTCGGAACCATGCCGGGTCAATTACCGAAATTAATGGGAGTTCTTTTGCTCGATCGATTTGCGTTCGGACCGAATTGGGTTTCGAATATAGCCGGCTGGTCTTACCATTTCTGGAACGGAATTGCGTTTGGTGTGATCTTTAGCCTGCTCTTCGGTAAACCCCGAATCTGGGTCGGCGCCGCATACGGTTTTATAATCGGGCTTGGATTTTTAGCCGGACCGGTAGTAACATCATTGGGTGTCGGTCGTTTCGGTGTGAATTTCGGTATCAGTTTTCCGATTACCGTTACACTTGCTCATCTGGCGTTTGGTATTGGATTAGGGTTGGTGCTCAGAATGAATACAGAGCGGGCAACCTCGCTGATACACTATGCAACAACAATTATGTATGCAAAACTTAAACCGGGCGTGCAAGAAGTACGATAAAAATATTAGCCGGTGATCATAAGTAAAATAACAGGAGATGGTTATGAGACTGCACATTAAGGATAACGGGGAGCATTACAATGATTTTAAAATAGGACCTTATGTTGGTGTAAATTTTTCACCTTCAACCGGCATATTAGCTCTCTTTGAAAAAGAATCGGGTGAAGTAATATTAGAATGGAAGCGGGTCCAATCGGTAGAGATGCAGTCGAGTACCTCCGGTTGGGATATGATTATTAATCGAATAGGTGAAAGTCAATAACGTAATAATATAAATCAGAGATGATATGATTTTAGCTGGTGATATAGATATAATTAATAGACTTCACAAAGAATATCCTGAGTAGATTTCCGGAGCTTGTTTCGATTTACCGGGACCCGTTATGAACGGAAGTGCACAATCTAACGGGAGTATCGTCATTATACGCGCAATGATCTTCGATCTCGACGGCACGCTTGTGCAAACGGAAAAATTAAAAGCGTTGTCGTATGCCCGTGCAGCCGTTAAACTATCTCCGTATTCAATAACCGAGCAAGAGGTTATCGATGTGTTTAAAGACTATGTCGGCCGGGCACGGCGTGAAGTTGCAGTCGGTTTGCTCGAACGGTTAAACCTTGCCGAAGCGGCGAGTGCAGTTCAAGATGAGTTCGGTGTGGATGAACCGTGGCAGGCATTTGCACGTATACGCCTGAAGTATTATGAAGAAATGCTTGCAGATGATGAAACCATCAGGGATCATCAGTGGCCCCGTAATATGACACTGCTAAAACAAGCCCGGGAAGCCGACTATAAGCTCGGATTGACAACGATGTCGCATTGCGGACAGGTAAATCGTATATTGAATATATTGGGAATTCAAAATACATTCGATTTTGTGGCAAGCCATGAAGATGTCGAACACGGGAAACCCGACCCCGGAGATTTACTTTGTTACGGCATCTCAGTTGAATGTTTCACCCGAAGAAAGTTTGGTTATAGAAGATTCGCCGAACGGCGTTGAGTCTGCTTTGAGAGCGGGTATGCAGGTCGTTGCCGTCGCTACGCCGTTCACACGGGATCTGTTACACGATAGCGGTTTATTACCGGAAAACCTGATAGTCGATGACCCTAAAGACGTATTGACAGTTACGAATGATATTATTAAATCATATGAAAATATATAAACGAGAGGAGAAAACGTTATGCAAATTGCAATGATAGGACTCGGAAAAATGGGAGCAAACATGACCACCCGTCTGCTCCAAGGCGGTCACAGGGTGATTGTCTACGACAGGAAAAAAGAAACAATCGCTGAAGCTGAAAGCAATGGAGCGACCGGCGCCGGTAGTCTGGATGATGTTATTGCCAAACTCAATCAACCCCGCGTTGTGTGGGTAATGGTTCCTGCCGGAGATCCGACTGAAAAAACCATCAATGACCTTGCCGGCAAGATGAGTGAAGGCGACATCATCATCGACGGAGGGAATAGTAATTATAAGGATTCGGTTCGCCGCGGTGAAGAACTCAAGAATCGCGGCATACATTTCATCGATGTTGGTACCAGCGGCGGAGTATGGGGATTAAAGGAAGGTTACAGCCTGATGGTTGGTGGCGACAAGAAAGCTGTGGAGGAGATTCGTCCGGCTCTTGAGACGCTTGCACCTGCACCCGAAAAAGGTTGGGGACATGTCGGGCCCAACGGGTCGGGACATTTCGTTAAAATGATACATAACGGTATTGAATACGGCATGATGCAGGCGTACGCCGAAGGATTCGATATTATGCGGGCAAAGAAGGAATTCGATCTCGATCTTCACCAGATTTCGGAGATATGGCGATTTGGTAGTGTTGTGCGTTCATGGCTGCTCGATCTTACTGCAAATGCACTGGCTGAAGATCAGGAACTTTCGGGAATCAGCGATTGGGTTTCCGACAGTGGTGAAGGGCGCTGGACTGTTTTCGAAGCGATCGATCTCGATGTGCCGGCACCTGTTCTTACTCTTTCATTGCAGACACGTCTGCGAAGCCGTGAGGAGGAAAGCTATGCTGCCAAGTTATTGGCTGCGATGCGAAATCAGTTCGGCGGTCATGCAATGAAAGAAAAGCAAGAATGATTTATTGGTGCATTGTTTTATACCGGATATATTGTTATACTGTTCAATTATCTATAAATATCTCTATGTTGAATATGAACAAAATTGAAAAAGAGAAACAAACATCTTCCGCCGATAAAAAGCGCATCCCCGCTCCCTGTGTCATAGTCATATTCGGGGCGACCGGAGATTTAACGAAACGAAAACTCATCCCGGCACTGTATGATTTGTATACGGAAAAAATGCTGCCTGAGAAATTCAAGATCCTTGGCATTACCCGTGGCAAATTATCGGATCCGGATTTTCGTCAACGCATGAAAAAAGCGCACGATGAATTCAGTAAAAGTAAGGATACCGGAGATCAGTGGGAGCGGTTCTCTGAATCGCTTCATTGTTGTCCCATAGACTATGACAGCCGCGATTCTTTTGAAAATCTGAAAAAAACTCTACAAAAAATTGAAGGCGATTATAATATTCCGGGTAATCACTTATTCTATCTTGCAATACCCCCGTCTGCATATCTGCCGGTGGTACAACAACTGGGGGTGGTAGGGCTCAATAAGCCGGTCAATGGTGAATGGACAAGAATTATCATAGAGAAGCCAATTGGGTACGATTTGAAGTCGGCCAAAGAATTGAACGAAAAGGTCGGGGAAGTTTTCAATGAAGATCAGGTATACCGCATCGATCACTTCCTGGGCAAAGAGACGGTGCAAAATCTGCTTGCGTTCAGGTTTGCGAACGGCATATTCGAACCGATATGGAACCGGCATTATATTGATCACATCCAGATAACTGCGGGTGAAACGGTCGGGGTCGAGGGAAGAGGCGGGTATTACGAAAGGTCCGGTGCGTTACGTGACATGATACAGAATCACCTGTTGCAGGTATTTGCTCATACGGCAATGGAAGCGCCGGTACGTTTCGATGCCGACGCATTCCGTGATGAGAAGGTAAAAGTGTTTGAATCGGTCAAGCCGATATCGAACGAAGAAGTCGATACCATAGCTGTTCGTGCACAGTATACTCGTGGAAAAATGGACGGGAAGGAGGTCCCCGGATATAAAGAGGAGGAGGGAGTTGATAAAAATTCTGTAACGGAGACATACGCAGCACTGAAGCTGCACATCAATAACTGGAGATGGGCGGGGGTACCGTTTTACCTGAGAACGGGTAAACGTTTACCGAAGCGTGTATCGGAAGTAATACTGGTTTTTAAACGAATCCCTCATCAGATTTTTCAATCGGATACCGGTCTCGGCGACGGTGAAATAGATGCCAACATTCTTGCTATTCGATTACAGCCGGATGAAGGTATCTCACTCCGTTTTGGTGCGAAGGTGCCCGGACAGGGAATGAAAATAAAACCCGTAACAATGAAATTCGATTACGAAACTACATTCAATACCAAACTTGCCGACGCCTATGAAAGATTACTCCTTGATGCGATGCTCGGGGATGCTGCATTGTTTGCGCGCCACGACGGTGTCGAGGCAAGCTGGCGTATTTTGATGCCGGTGCTTGAAGCGTGGGAGAACTCAACGGTAAAAGCACTCCCGACCTATGAAGCGGGTACCTGGGGTCCGAAGGAAGCGGAAGAATTACTCAACCGTGACGGATGCTGGTGGCGGGAATGTTTGTGAGAGATTATGACACTTTTTCTCAATAATGATGCTCATGAAATCAAATATCAATATTTTCCCGAACAAAGATATTCTCATCCGGGAATCTGCAAAATATATTGCCGGTTTGATGGATGATTTTATTAAAGAAAATGGCAAATGTACATTCGTACTTGCTGGCGGTTCGACACCGAAAGGTTTATACGAAACGCTTGCGTCTGATCCGTATAAAAATAGCATCGATTGGAACAAAGTGCATTTCTTCTGGGGAGACGAGCGTTGTGTACCTCCCGACCATGAGGACAGTAATTATCGGATGGTACAAGAAGCAATGATAGATCATCTCGACATTTCTTCGGGAAACATACACAGAATTCCGGCAGAGGAAAAACCGGCAGATGCCGCACGCGAGTATGAAAACTCATTGAAAAGTTTTTTCGGTGATAAAGAAGAGTTTCCCCGGTTTGATATTATCCTACTTGGCATCGGAGATGACGGACACACCGCTTCGTTATTTCCCGGAACAACTGCAATCGATGAAAACGACCGATGGGTGACTGAGGTGTATGTTCCTCAACTTGATACACATCGTATAACAATGGCATTCCCTGTCATAAATAATGGACGGAATGTGATTTTTCTTGTGACGGGAGAAACAAAGGCGAAGGTTGTGAATAAAATATTAAAAGATGGAAGTTTATCGTTACCTGCCTCTTTAATAAGACCTGTCAATGGCGATTTGGTCTATATTTTCGATAAAGAAGCTGCCGCGGAGATCAGCACAGAATAACAATGTGAGCCTATGTAACAACCGCTCTCCCGAGCGGTGTAGCCGGTCGGAGACCGGCTTTTAATATTACATGGAATATTGGCAAGTTCTTATTTTACACTGCGTTCATAAAAGCCCGCTTCGCGGTCTTGCGCGACTCTGGAGAGTCGCTTGTACATAATTTAAACCCGCAACTAAAAAATCCTCTGTCACCTTTCTGACAGATTTCCATACCTCGATTTCTTATTCTGTATATGAAAAATTAATCATATAACAAAAGGAGTGCTACCATGAGTGCGCCAAGCAAGCTTACTACTTCCAATCGGTGTAAATCCGATACAGGTAAAGGTGAACCGCCAGCCTGTAACCGAACTCTGCATAGTAGGAGGCAACAAATACTATGAAGCCAGA
>PWXV01000264.1 GCA_003568415.1 Ignavibacteriales bacterium
ATCAATGATCCGGAGAACAATTTCGTATGGGTTCGCCGGGCAACACCACCCGATATGGAGCGCTGGATCTTTGTGCACTGGGTGGAGGATGCTGAAGCACATGAAGTAACACCAAGTTTCATTCGGGAAAGACGGGATGAATTGACGCGAAAATTCTACCGCACGGTAGATGATAAGGCGTACGTACGAATCGCTCCAGAATATCATGAATTAGAGGAAGTGAGTTTTAAGGGCCGGTACAGTATTAAAACCAGAGGATTGTGGCGGTTTAGCGATTTCAGCGGCGGAGGTCCGTTTATTAATTATACCTTCTATGACGATGAAAGCGGACGAATTTATATGCTGGACGGCTCTGTATTCGCACCCCGCTATGAAAAGAAAAAACTTGTATTACAGGTACAGGCACTGCTTAACACGTTCGAACCGGCACCTGAAGTCGATGAAGACCCGATCGAACAGATTGTTGAAGATATAGATCCGGAGGATGTATAGCCCCGGGGTAATTATGTACTGCTGGTTGTCGGTGAACGATAATGCACCGACAACCAGAAACTGACTTACACACTTCCCTTCCTGTTTTTTATCAAATCTTCAATCTTATCAATTGTCACTTTCGGCGTCAAGCCCGTTGTATCGATTACCTCACCTAACTCCTCCTTATGTTCAAGTTGATCGAACTCTTTAAAAACCTCTTTTACTTGTTTCCCGACAGTCAGATCATCATCACGGTTCTCGTCACGTTTCACGTTTTCACGCAACGAACAATCCAAACGGTAAACATACACTTCGGGATCTATTTTATGTAATTGCTCAACTACTTTATTCAAATGTTTTTGTGATGGATAGACGCCTTCAATAATCACCGCTTCATATTTGGTATCCAAAAAAGCTTTTGTTGCTGTAAGCACTTGCTGATCCACAAGGTCGAGCTGTGTGGTATTAACTCGTTGATCGACTACATTATACCTTAGTTTATCCACTTCCACAACGATGGATTCCTGTGGTATCGTTTCGTTTAACATTTGTGCAACAGTCGATTTACCGACACCTGCATTTCCGTGGATGAGTAGTATCAATGTTCACCTCTTGCTATATGCTACTTTTGTCCATTTTCCGTGATTGCTTCAAGCAGTAACTCTGCAATGTCTTTTACTGCAACATCATCGCCTTTATCTTTTGATTTTACGCCATCGGACAGCATGGTCATACAGAACGGACAGGCCGTGCCGATTACGTCGGGATTTAGTGCTAATGCTTCTTCAGTTCGCTCAATATTGATGCTCTTACCGACCGTTTCTTCCATCCACATCCGTCCACCACCGGCACCGCAGCATAATCCCTTATCGCGCGACCGGCCCATCTCTACAAAGTCCACCCCGCCTATCGATTGTATGACATTTCTCGGAGAATCATAAACATCGTTATGTCTGCCGAGATAACATGAATCGTGATATGTTATCTTCTTTTTCTGTTCTTCGCTTACGTTGAGCTTGCCCGATTTCATCAACTCCATAAGAAAATCGGTATGATGGATTACTTCGTATGATCCGCCAAAATCCGGATATTCATTGCCAAATATATGGAAACAATGCGGACAGGTTGTAAGTATTTTCTTTACGTTATAGCCATTCAATGTCTCGGCATTCTCGGTCATCATCATTTGTGCAAGATATTCATTGCCGAGCCGACGGGCAGTATCGCCGTTGCATTTTTCATGTTCACCGAGAATAGCAAAATTAACACCGGCTTTCTTCAATAATGTTACAAACGCCCTTGAGACTTTCTTATACCGGTTGTCATACGAACCGGCACAGCCTACCCAGTAGAGATATTCAAAATCAGGATTATCCTCTACGGTGGGCACATCAAGTCCCTCAGCCCATTTCGTACGATCGGCATGACTGAATGACCACGGGGTATAGTTACGTTCAAGATTCTGGAATGTATTTTTCAACTCGGCGGGGAATTTACTCTCCATTAAGGTTTGATACTGTCTGATTTTCAGAATATCCATCATCGGTTGATTCGCCACCGGACAGATATCCACACATGCGCCGCACGCAGTACACGCCCAGACTGCCTCCTCACTAATAGCATACTCAAGCAACGGTTGTGAGTCTTGGCCCCCCTCACCGAGAGATTTCAGGTTACTGCGGGTATAATATCGTTTGTTAATTTCCAGAGCTGCAGGTGACAGTTCTTTGCCCGTTATGTACGCCGGACATGCATCCTGACACCTGTTACACATAATGCACGCAAATGCATCGAGAATTTCCTTTTTATGGAGATCCGTTAAACTGTTTACACCAAACTGCTCTGCATCTTCATCCTCAAGATCAATCGGCTCCATTTTACCGATCGATGGCTGCCTCGGACTGACCATAAAATTTAACGGTCCCATAAATAAATGCGCATGCTTACTGTAGGGAAAATACGGTATAAAAAGTAAAATTAATCCAAGTGCAATCCACCAGCTAACGTGCCATCCGAGCAATATGGTGTCGGGACTGAGGGCAAAACCATGCCAGATATTCGCAACCGAATTTGCAAATGGCTGCCAGAGATCGTTACCATTGTATGCGATGAGAAACGATTCACCCAAGAATCTAAATCCCACATGCAGGAATATAAATCCACCAACAATCCATGAATCCTTCGGAATTCCCCGTACCGCATCCGGCATCAGTTTCACATCTTCACGTGTTCGTAATGCCGGCGCTCCGGCAATGAATCGTCGAACAAGCAAATAAATAATTCCTAACAACACAGCCACACTCAACACATCTGCAAGCAAGCGGTATATTCCTCCGGCCACTGTATCTCCGAGAAAATGAAACCCTGCAATATACCCTTCAAGCACATCAACAACATTAACGATAATATAAAATATAAAACCCCACGCCACCGCATAATGAAAAAGTGACGTAACTGGACGAACACGTAATATTCGTCCCTGATTAATTAATGCAATTATACCGGTCATTATCCGACTGGGAATATCGCTATAACGTAATTCACCGGTTCCGCGATCGATTAACCTGAACATCCTGCTGAATGTCAGATAAGCTAAATAAATTGAGGTTATTGCTAATAGTGCGAAGAGAATTTTTTCGGTAAGGGTGAGCATGCAATATCTCCTACATATTGTTTACTATTCTGTTCAAATTATGCTATCCCGTAACGCCTGATACTTGTACCACCAATTCCCTGTCTCTCGAACGATTATCAAAATCGATAAATATAATCTGTTGCCATGTGCCGAGTACCATCCTGCCCCCGGTTACCGGTACGATTAGTGAAGGACCTGTTAACGAGGCGCGCACATGTGCATAGCCGTTTCCGTCTCCCCACCGTGCATCGTGATGATAGGTCTTGCCGGTCGGAGCAATTCGTTCATACGCCTCCGGCAGGTCCTGAAGCAGGCCCGGTTCATACTCAACCGTGGTTAAACCGCCGGTTGACCCGGGTACAAAAATGAGCACCTGACCGTCCTGTATAGAATGCTGATCTATTATATTTTGTACATCACCGGTAATATCAATTATATCGGTGTGACCTTTTGTAGTAAGTTTAATTGTATCGGTTTGAAATTTCATAGAGTATCCTGAAGGGTAACTGCAACTAATTCCGATTTATTGCGGATATAATACAAAACACCCTCCCGCACAAAAAATCCATCGGGTACAGGTGCTGATGCATTATCGAATAAAGTATCGCGGTATAATTCTTTTTGAGTGTTTTTATCGAAAATTACCAGTTCGTGGGTGAGCAAGGTATTTCCGTTTGCCTGACCTCCTTTGACCTTGTGATAACAAATGAGAATATTAGTTTCATATTGCAGAACTTCAACCGGATCAATGAGCCGTTCTGTCCGTTGAATAGTATTCACGAGCGTAATAAAAACACTATGATCATTGTAGTCAGGATTATATATGTCGGGGAACATTAGTTTCAGATGCGGATCATTTGACCGTGCATCCTCGTGCTCACGATTAATCGTAGTTTGATCCTCGATGGTATCGACAATTTCACCGCTTTCAGGATCGAGCCGGTGGCACCGAGTTTGTTCAATCTCACGCTGTTCTACAACGACTGATTCTTCATTCCCGTATAAAAATGTATACCCGGGATGATCCCACAAAATGTTTCCCGTCTCCATATCGACAGCAGTAACATGCTTCGGATGCGGTAGATCCGGTTTCGCAAAAGAATGAAGATAAAGATATTTTCCGTACACTCCTTCTGTGGAAGTCCACCAGCCTTCATCTTCGCGGCTCATATTCCATTTTTCTTCACCGTTTTTAACGTCTACACAAAAAAATGTGACACGTTTTGCATCATTATCCCTGTGTTCACCGGCAATGAGATCGCCATGACTAAATAGAATACGCCAGAGTTGCCCGTTCGTTTTGTACACCCAAGCGGGCTTATAATACTGCGATTTGAATAATGAAAATAATTTCATAATTACTATAATTATAGGTAATAGAGAACGAAAGTGCAAGCCCTTGACATTTATCAATATTATGGTAAATTAAGGCTTTTACCACACTTTATTGGAGTAGAGTGCTATATGATATTTGAAGAAAAAGGAAGTTGCGGTGTTGGATTTGTTGCAGGATTACATGGTACATATACACATCGTCACCTTCAGGAAGGTCTTCAGGCACTTTCCTGCGTTGAACACCGTGGTGCCTGTAGTGCAGATCAGATTACGGGAGACGGTGCCGGCATAATGGCCGATATCCCGTTTGAACTATTCGGTTATAAACCGAACTCGGTTGCTGTAGCAACTCTTTTTGCTCCTCCGAATTCAGAAGCAAAGCGTAAAAGTTTGACTATCCTGAAGGACGTCTTCGAATTCCTGGGATTGTATATACTTGAATACCGGGATGTACCCATTGAAACCGGAATTCTCGGAACAGATGCGCGGGAGTCATTACCGGGTATCATCCAGGCGGTAATACAACGTCCCGATCACTGCCGGACCGATGCATCGTTCGATAGATTACTATATACCGCAAAACAACACGCACGTGTTAAACTCGCCGACGCAGGTATCAAGCAGGATTTTTATTTTGTCTCTCTCTCTGCGACAACTATTGTGTATAAAGCACTGGTTCGTGCAGATGCACTCGAACGGTTTTATCCGGATCTGAAAAATCCTGCTTTCAAAACACGTTTTAGTCTGTTTCACCGGCGGTTCAGCACCAACACCCGTACTGCATGGGATAAAGTACAGCCATTCCGCATTATCGGTCACAATGGTGAGATAAATACCATAACCGGCAATCGTTCGTGGGCCAGGATTCGCGAGTTATATCTCGGACTGAAACCGGGCGAACTGCTGACACACGAAGGAATAAGCGATTCGGGAAGCCTGAATGAAATGGTCGAAGCGCTTATGCACCGTTCAAGTAACCCTCACCTTGAAGATATACTTGCTGTTATGATACCACCGGCTAACCGGGAAAGTGATTTTTATAAATTCTGGAGTCGTGCAATGGAACCGTGGGACGGCCCGGCTTTTATCACTTACTCTGACGGACGCACAATCGGGGCACGCCTCGACCGGAGCGGGTTCCGGCCCTGCAGATGGGTGAAGACGGACGATCATTTTTATTTATCTTCCGAAGCCGGCACGTTTACTATAGATGAAAGTACCATTGTTAAAAAAGGATCGCTGTACGGAGGTACCGGCGTCAAGGTTGATCTTGAAAACGGTAAAGTCCATTTCAGAGATCCCGGCGGATCGAAAGAGAATTATGATGCTCATTTCGATGCACGGCTATATAAACTCGGTTATATGCAAACCGATGAACAGTTACCCTCAAGCGAACAACTGGGAGTTTTTGGTTACACGCAGGAAGATATGTCACGGATATTAACACCGATGATAACCCAGGGGAAAGAACCAATCGGTTCAATGGGTGATACTGCCCGCCTGGCCGTTCTCTCTGAAGAACCGCGTTCGTTTTTCGATTATTTCTTTCAAAACTTTGCACAGGTAACTAATCCACCGCTGGATTATTTGCGGGAAGAATTCGTTACAGATCTTACGATCCATCTCGGGAAAAAACCGAACATCTTCGCTCCGAAAGAACTGATTCCTCCGGTCCATGGTATTGAACTTGATACGCCTGTCCTCAGTCTCGGACAAATGCGCTTCATAAAAGAAGTGGGGAAAAAGCAGAACAACAACTATGGAATCATCTATAAGGAACTTGATGCAACATTTGTTCGCGAACATGGTTCAGTAGGTTTTCGTAACACAGTAAAACACCTCGAACAACAGACACGTGAAGCAGCCCACCGCGGAGCAACCGCGATCATTATAACCGATAAAGATGCTACCGCCGAACGTCCGCCGATACCAGGTCTCATTGCATTGCGTACCGTCGTTAATACGTTGAATACCAT